>JBEIOK010000027.1:0-23179 GCA_040377605.1 Nevskiaceae bacterium | reverse complement strand
TCAGGGCCAGCACGATGCCCAGGCTGCTGCCGATGAAGTGCAGGCGGCGGCAGGTGCGGTTGGAATGCTCCTGCAGGTAATAGGGGTAAAACTCGGCGAGAGTCCGATAATCCTTGGCTGCGCTCATGGCGATCCTCCACGATGGTTGCGATCAGTATAGGCCCGCCTGCGGGCTGCCTCACTGGGAAAAGTGACCCGACGCAGGGCCTGGCCCTATGCTGCGGACATCGGGAGGAGGTTCGCGTGTCGAAGCCGGATGAATCGATGATGGCGTTGGGATGGCGCGAGTGGGTGTCGCTGCCGGAGCTCGGTATTCGTCGCATCAAGGCCAAGGTCGATACCGGGGCACGCTCCTCTGCCCTACATGCCTTCGCGATCGAGCAGTTGCCCAATGCGCGCGTGCGTTTCGGCGTGCATCCCCTGCAGCGCGAATCGCGTGAGTTGTGGTGCGAGGCGGCAATGATCGACGAGCGGTGGGTGACCGACTCGGGCGGACGCCGCGAACTGCGCCCCTTCATCCGCACGCCGATGGCACTGGCCGGACTGCACTACGACATCGAACTGTCGCTGTCGGCGCGCGACAATCTGAGCTTCCGCATGCTGCTGGGTCGCACTGCCCTGGCGAATCGCTTTGTGGTCGATCCGTCGGCCAGCTATCTTGGCAAAAAGCCGACACCCCTGCTCCGATGAAGATTGCCCTGCTGTCCCGCAACCGCAGCCTGTACTCGACCCGTCGTCTGATCGAGGCGGCGGAGGCGCGTGGTCACCAGGTCAAGGTGATCGATGTGCTGCGCTGTGTCATGAACATCGCGCCGCACAAACCGGAAATCTGGTATCGCGGCAAGCGTCTGGAGGGTTTCGACGCGGTGATTCCGCGTATCGGTGCGTCGGTCACGTTCTACGGCACTGCAGTGGTACGGCAGTTCGAGATGCAAGGGGTCTACAGCCTCAATGAATCGGTGGCGATCACGCGTGCGCGCGACAAGCTGCGCGCGCTGCAATTGCTGGCGCGCAAGGGCGTGGGCTTGCCGTGTACGGGCTTCGCGCATGCACCGGACGATACGGTTGGGCTGATCGAGCTGATCGGTGGCGCGCCGATGGTGATCAAGCTGATCGAGGGCACGCAGGGTCAGGGCGTGGTGCTGGCGGAGACCGACAAGGCAGCCGAGTCGGTGATCGATGCCTTCCGGGAACTCGATGCGTACTTTCTGGTGCAGGAATTCATCGAGGAGGCACGCGGTACCGACATCCGGTGTTTCGTCGTCGGCGACCAGGTCGTTGCCAGCATGCTGCGCACGGCCAAGCCGGGCGAGTTCCGCTCCAACCTGCATCGCGGCGGCAGCGCGCAGTCGATTCGCATCACGCCGCAGGAACGGGCAACCGCGCTGAAAGCGGCGCGCATCATGGGCCTCAACCTCGCCGGCGTGGATCTGCTGCGCACGAAGCGAGGGCCGATGGTCATGGAGGTCAACTCCTCCCCGGGCCTCGAAGGCATCGAGGACTGTTCAGGCAAGGACATCGCGGCCGGCATCATCCGGTTCATCGAGCGCAATGCCAAGCCGGGCCGGACCCGAACCAAGGGTCGCGGCTGATGTCACGGGCAGAACACTTCGAGATCGGGGGGCTGAAGGTCCGCCCGGGGGAAACCCGCAGCCTGCAGATTCCGGTTGCCAATCTCTACACCAACACCCCGGTGACGTTGCCCGTTCGCGTGATGCGTGGCCGTGCGCCAGGGCCGACGCTGTTCATCAGCGCCGCGTTGCACGGCGACGAGATCATCGGGGTCGAGATCCTGAGGCGGTTGCTGATGCTGCCGGCGCTGAAGCGCCTCAGCGGCACGCTGCTCGCCGTGCCGGTGGTCAATACGCTGGCGTTCCTGCATCAATCCCGATACCTGCCGGATCGCCGCGACCTCAACCGCAGTTTTCCGGGCAGTGAGACCGGCTCGCTGGCTGCGCGTCTCGCCCATCTGTTCCTAAAGGAGATCGTGGGTCGTGCCGATTACGGGATCGATCTGCACACCGGCGCCATCCATCGGCCGAATCTGCCGCATATCCGCGCCGATCTGTCCAACCCGGAGAACCTGCGCCTGGCGCAGGCCTTTGGCGTGCCGCTGCTGCTGAACTCGACCCCGACAGCGGGCACGCTGCGCCAGTACACCACCGAGCGTGGCATCCCGGTGCTGCTCTACGAATCCGGCGAGGCCCTGCGCTTCGATGAACTGGCCATCCGCATCGGCGTGCGCGGCATCCTCAACGTCCTGAGCGCCCTGAAGATGCTGCCGGCGCCTGCGCGGGTGCCACGGCTGCCGGCGCCGGTCGTGGCCAAGTCCAGCACCTGGGTGCGCGCCCCCGCAAGCGGCATCCTGCGTGCACAGGTCGCGCTGGGCGAGGAGGTGCGCAAGGGCCAGGTGCTGGGCGTGATCGGGGATCCGCTCGGCGAGATGGAAACGCCGGTGGCCGCCACCGCTCATGGGGTCTTGGTGGGACGCGCGTCCTTGCCGCTGGTGCACGAAGGTGATGCGACGTTTCATCTGGCGCGCTTCGATGCGCCGGAGACGGCAGCCGGCGTGGCGCGCAACATTCGCAGCGCGCGCAAGGCGCATTCCGGACGCAAGAAGCAACCGCGGATCGTTTGAGCGGCCGCCGACTCAGAACGGCAATGTCACCAGCAGCAGTGCGCCGAGCACCGCCACGATCCACCACACCATGGTGCCGCTGGCCCAGGTGGCCGAGAGCCTGGTCCCGCGATCGACGCCGGCGTGCCGCAACCCCGTCTGCCACAGGCGCCGGCCGAGGCGCTGACCACGATCCTGCAGGCTCGCGGCGAGCCTCAGGGCACTGGAACCGGCCTCCGGCAGGAAGCGGCGGTAGATCCAGTCGCTGTCGAGGTTGAGTGAAGGGATCTCCGGCGGATACCAGCCGCGTCGGTACAACACGGCAAACGCGGCCATCGCGAACAGCAGTAGCTGCAGCTGGGTGAGCACGTGCGCGCGGGTGTAGGCCTGGTAATCGACGGCATGGGGCAGCAGGGCGTACAGCGGCTGCGGGTAGACCCCGATGCCGATGCACAGCGCGGCCGTCAGACCCATCGCGATCAGCATGTTCGGTGGCGCCTCGGCGCACCGTTTGCCGGAATCGTGGGCGAAGAAGGCGAAGAACGGGATCTTGATGCCGGAGTGATCCAGCACGCCCGCCGAGGCGAACAGCAACACCAGCCAGATCGCCCACAGGTGCTCCTGCGCCACGGCGGTCAGGATCATCGACTTGGTGACAAAGCCCGACAGCAGTGGAAACGAGGAGATCGACGCGGCGCCGATAATGCAGAACGCCGTGGTCCACGGCATCGATTTGTAGAGGCCTCCCAGTTCCGAGGCCTTGATCGTGCCCACCCGATACAGCACCGCGCCCATCGACATGAACAGCAGCGACTTGTAGAGGATATGCGCGAAGGCGTGTGCCGCAGCGCCGTTGAGTGCGAGTTCGGTGCCGATGCCGATGCCGCAGACCATGAAGCCGAGCTGATTGTTGAGGCTGTAGGCCAGCACGCGGCGCAGATCGTTCTCGATCACGGCGAAGAAAATCGGAAAGGCGGTCATCGCCGCGCCGATCCAGATCAGCATCTCGGTCCCCGCGAAGCCGCGGGCCAGGGCATAGACCGCGAGCTTGGTGGTGAACGCCGACAGCACGACGGTGCCGGTGACGGTGGCCTCTGGATAGGCGTCCTGCAGCCAGTTGTGCAGGAAGGGGAATGCGCACTTGATGCCGAAGCCGAGCAGGATCAGCCAGGCGCCCGGCTCGACGAGCGTCATCAGCTCGAAGTCGATGCTGCCGGTCTTGGCGTGGCGCCAGGCGACACCGGCCAGCAGGATCACGCCGGAGGCAACCTGCACGATCAGATAGCGCATGCCGACGCGGTATGCGCGCTCGGTGCGCCGTGCCCAGATCAGGAATACCGATGACAGCGCGGTGAGCTCCCAGTAAATCACCAGCGTGATCAGGTCGCCCGCCAGCACGGCACCGATCGCGGCACCGGCGTAAATCAGGCTAGCGACATGCTGCAGCACATCGCGGAGGTGCCAGGCGTAGATCACCGCGAGGATCGCGGCGACATGAAAAATCAGGCCGAAGATGAACGACAGTCGGTCCAGGCGCACCGTCTCCAGGTGCAGACCGAAGACGTCGACTTCGCCTGCCGCGCCCATGGGCAGGCTGCACAACAGCACCAGGCTGGCGACCGGCAGGGCGAGCATGAACAGGCGCCGCGGCCAGTCGCGCAAAAACGGCAGCACCAGGCTGCCGAGAATCAGCACCATCGCCGGATTGAGCAGAATCTCGTTCATGGCGGCGGCTTCCGCGTGTCGCGCGCCTCGTAGTAGTCCTCGGGGCGCCGGATCAAATGCCGCAACCCTTTGGCCGCCAAGACGATCACGACATAGGCGCCGAACCCGAACGCGGCATAGAAGCCGAACCGGTTCTCGAAGGCGAAGTGGGCTTGCTTGTCGATCCCCAGCTCGGCCAGCAACAAGGTCGCGCAGGCTGCGTACAGCACGTAGACCAGATAGGTCACATTGCGGGGGCGATCGAGCCAGCGCGGGCGATCGGAGGTCATGGGGCTCCCAGGCGCGCCGCCAGCGGCGTCAGCAGGTGGTCTTCGAAGAAGAACAGCACCAGGCAGGCCGCTGCGGTGAAACACAGCGGCACCACGCAGGTCCATGGCGCTTCCTCGATGCGCGGTCGCCGGACGACTGGGGCCTCGCCCGAGGGGTCGTCCGCCGCAGCCGGCGCGCCGCGCTCCGGCATCAGGAACGCGCGCACCGGAATCGGTGCGAGATAGGCGATGCCCAGCAGCGAGCTGGCCAGCAGCACGCCCATCAGCACCGGCCAGCCAGCGTCGACGGCGCCCTCCATCAGCAGGAACTTGTCCCAGCTGCCGGCCAGTGGGGGCAGGCCGATGATCGACATGGCCGCGATGCTGAAAGCGGCAAAGGTAAAGGGCATGCGCGGACCGAGTCCGTCGAGCTCGCTGACGTTGGTCCGGTGTGCGGCGACATAGATCGCGCCCGCGCAGAAGAACAAGGTGATCTTGCCTGCCGCATGCGTGACGATGTGCAGCGCGCCTTCCAGCACCGCGTCCGGCACGGCAAGTGCGGCCCCGAGCACGATGTAGCTCAGCTGACTGACCGTCGAGTAGGCGAGCCGCGCCTTGAGGTTGTCCTGGCGCACGGCAATGACCGAGGCGGCGACAATCGTAAACGCGGACACCCAGATCATGGGCGTGGCCGCGCCGCCGACTTCCAGCGTATCGAGGCCGAACAGATAGATCGTGACCTTGAGGACCGTGAAGACGCCCGCCTTGACCACGGCGACGGCGTGCAGCAGCGCGCTGACCGGCGTCGGCGCCACCATCGCCGCTGGCAGCCAGCGATGCACGGGCATCAGTGCGGCCTTGCCGATGCCGAACAGGAATAGCGCATAGAGCACGGCGAGCGTGCCCGGCCCCGCGTGGCCGGCGAGGATGCCGCCATCGCGGAAGTCGGTGGTACCCGTCAGCGCATAGGTCCAGATCAGCGCTGGCAGGAACAGGCCGATTGACGTCAGCAGCAGCGTGGCGAGGTAGATGCGCGCACCGCGCTGGGCCTCCGGCGTGTTCTTGTGTGCAACCAGCGGCCAGGTGGCCAGCGTCAGCACCTCGTAGAACAGGAACAGCGTGATGCCGTTGGCGGCAAAGGCAATGCCCATCGCGGCGGCGATGGCGACCGCGAAGCAGACATAGAAGCGGGTCTGCTGCTGCTCTTCGGTACTGCGCAGGTAGCCGATGGCATACAACGACGTCACCGGCCACAGGCAGGCGGCGACGCTGGCGAAGATCAGCCCCAGCGGTTCGAGTTCGAACGCCAGTTCGAGGCCCGGCAGCCAGGTCCACAATGAAAAGCGCAGCGGCGTCTGTGCCTGCGTCCACAACAGGGCGGCCCCCAGCGCGAGCAGCAGTCCGCCGGCCAGCGTCACCGCCTCGCGCGCATTCGGCCGGTGGCGCAGCAGCGGCAACAGCACCGCGACCAGCAGCGGCAGCAGGACCGCCAGCGGCAACGCCCAGGCACGGTCAAAGACGATCCAGGCGGCAGGCAATGCGAGGCTCATCGCGCGCCTCCCAGCAGCGCGTCCGCGGCGCCGCCGGCGAGTCGCGCCGGCGCTTCGCTATCGAGCCCGAGCCACAGACTGAGCAGCACCAGTGTCCAGATCACGGCCTGCATCGACAGGGGTGCTGAGCGGGCGGGCCGCGATTCCGCAGGCGGGGGGCGGAACCAGGCCACCTCGATGATCCGGCCCACATAGACGACGGCCAGCAGCGAGCTGATCAGCACCGCCGCCACGACAGCCCACTGCGCCTGGGCGATGAGCGCCTGCACCAGGGCCCACTTGCTGACGAAGCCGGCCGTCAGTGGCATGCCGACCAGGCCCAGACCGGCGAGCAGCAGTGCCGCAAAAACCAGCGGCAGGCGCTGCCGCAACCCCGCGAGCGCCTCGAGACGGGTGCTGCCGAGTCGCAGCAATAGCAGGCCGGCCAGCGCGAACAGTGCGGCCTTGATGACGGCATGGTTGAGCAGATGCAGGAAGCTCGCGCTGAGGCCGTCAGGGGTCGCGAGGCTGAAGCCCGCGACGATGTATCCGATCTGGCCGATGCTCGACCAGGCCAGCAGACGCTTGAGATCGGTCTGCAGGCAGGCCATGGCGGCGCCTACCAGCATCGCCAGGCTGCCCAGCAGCAGCCCGATCTCGGTCAGCGGCAAGGCCTCGAAACTGCGTTCGACGCCGAACGCGCTGAACAGGAAGCGCAGCAGGGCATACACCGCCACCTTGGTGCCGCAGGCCGCCAGAAACAGGCTCGCCGCGCTCGGCGCTTCGCTGTAGGCGCCCGGCAGCCAGGCATGCAGCGGTACCAGGGCCATCTTGATCGACAGGCCGATGCCGACGAAGGCGAGGGCGGCGACCAGCGCGCGGTTGTCGGCGTCCGGCAGGCGTGCCTGCAGGTCGGCCATGTTCAGCGTGCCGGTCAGCGCATAGGCCAGGCCGATGCCGATCAGCAGGAAGGTACCGCCGATGGTGCCGACGATCAGATACTGGAAGGCCGACAGCAGGGCGCGACGATGGCGGCCCATCGCGATCAGCGCGTAGGACGACAGCGAGGAGATTTCCAGGAACACGAAGACGTTGAAGGCGTCGCCGGTGGCGACGATGCCCAGCAGGCCGGTCAGGCACAGGCACAGACAGGCGTAGTACAGATAAATGCGCCGCGCCTCGATCTCGGCCGCGACACTGACGCGCGCATAGATCGCAGTGGCCAGCGCGGCGCCGGCCACCAGTACCAGCATCCAGGCATTGGCGGCATCGATGACGTAAACGATGCCGAACGGCGCCGGCCAGTTGCCCATCGCATAGCTCAGTGGCCCCTGTGTGCTGACGGTGTGCAGCAGCGCGATCGCGCAGGCGAATGCCGCGGCGCTGGCGAGACTGAAACAGGCCCAGGCCGCGAGCGGCCGTCGCAGCAGCACGCACAGCGGTGCGGCGAGCAGCGGGATCAGCACCTGCAGGACGGGGAGGTGCTGGATCATGGCGCGTCGAGCTTGCGGTCGAGGGTCAGCGCCTCATCTTCATCGGAGGTGCCGTAGGCCTCGTGAATGCGGACCACCAACGCCAGACCGAGGGCGGTGGTGGCCACGCCGACGACGATCGCCGTCAGGATTAGCACATGCGGCAGCGGATGCGAATAGACGCTGATCGCCGGGTCCAGGATTGGCGCCGTGCCGCCCTGCACCTTGCCCAGGCTGATGTAAAGCATGAAGACAGCCATCTGGAACACGCTGAGGCCGAGCAGCTTCTTCACCAGATGCGCGTCGGCTATGACGATGTACAGCCCGATCATCATCAGCACAACGGCCATGGCATAGGGAAGGTGGTCGGCCATCATCATGCGCGGCCGCGTCCCGCGAAAGCGTAGAACAGCAGGATCATCGCGGCGGCGACGGTGATGCCCACCCCGGCTTCGATCAGCAGGATGCCCACGTGCTGTCCGTGCCGTGGATCGTCCGGGGACAAGGCGTTGTAATCGAGAAACGCGCCGCCGCACAGCACTGTGACGACGCCCACGCCTGCGTAGAGCAGCAGACCGCCGGGTAGCAGCAGGCGCAGTACCCGCGGGCTGACCGCCTCGCGGGCGGCGCCCAGACCGTAGACCAGCGCGTAGAGCAGAACGCCAGCCGCGAAGATCACGCCGGCCTGAAAGCCGCCGCCGGGTCCGAAGTCACCATGAAACTGCACGTAGAGTGCGAACAGCAGGATGAATGGCATCAGCAGTTTGGTGATCACGCGCAGGACGCGACTGCGTTCCCGGAGGCTGACGACGGCATTGCCGGTTGAGGGCGTCCCGGCACGCAGCCGTCCGAGCAGCATCAGCACCGCGGTGCCGGCGGTGAAGATCACGGCGACCTCGCCGAGCGTGTCATAGCCGCGATAGCTGGCGAGCACCGAGGTCACGACATTGGGCAGGCCGATTTCCTGTGGCGAGATGTGCAGGAAGCGTTCGGTGACCGGGTGCTGCTGCACCGGCGTCGCCGGATCGGCGAAGCGCGGCAGGTCGAGCGCCGCGTAGACCAGCAGCGCGCCGGTGGCGATCACCGTGATCAGTGCCGGCAGCCGGCGGGGCGAGCGACGCGCCACCTGATCCGCGCCGGTCAGCGCGAACGCAGAGAGAAACAGCACCGTGCTGATGCCGGCGCCGACCGCGGCTTCAGTGAAAGCCACATCGACAGCATCCTGCAACACGAAGAGGCTGGCGCTGCTGAGGCTGAAAAGTCCGGACAGCATCGCGGCCGCGTACAGGTTGCGGACGCGTGCGATCCCGAGCGCGCTGACGATCAGGATCGTGAACAGCAATCCATTGATTAGCAGAAAGCTGCTCATGGCCGCGATGTCTTGCTGCGGCCGAGCAGCGGCTTGATGCCATCGCCGAACGCGGCGTGCGCCAGCGCGTGGGCCGCCGCCGGGCTGGTGAACAGCAGGAACAGGAGGATCAGAAGCAGTCGCACCGCCACGGCGAGGCTCTCGGCCTGCAGCAACAGGCCCAGCAGCATCAGCGCTGCGCCTGCGGAGTCGGTGATGCCAGCCGCATGCGTGCGAGCGTAGAAGTCGGGCAGCCGGAACAGGCCCACGGCACCGATCAGCGCAAAACCGGCGCCGGCGATCAGCAGGGCCCAACTGGTGACGGTCAGGGCCATCGTCACAGATCGTCTCCTTGAATCGGGTCATCCGCCCCGGATTCCCGGGCGTGGCTCAGCCGCAGCACCGCGACCGTACTGATGAAGTTGATCAGGGCGTAGCTGAGCGCGATATCGAGAAACTCCGGGCGACCGGCCATGAAGCCCGCCACCGCGATGAACAGGACGGTTTTGGTGCCGAACATGTTGATCGCCAGGATGCGGTCGTACAGCGTCGGCCCCAGCAATGCCCGCGCCAGCGCCATCGCCATCGTCGCCAGCACCGCCAGCGTCAGGCCCAGCCACATCAGTCCAGCTCCAGCACGCGCACGCGTGCGCCCATCGTATCGGTCGCGACACCGGCCATCAGTTCCGGGTGCAGCGCATGCACGTTCATGTGATCGTGCTCCACATCCACCGCGAGGGTGCCGGGGGTCAGGGTCAGCGAGTTGGCATAGGTGACCAGCGCGACGTCCGAGAGTCCGGGGGTCTCGAGGCGGTACAGCACCGGGTCGAGCTGCGATCCGCCCCGGATCACACGTCGCGTGATGTCCCAGCTTGAAATCAGGATCTCCCGCGCCAGCCAGCCCCAGTAGGCCGGCACGCGCCACCCGAACTTCAGGTGATGGGCCTCATGGTCCACGAGGGCCATGCGCCGCGACAGCCACAGCACCAGCCCGACGGAGGCGGCGCCGAAGCCCAGCAGCAGGGGCGTGTAGTGGCCCGACAGCAGCAGCCAGAAGGCCGACAGCGTCGCGGCAAGGCCGAGAATCGGCGGCATCGCGGACGTTTCTTTTTTGGAAGGGCTGGCAGGTTCTATATAACGCCGCGGCGTCGAGCGTCAAACCGGTGGAGGCGTCAGCCAAGCGTCCTCAACTTGCGTGTCGACGGGCCGGCTGGAAGACTTGCGCGCCTTAAATTCAGGGGGATGGAATGAAGCAGCAAGTTCTGGCCGGTGTCGGTGTGGCCGCGATGGCGGCGGTGATAGCGGTGGCAACGGGACTGGGTGCCGGCAATGCACCGACCCTGGCCGGGGTTCGGGCGGAGTTCCTGCTGTTTGCGCTGACGCTGCTGGGCGTTGCGCTTTTCCACCACCGCACGCTGGAGGTTGCGCTGACCGGGCTGGTGGCGATCCTGGCGCTCAAATTCCTGAACGTCAGCGAATTCGACCTCGTCTCGCACCTGCACCATGAGGCGCAGATTCTGATCAATCTGCTGGGCCTGCTGCTGGGCTTTGCAGTACTGGCGCGGCACTTCGAGCAGTCCGAAATCCCGGAGCTGTTGCCGAACTGGCTGCCGGACGACTGGAAGGGGGGCTTTGTGCTGCTGTGCCTGGTCTTCGTGATGTCGTCGTTTCTCGACAATATTGCCGCCGCGATGATCGGCGGTACGGTGGCAATGCACGTCTACAAGGGAAGGCTCGATATCGGATTTCTGGCGGCAATTGTCGCCGCCAGCAATGCCGGAGGTGCCGGTTCAGTGGTGGGCGACACGACGACCACCATGATGTGGATCGCCGGCGTGTCTTGGACCGACGTCCTGCACGCCTACGTGGCGGCGGTGCCAGCGCTGGTGATCTTCGGCCTGATCGCGGCGCGCCAGCAGCACGCCTACCAGCCGATCCAGAAGGATGCCAAACCGGGCGTTCGCATCGCCTGGTCGCGAGTGCTTGCCGTGGCACTGATCCTGGTTGGGGCGATTGCGACCAATGTGCTGCTGGATTTCCCGGCGGTTGGCGTCTGGGCGGCGATTGTGGTCGCTGCATTGTTCACGCAGACCGACTGGAAGGTCATTCCGGCGTCCATCAAGGGCAGTCTGTTCCTGATCACGCTGGTGACCTGTGCCTCGCTGATGCCGGTCGAGACGTTGCCGGATCCTTCGTGGGTGACGGCGCTGGGGTTGGGCTTCGTGTCGGCGGTGTTCGACAACATCCCGCTGACCAAGCTCGCGATCGACCAGGGCGGGTACGATTGGGGGGTGTTGGCCTATGCGGTGGGCTTTGGCGGATCGATGATGTGGTTTGGCTCCTCCGCCGGTGTGGCGCTTTCCAACATCTTCCCGCAGGCCAAATCGGTCGGCGGCTGGATCACACGCGGCTGGCATGTGGTACTCGGCTATGTCGTCGGCTTCGCGGTGTTGTTGTTCGCCCTCGGCTGGCATCCCCATCCGGTCGCCGGACCCGTGGAGGGCGCGACGGCGGCTCCGGAGACACATTCCGGACATTGAGCGCCTCGATACGTCGAAAATAGTCACTGCGCCGACCGCAGTCGGCCTGCCGCTCATATACAATTCTGTGCCATCGAACGATCGCCATCCAACGGTGGGTGGCGATCCTCCTTTTTCATCTGAGTGTCGAGACCCGTAATGGCGCCTGTCGAGACCTGGACCGCAGACACCTGGGCGTTGATCGTCTACGTGGTGGCGGTATTCGGGCTGATCGGTCTGATGCTGGGGCTGTCATGGCTACTGGGCGGTCGAGCCTGGGGCCGCGCCAAGAACGAGCCGTTCGAATCCGGCGTTGTCGGGGCCGGCAGCGCGCAGATCCGGATTTCCGCCAAGTTCTATCAGGTCGCGATGTTCTTCGTGATCTTCGATCTGGAAGCGGTGTTCCTGTTTGCCTGGTCGATCTCGGTTCGCGAGTCCGGCTGGCCGGGGCTCATCGAAGCCTTCATCTTCATTTTCATCCTGACCGCCAGCCTGGTGTACCTGTGGAAGATCGGTGCGCTGGAATGGGCGCCGCAAACCCGCAAGGATCCGCTCAGTGACCCTCGCGCGGCCCGCAAGGCGCAGCGCGCGGCCAAGGCCCCGTCTCACTGACGCTCGCCCCCCACGTCGCCAGCCTCCGAGCCAGCCATGGAATACACCCTGACCCGTATCGACCCGAACGCGCAGCGCTATCCGATGCAGGAGCGCGAGACGGTCGGGGACCCGCTGGAGCAGCAGGTCCACCGCAACATCTTCCTCGGCAAGCTCGAGGACATGCTGCATGGTGCGGTCAACTGGGGCCGCAAGAACTCGATCTGGCCCTACAACTTCGGCCTGTCGTGCTGCTACGTCGAAATGGCGACCGCATTCACGCCCACCCATGACGTGGCGCGCTTCGGCGCCGAGGTGATCCGCGCCTCGCCACGGCAGGCCGACCTGATCGTGATTGCCGGCACCTGCTTCATGAAGATGGCGCCGGTCGTGCAGCGCCTCTACGAGCAGATGCTGGAACCCAAGTGGGTGATCAGCATGGGCTCCTGCGCCAATTCCGGTGGCATGTATGACATTTACTCTGTCGTTCAGGGCGTCGACAAGTTCCTGCCGGTGGATGTCTACATTCCCGGCTGCCCGCCGCGCCCCGAAGCCTTCCTGCAGGGGCTGAACCTGCTGCAGGAATCGATCGGCAAGGAGCGTCGGCCGCTCTCCTGGGTCGTGGGGGACCAGGGCATCTACAAGGCGGACCTGAAGTCGATGCGTGAAACCAAGGCGCCCGAGCGCCGTGCGCAGACGACCTTGCGCACGCCGGACCAGGTCTGAGGGTTTCCCGACCGTGGCCGACGATCAGCCGCTGAATCCGCCCGCATCGACTCCCGAGGTCATCCGTGAGCTGGTAGCCCGTTTTGGAGAGGGGGCGTTCCAGCGCCAGATGACCGCTGACGGCGTGCCGACGCTGTGGGTCGAGTCCGGCCGCATTCTCGAAGTCCTGCGCTATCTGAAGACCGGCGTTCCGCAGCCCTACCGCATGCTCTACGACCTCACGGCGGTCGACGAGCGCCTGCGCAAGTATCGCGCCGGTCTGCCGGCGGCTGACTTCACGGTGGTCTATCACCTGCTCTCGATTGATCGTGATATCGCCACGCGGGGCCATGGTGACGTGCGCCTCAAGGTCGCCCTGCAGGGGCCTGAACTGAGCGCGCCGCCGCATCTGCCGAGCTGCGTGTCGATTTTCATCAACGCCAACTGGTACGAGCGCGAAGTCTGGGACCTGTTCGGCATCGTCTTTGACGGCCATCCGAACCTGCGACGCATCATGCTGCCGCCGCGCTGGGAAGGCCATCCGCTGCGCAAGGACCATCCGGCACGGGCGACCGAGTTTGATCCCTTCGTGCTCGATCAGATGCGCCAGGACCTGGATCAGGATGCGCTGCTGTTCAAGCCCGAGGAATGGGGCATGAAGCGCGGGACCGACGAGCAGGACTTCATGTTCCTGAATCTCGGACCCAACCATCCTTCTGCCCACGGGGCCTTCCGCATCGTGCTGCAGCTCGACGGCGAGGAGATCGTCGATTGCGTGCCAGACATCGGCTACCACCATCGCGGTGCCGAGAAGATGGGTGAGCGCCAGTCCTGGCACACCTATATCCCCTACACGGACCGCATCGACTATCTCGGCGGGGTGATGAACAACCTGCCGTACGTGATGGCGCTGGAGAGGCTGGCCGGTATCGAGGTGCCGGATCGCGTCAAGACGATCCGCGTGATGCTGTGCGAGTTCTTCCGCATCACCTCGCACCTGCTGTTCTACGGCACCTACTGCCAGGACGTCGGCGCGATGTCGCCGGTGTTCTACATGTTTGTCGATCGACAGAAGGCCTACGACGTGATCGAGGCGATCACCGGGTTTCGCATGCATCCGGCCTGGTTCCGCATCGGCGGCGTTGCCCATGACCTGCCGCAGGGCTGGGACAAGCTGGTGCGGGATTTCTGCGATTACCTGCCCAAGCGCCTGGACGAATACCAGAAGGCGGCGCTGGAGAACGGGATCCTCGTCGGCCGCTCGCGCAAGGTGGCCGCTTACGGCACGGCCGAGGCCATCGACTGGGGCGTGACCGGGCCGGGTTTGCGCGCAACCGGCTGCAACTACGACCTGCGCAAGGCGCGGCCCTACTCGGGCTACGAGAATTTCGATTTCGAAGTGCCGACCGCGTCCAACGGTGATGTCTACGACCGCGCGCTGGTGCGCGTCGAGGAAATGCGGCAGTCGGTGCGCATCATCCGCCAGTGCCTCGATAACATGCCGAGCGGTCCCTACAAGGCGGATCATCCGCTGACCTGTCCGCCGCCGAAGGAACGCACGCTCAAGGACATCGAGACGCTGATCACCCACTTCCTCGGCGTGACCTGGGGGCCGGTGATGCCCGCCGGCGAAACCTTCCAGATGGTTGAAGCGACCAAGGGCATCAACAGCTACTACCTGACCAGCGACGGCAGCACGGCCAGCTACCGTACCCGCATCCGCACGCCCAGCTTCGCGCACCTGCAGCAGATTCCCAGCGCGATCCGCGGCCAGATGGTGCCGGACCTGATCGCGTACATCGCCTCCATCGATTTCGTCATGGCCGACGTGGACCGCTGACATGGCCTCGACTTCAGAGCCCGTCATCAAGCTTGCCGATCTCGTCGCGCAGTCCGCGCCGAAGGCGCCGGCCGCGGCTGCCTTCGTGCTCAGCGACGAAGAACGCCACGATATCGAACACGCGCTGACGCATTACCCGGACGGCCGCGCGGCCAGCATCGATGCGCTCAAGGCCGTGCAGCAGCGCCGCGGCTGGGTGCCGGACGAGGCGATCGCGCCGATCGCCGCACTGATCGGCATCAGCGCCGCCGAGCTGGAAGGTGTTGCCACGTTCTACAGCCTGATCTTCCGTCAGCCGGTGGGCCGGCACGTGATCAAGGTCTGCGACAGCATTTCCTGTTTCTTGACCGGGTACGACGAGATCAGGGTCGCGCTGGAGCAGACGCTCGGCATCCGCTACGGCCAGACCACGCCGGACCACCGCTTCACGCTGCTGCCGATCTGCTGCCTCGGCGCCTGTGACAAAGGCCCGACGCTGATGATTGACGATGACCTGCACGGCGACCTGACACCGGACGGTCTGGACCGCATCCTGGCGAAGTACGCATGAGCCTCGAACAGAAACTGCTGACGCACCCGCTGACGGCCCGCGTCAATGTTGCGCAGCCGCAGGACCTGAAGGCCTACGAGGCCTCGGGCGGTTATGTCGCGCTGCGCAAGTCGGTCAAGGACCTGCAGCCACAGGACGTGCAGTCGCGCGTCAAGGACGCCAATCTGCGCGGTCGTGGTGGCGCCGGCTTTCCGACCGGCGTGAAGTGGAGTCTGGTGCCGATGGGGCCGGATGCCGGTGCCAAGTATCTGGTCTGCAATGCCGACGAGATGGAGCCGGGCACGTTCAAGGACCGCTTGCTGATGGAAGGTGCGCCGCATCAGCTGGTTGAGGCGATGGCGGTCGCGGGTTACGCCATCAAGGCCTGCACCGGCTACATTTTCCTGCGCGGCGAGTACGTCGTGGCGGCCGAGCGCCTCAATCGCGCCATCGCCGAGGCGCGCGCCGCCGGCCTGCTCGGCAAGAACATCCTGGGCTCGGGGTGGGACTACGAGGTCTACGTCCACACCGGTGCCGGCCGCTACATCTGCGGCGAGGAAACCGCGCTGATCAATTCGCTGGAAGGCCGCCGCGCCAACCCGCGCGCCAAACCGCCGTTTCCGCAGATTTCCGGCCTGTGGGGCCGTCCGACCGTCGTCAACAACGTCGAGTCGCTGTGCAATGTGCCGCCGATCGTCGTCAACGGCGCCGAGTGGTTCAAGACGCTGTCGCAGGGCAAGTCCAAGGACGGCGGCACCAAGCTGTACGGCGCCTCCGGCCGTGTGAAGACACCGGGCGTCTACGAGCTGCCGATCGGCACGACCGCGCGCGAGATCTTTGAGGTGCACGCGGGCGGCATGAAGGACGGGCTGTCGATCAAGGCCTGGCTGCCGGGCGGTGCGTCGACCGACTTCCTGCTGCCCGAGCACCTCGATCTGGCGATGGACTTCGACTCGATCGCGCGCGCCGGCAGCCGCATGGGCACCGGTCAGATCACCGTCGTCGACAGCCGCCAGAACATGGTGTCGGTGGTGCGCAACCTCGAGGAGTTCTTCGCGCGCGAGTCCTGCGGCTGGTGCACGCCGTGCCGCGACGGACTGCCGTGGTCGGTGCGCCTGCTGCAGTCGCTGGAGCGCGGGCAGGGCCGCGTCGAGGACATCCGCCAACTGGAAAGCCTGACACGCCTGCTCGGCCCCGGCCGCACGTTCTGCGCGCACGCGCCGGGCGCGATGGAACCGCTGCAGTCGGCGTTGAAGTTCTTCCGTTCCGAATTCGAAGCGGGCGTTGCCTCGGCAGAGGTATCTGCATGATGCGGACACGCGCTGCGCGCGCCCTCACCCCACCGTCCGCATCCGCGGACGGCCCCCCCCTCTCCCGCTGCGCGGTAGAGGGACAGGAGCGTCGCCTGCGGCGACGGACATTTTGATGGCTACGATTCACGTAGACGGCAAGCAGTACGAAGTCGACGGTGCCGACAACCTGCTGCAGGCCTGCCTGTCGCTGGGGCTCGATATTCCGTATTTCTGCTGGCACCCGGCGCTGGGTAGCGTCGGCGCCTGCCGCCAATGCGCGGTCAAGCAGTATCGTGACGAAGGCGACACGCAGGGTCGCATCGTCATGTCGTGCATGACCCCGGCGTCGCCCGGTACGTACATCTCCATCGCGGACCAGGAAGCCAAGGACTTCCGCGAGGCGGTCGTCGAGTTCCTGATGACCAATCACCCGCACGACTGCCCGGTCTGCGAGGAGGGGGGGCATTGTCACCTGCAGGACATGACCGTGATGACCGGTCATCACAGCCGCAGCTATCGCTTCGACAAGCGCACGCATCTCAATCAGGAGCTCGGGCCCTTCATCGGCCACGAGATGAACCGCTGCATCGCCTGCTACCGCTGCGTGCGGTATTACAAGGACTATGCCGGCGGTAAGGACCTGGGTGTGTACGGTGCGGCGGCTAACGTCTACTTCGGTCGTCCGCAGGACGGCACGCTGGAGTCGGAGTTTTCGGGCAACCTCACCGAGGTCTGCCCGACCGGTGTGTTCACCGACAAGACCCACAGCGAGCGCTACAACCGCAAGTGGGACATGCAGTACGCGCCAAGCATCTGCACCGGTTGTTCGGTCGGCTGCAACATCTCGCCAGGCGAGCGGTATGGTGAAATCCGTCGCATCGAGAACCGCTACCACGGCGATCTCAATGGCTACTTCCTGTGCGACCGGGGCCGTTTCGGTTACGGCTACACCAATGACAAGAAGCGCCCGCGCCAGCCGCTGCTGCGGCGTGACGGCGCACTGGGCAAGATTGAATCCGATGTTGCCCTCGAACAGGCCCGCATCCTGGTCACCGATGCGCGCCGGCTGATTGGCATTGGCTCACCGCGTGCGTCGCTGGAGGCCAATTACGCGCTGCGTGCGCGGGTGGGCGCCGATCATTTCTACAGTGGTATCGGCGCTGCCGAGGCACAGCTCGACGCGCTGGTGCTGAAGCTCCTGCGCGAAGGCGCCGTGCCGGCTGCAGACTTGCGCACAATCGAGGCGGCCGATGCCGCGCTGGTGCTCGGCGAGGATGTCACCAGCACCGCGCCACGGGTGGCGCTGGCGCTGCGCCAGACGGCGCGCGGCAAGGCCCGCGATCTGGGCGCGCAGAAGAACGTGCCGGAATGGCAGGTGATCGCGCTGGCCGACCTGGTACAGCGTGACCTCAATCCCGTCTTCATCGCCAGCGTCGAGGCGACGCGGCTGGATGACATCGCGCGCGAAACCTGTCGTGCGACGCCGGAGGCGCTGGCGCGTCTCGGGTTTGCCGTCGCACACTGCCTGGATGCTGCGGCGCCCGCCGTACCGGATCTCGATGCGGAGACCGCGGCGCGGGCGCAGCGCATCGCTGACGGCCTGCTGGCGGCGCAGCGCCCGGTCGTGGTGTCCGGAACCGGGTGCGGCTCCTCTGCCGTGCTGGAGGCCGCCGCCAACGTGGCGGCAGCATTGCATCGGCGCAATGCTGCGACACGACTGTCGCTGGCGGTGGCCGAAGCCAACAGCCTGGGCCTTGCGATGCTCAACGCGCCGGCGTTGGATTTCGCGTTGCAGCGCCTGGCGGACGGCGAAGCCGATGCCGTCATCGTGCTCGAGAACGATCTCTACCGGCGTGCCCCGAAAGCCACCGTCGATGCCGCACTGGGCGGTGGCAAGGCGCGCGTCATCGTCCTCGATCATCAGGCCACGGCCACGACGGCGGCTGCGCACCTGGTGCTGCCGGCAGCCACCGTCTTCGAAGGCGATGGCACCTTTGTCAATTTCGAGGGCCGTGCGCAGCGCCATTTCCAGGTCTTCGATCCGGCCTACTACGACGCGCGCAGCGCGGTCAGCGAGTCCTGGCGCTGGATCGCGCAAATAGGCGGTGCGGCCTGGCATGGGCTCGACGAGGTTACGGCGGCCTGCGCTGCCGACCTGCCGGCACTCGCCGGCATCGTCGGCGCCGCGCCGCTGGCCGGGTTCCGCATCAATGGCCAGAAGATCGCCCGCGAGCCGCATCGTTACTCCGGCCGCACGGCGATGCGCGCCCATCAGTCGGTCAGCGAGATACGCCAGCCTCAGGACGCCGACACCGCGCTGTCATTCTCGATGGAGGGCTACCAGGGTCACGGCGCCCAGGATCGCCCATCGGCGCTGACGCCATTTGCCTGGTCGCCCGGCTGGAACAGCCCTTCCGCCTGGAACAAGTTCCAGGACGAGGTCGGCGGGCACCTGCGTGGCGGTGACGCCGGGGTCCCCCTGTTTGTCGCGGGCGCCGGCCTTCCGTACTTCGCTGTCCGCACCACCGTGCCGGCGCGGGAGGGCGTGCTGCGCTTGCAGACCTTGCGCCAGCATTTCGGCACCGAAGAACTTTCGCAGCGTGCGCTGCCGATCCGTGAGCGCGCCGGCGCGGCGTGCGCGACGCTCAATGCCGTTGATGCCGCCCGGCTGGGCGTCCTGGGGGAGGCGCGGCTGGAACTGGAAGGTCAGTCGCTGGTGCTGCCGGTGCGGTTGAGCGACACGCTGCCGGCCGGCTGCGTGGGCCTGCCCGCCGGCGCAGCCGGCATTCCGTTCTTCGTCGACGGCACGGCTGTTGTCGTGAGGGGGGGCTGATCATGTTCGACTGCCTCACGCCGGGGCTGATCGCCATCCTGTGGAAGTGTGCGCAGGCCGTGGTGATCCTGCTGGGCCTGGTCGTCACCGCAGCATGGATGATCTGGCTGGAACGGCGCCTGCTGGGCTTGTGGCAGGACCGCCATGGTCCGAACCGCATCGGTCCCTTTGGACTCGGCCAGGTGATCGCCGACATGATCAAGATCTTCTTCAAGGAAGACTGGACCCCGCCGTTTGTCGACAAGCCGATGTTCTGGCTCGCGCCGATCATCGCGATGAGCATGATGCTGTTGTCTTTCGCGGTCGTGCCGATCACCGCAACCTGGGGGGTCTCCGACCTCGAGTACGGCGTGCTGTACTTCTTCGCCTTTGCCGGACTTGCGGTGTACGCCGTGATGCTGGGCGGCTGGGCGTCCAACAGCAAATATGCACTGCTGGGTGGCTTGCGTTCGACGGCGCAGACGATCAGCTACGAAGTGTTCATGGGCCTGTCGCTGATGGGCGTGGTGATGCAGGCCGGATCGTTCAATCTGCGCGAGATCGTCGAGGCCCAGCAGGCTGGCTGGTGGAATGTCGGCCCGCAGTTTCTGGGCTTCTGTGTGTTTGCGCTCGCGGCCGTGGCTGTTACGCACCGTACCCCCTTCGATTTGCCGGAGGCCGAATCCGAACTGGCCTCGGGGTATCACACCGAGTATTCGGGCATGAAGTTCGGCATGTTCTTCGTCGGCGAGTACGTCGGTATCGTCATGGTTTCCGGCTTGCTGGTCACCCTGTTCTTCGGTGGCTGGGACGTGCCGTTCGTGAGCAACGAGGGGCCGATCCTGCAGTTCCTCGCATTTGCCGCAAAGTCATTCATCTTCATGTCCGGATTCATCCTGCTGCGCGCGGCGCTGCCGCGACCCCGCTACGACCAGATGATGGGTGCTGCCTGGAAGGTCTGCCTGCCGCTGGCGCTGCTCAATATGCTCGT
This sequence comes from Nevskiaceae bacterium, assembly GCA_040377605.1. Classification (GTDB taxonomy): domain Bacteria; phylum Pseudomonadota; class Gammaproteobacteria; order Nevskiales; family Nevskiaceae; genus Solimonas. The sequence goes on along the minus strand of JBEIOK010000027.1, from coordinate 2,961 downwards.
GACCGGCGCCATCCTCGTCGCCCATCATCAGGGAGCCTGAGCCCATGCAAACCCTGAAAGCGGTCCTGTTCGGCATCTACACGCAGATCCGCAGCATCTGGATGATCTTTTCGCATTCGTGGCGCAGGCGCGACACGATTCAGTATCCGGAGCAGATGCCGTATCTGCCGCCACGCTACCGCGGCCGCATCGTGCTTACGCGCGATCCGGATGGTGAGGAGCGGTGCGTGGCCTGCAACCTGTGCGCGGCGGCCTGCCCGGTCGGCTGCATCTCGCTGCAGAAAGCCGAGCGGCCCGATGGACGCTGGTATCCGGAGTTCTTCCGCATCAATTTCTCACGCTGCATCTTCTGCGGGCTGTGCGAGGAGGCCTGCCCGACAACGGCGATCCAGCTCACCCCGGACTTCGAGATGGCCGAATACCGACGTCAGGACCTGGTCTACGAAAAGCAGGATCTGCAGATCGCCGGTACCGGCAAATATCCGGACTACAACTTCTATCGCGTTGCGGGTCTGGCGATCGCCGGCAAGCCCAAGGGCGCGGCCGCTCAGGAAGCGCAGCCGGTCAACGTCAAGAGTCTGCTGCCATGACGCTGTTCTTCTACATCGCTGCCGCCGTGGCCACGGCATCCACCGTGATGGTCGTGACCGGACGCAATCCGGTGCATGCCCTGCTCAATCTCGTGGTGTCACTGCTGGCAGTGGCTGCGGTGTTCTTCATGCTGGGCGCTCCGTTTGCCGGCGCGCTGGAGGTGATCGTCTATGCCGGCGCGATCATGGTGCTGTTCGTGTTCGTGGTGATGATGCTGAATCTCGGGCGTGCGACCGTGGAGCAGGAGCAGCGCTGGCTGCAGCCGCGCGCCTGGATCGGTCCGACCGGGCTGGCGGCACTGCTGCTGATCGGGCTGCTGGATGCCCTGCTGTTCGAAGGGGGCGGTCGGGCGGTGGCAGGTCTGCAGGAGGTCGGTGCCAAGCAGGTCGGCATCGTGCTGTTCGGTCCCTATCTGCTCGCGGTCGAACTGGCGTCGATGTTGCTGCTCGCGGCGCTGGTCGCGGCCTACCACCTCGGCAAGCACGACTGACATGATCGAGACCGCCGCAGTGACCGGAGTTCCGATGGCACACGGCCTGGCGCTGGCGGCCGTGCTGTTCGTGCTGGGCCTGATCGGCGTCATGGTGCGCCGCAACCTGCTGTTCATGCTGATGTCGGTCGAAGTCATGATGAATGCCGCAGCACTGGCCTTTGTCGTTGCCGGCGCCCGCTGGCAGCAGGCCGATGGCCAGATCATGTTCATCCTGATTCTCACGCTGGCGGCCTCCGAGGCGGCAGTCGGCCTTGCGATCGTGCTGCAGCTGCACCGTCGCTTCCGCACGCTGGACGTGGACGCGGCTTCCGAGATGAAGGGGTGAGGCAGCACGCCATGGAACTGAAGTTTTCAGCGATGCCGAACGCCCGGCCATGCAGGGCAATGGCGCATGACGAGGAAGCCCAGTGATGCTTGATCTCCTCTTTCTCGTCTTCCTGTCGCCGCTGCTGGGCTTCCTGAGCCTGGCCCTGCTGCGTGATCGCGTTTCGGAGAATGCGGCGGCCGTGATCGGTGTCGGCAGTGTCGGCCTGTCGGCGGGGTTAACCCTGCTGATTGGCTGGCAGTTCTATGCGCTGCCGGCGGGCAGCAGTCACACTCAGGTGCTGTGGACCTGGATGAGTGTGGGCGGCTTTGCCCCCGACTTCGCCCTGCATCTGGACCAGCTGTCGATGCTGATGATGTCGGTGATCACCGGCGTCGGGTTCTTCATCCACCTGTTCGCATCCTGGTACATGCGCGGGGACGACGCGTATGGCCGCTTCTTCTCGTACATGAACCTGTTCGTCGCCAGCATGCTGTTTTTGGTGCTGGGTGACAATTTGTTGTTCCTGTACTTTGGCTGGGAAGGCGTGGGCCTGGCCTCGTATTTGCTGATCGGGTTCTGGTTCAAGGACGCCGCCAACGGCGCTGCCGCGCGCAAGGCCTTTGTCGTCACGCGCGTCGGCGACACGTTCATGGCGATTGGCCTGTTCATCCTGTTTCACGCGCTGGGGACGCTGGAAATCCAGGCGCTGCTGGAACTGGCGCCACAGAAGTTCCAGCAGGGCGACCCGCTGATCACGATTGCCGCCTTGCTGCTGCTCGGCGGGGCCGTGGGCAAGTCGGCACAGATTCCGCTGCAGACCTGGCTGCCCGACGCGATGGCGGGTCCCACGCCGGTTTCAGCGCTGATCCACGCGGCGACCATGGTGACCGCCGGTGTGTATCTGATTGCGCGCACGCATCCGATCTTCGAGCTCGCGCCCTTGGCGTTGCAGGCGGTGGGCTGGACCGGCGGCATCACGCTGCTGATGGCGGGTTTCATCGCGTTGACGCAGTCCGACATCAAGAAGGTGCTGGCCTACTCGACGATGTCGCAGATCGGTTACATGTTCCTGGCCCTGGGCGCCGGCGCCTACCAGCCGGCCGTGTTCCATCTGATGACGCACGCCTTCTTCAAGGCGCTGCTGTTCCTCGCCGCGGGCTCGGTGATCCTGGCCTGCCACCACGAGCAGGACCTCTTCAAGATGGGCGGGTTGCGCAAGCAGATCCCGTTCACGTTCTGGGTCTTCCTGATCGGCTCGCTGGGGCTGGTCGCGTTCCCGGGGACGTCTGGATTCTTCTCCAAGGACGAAATCCTGTTCCAGGCCTGGGCGTATGGGCATCCCCATCTGTTCTGGATGGGGCTGGTCGGTGCGTTCCTCACGGCGCTGTACACCTTCCGCCTGATCTTCATCGCATTCTTTGGAGACAGTCACGGACACGAGGTGCACAGACCGCACGGCCTCGATCATGGCGTGCCGCTCGCGGTGCTGGCGATGGCGGCGCTGTTCGGCGGCTTCATCCACATCCCGTTGGATGCCGTGCTGCCGCAGGCGCCGATCAGCGAGGCGCTG
>JBEIOK010000145.1:0-6799 GCA_040377605.1 Nevskiaceae bacterium | reverse complement strand
GGGACATCCCCGTCCTCGCGCAACTCCACCGGTGCAACCTCATCGCTGGCGGCGGGGGCTTCGGCCGGCCCCTCGCTGTCCGGGGTGGTGTCAGTGTCGTCGCGCTCCAGCAGGATGTTGGAATCCAGGGCCTGCTCGATCTCCTGCTGGAGATCGAGCGTCGACAGCTGCAGCAGGCGGATGGCCTGCTGCAGCGCCGGCGTCATGGTCAGGGACTGGCCGAGGCGCAGTCCCAGCGCGGATTTCATGGTGGCGCGTGGCGTCCGGTCGAGGGCTTACTTCGGCGCCATGCGCAGCGCGCCGTCGAGACGGATCGTCTCGCCGTTGACCATCGGGTTTTCGATGATCGACTGCACCAGGTGCGCGAACTCCGCCGGCTTGCCGAGCCGCGACGGGAACGGCACGCTGCGACCGAGGGATTCCTGTGCTTCCGGCGGCAGCGACAGCAGCAGCGGCGTCTCGAACAGGCCGGGCGCGATGGTCACGCAGCGGATGCCGAAGCGTGCCAGCTCGCGGGCGATCGGCAGCGTCATGCCGACCACGCCGGCCTTCGAGGCGGCATAGGCCGGCTGGCCGATCTGGCCGTCATAGGCTGCGACCGACGCGGTGTTGATCAGCACGCCGCGTTCGCCACCGGCGTTGGGTTCCTGCCGGGACATGGCTTCGGCCGCGAGGCGGATCATGTTGAAGCTGCCGACCAGGTTGATCTGGATGATCTGGTTGAACTTGGCCAGCGGCAGCGCGCCTTCCTTGCCCAGCACCTTTCCTGGAGGGCCGATGCCGGCGCAATTGACCAGGCCGTGCAGCCCGCCAAAGGCCTCCAGCGCCAGTTTCACGGCGGCCTGCGCATCGGCTTCGCTGGTGACGTCGCAGCGCAGGAAGCGCGTGGTGGCACCGAGCTGGGCCGCGAGCGCCTGACCGAGCTTCTCGTTGAGGTCGACGATCACGACGTTCGCGCCCTGCTGCACCAGGCGCTCGACCGTGCTGCCGCCGAGGCCGGATGCGCCACCGGTGACGATGTAGGTATGACCCGCAAGCTGCATCTGTAACTCTCCTTGGGATGGGAAGGGTCGGTGCGGCTTACTTGGCCGCCGCCTTGACCGTGATGGTGATTTTTTCCGACACAACCGACGGATTGTGCGGCTGATGCTTCCAGTCACCCAGGACCAGCTGCAGCGTATGCGTGCCCGGCTTCAGGTCCAGCGTGGCTTCGGTCTGGCCGCCGCCGAAGTGCTTGATCTGGTCCGTGGCCGGCAGCGGCTTGGTCAGATCGACGGCAGGGTCGTCGATCAGCAGATGGTGATGGCCGGTGCCAGTCTGGTTCACGCCGGCGGGTGCGACCCCCATGTTGGCCAGGCCGAACACGACCTTGACCGGGCCGGTGATCGTGGCGCCGTTCTTCGGTTCGATGAAATACACCTTGGCGCCCTGCGGCGCGGCCTGCGGCAGGCCGAACTCGGCCTCGGCCTTTTGCGCGGCCTGCTGTTTGGCGGTGTTCTTGAGGTCCTTCCAGGCATCGGCCTGGGCGGCAGTGGCGGTCAGGAGGCCGGCGGCGAGGGCCAGCACGGCGGTATAGGGGCGTAGGGACGGCATGGACGGCTCCTGATGGTTAAATTTTCGGCACGCGATTTGCTTGTGCTCCGTCGGGAAGATTAGGCGAATCGGGACCCAGCCGCTATACTGCGCGCCGTTTGTGCGGTGCCTTCCGGTTGGCACCTTCAGATTCCGCCAGTTTTTTCAATTGCTTGGCGCTGCTCTCGCAAACCTCTTTCCCATTCGGTCGGGGCTGTCCCGGCGTTTGAGTCATCCGCTGCCTGAACCGGCCGTTGTCCCGCATTGCGGTGAACGGCAGGCGCATTTCAGGAGCCTGTTTCGATGTCTTTTGATTCCCTGGGCCTTGCGCCCAGCTTGTTGCGCGCCGTTTCCGATCAGGGCTACACCCAGCCCACGCCGATCCAGGCTCGCGCCATCCCCGAGATTCTGGCCGGTCGCGACCTGCTCGCCGCTGCACAAACCGGGACCGGCAAGACCGCCGCCTTCACGTTGCCGATGCTGCATCGCCTGCAGGCCCAGCCGGCCTCCGGTGACGGCCGCCGTCCGGTGCGGGTGCTGGTGCTGGTGCCGACGCGTGAACTGGCGGCCCAGGTCGAGGAGAGCGTCCGCACCTACGGCCAGCATCTGCCGACCGTGCGCACCACGCTGATCTTCGGCGGCGTCAGCATCAATCCGCAGATCGATGCCCTGCGCCGGGGCACCGACATCGTCGTGGCCACGCCGGGCCGTCTGCTGGATCACGTCGGCCAGCGCACGGTCGATCTGTCCAAGGTCGAGTTCCTGGTGCTGGACGAAGCCGACCGCATGCTCGACATGGGCTTCATCCGCGATATCCGCAAGGTCATCGAGCGGCTGCCGGCCAAGCGTCAGAACCTGATGTTTTCGGCGACGTTCTCGCCGGATATCCGCAAGCTCGCCGAAGGCCTGCTGCACAACCCGGCGACGATCGACATCGCGCCGCGCAACAGTGCGGCCGAAGCCGTGCTGCAGCGCGCGATCTTCATCGAGAAGGGCGAGAAGGCGGGCCTGCTCGGCTACATGATCAGCCGCTTCAACTGGAAGCAGGTGCTGATCTTCACGCGCACCAAGCATGGTGCCAACCGCCTGGCCGAGCGCCTGGAGAAGGACGGCATCACCACCGCTGCCCTGCACGGCAACAAGAGCCAGAACGCGCGGACGCGCGCGCTGGCCGACTTCAAGGCCGGCACGGTGCGTGCCCTGGTGGCCACCGACATCGCCGCGCGCGGTCTGGATATCGACCAGCTGCCCCACGTCATCAATTACGAGCTGCCGGCCGTGCCGGAAGACTATGTCCACCGTATCGGTCGCACCGGCCGCGCCGGCGAGACCGGTGAGGCGATCTCGCTGGTGTGCCGCGAGGAGTACGACGAGTGGCGCGGCATCGAGAAGCTGCTCAAGCGCAGCATCCCGGCGTTCGAGGTCGAGGGCTACGTGCCGCGGCCGCGATCGGCCGCGGAGAAGGCCGCAGAGGACGAGCGTCCGCCGCGGCAGGACCGCCATCGCCGCGGTGGCAATGGCGGCGGCCGTTCCGACGGCCCTCGCAATTCGCAGTCGCAGCAACGGCAGGCAGCGCCGACCGGCAACGGTCAGCGGCAGCCGGGTGGTGGAGGCCAGGGTCGCCCCGGTGGCGGTGCCCGGTCCGGACAAGGCCCTCGGCCGGGCGGCGGCCAGCACGCCGCGCGCGCCGGGCAGGGTCGCAGTGGCCGTGGGCGTGGACAGGCCGGTCGCTGATCATTAATCGCAACAGGAGACAGACAGCATGAAGCGTCTATTCGCAGGCAACCTTCCCAGCGACACCACCGAGCGTGAGCTCACCGAGATGTTCTCGGCTTTCGGCAAGGTCCGTTCGATCAAGCTGATGCACGACGTCTTCAGCGGCCAGTGCAAGGGCTTCGGGTTCATCGAGATGGAAGGCCACGAAGCGCGCGCCGCCATCGCCGGACTCAACGGCAAGGAGCTGCGTGGCAAGCCGCTCAAGGTCAACGAAGAGCAGCCGCGCGACAAGTTCGGCAAGGGCCCGCGCCGCCGCTGAGTCAGCGGGTGCAAAAAAGCCCGCCGCGGTTATCGCCGCGGCGGGCTTTGTCGTTCCGAAAGTGCCGATTCAGGCTGGCATGACGGTACGCACGCCGCTGGCCGAGCCCAGGATCAGGACATCGGCGGCGCGTCGTGCAAACAGGCCGACGCAGACCACGCCGGCCAGCAGATTGATCTGCGTTTCCAGGCCAACGGCGTCGACGATCTCCAGGCCGTGGACATCGAGAATCACATTGCCGTTGTCGGTCGTGAAGCCGGTGCGCAGCTCCGGCCGGCCTCCCAGGGCGACCAGTTGGCGTGCGACATAGGACTGCGCCATCGGGATGACTTCCACCGGCAACGGAAAGCGGCCCAGGACCTTCACCAGCTTGGATTCGTCCGCAATGCAGACGAAGGTGCGGCTCATCGCGGCGACGATCTTCTCGCGCGTCAGCGCACCGCCGCCGCCCTTGATCAAGTACAGGTGACGATTGGCCTCGTCCGCGCCATCGACATAGATCGACAGGGTGCCGGCCTGATGGGCGTCGAGCACCGGAATGCCGGCGCGCCGAAGGCGCTCGGTGCTGGCGTTGGATGACGATACCGCGCCGGCGACATCGAGTTTGTGTTCGGCCAACAGGTCGATGAAGTGATTGACGGTCGAGCCGGTGCCCACGCCCAGGACCTCGCCGGGCTGGACGTAGGCGAGTGCGGCCTCAGCAGCCTTGCGTTTGGCGAGATCCTGACTCATGTCGTGGGTTTCCTGCGGTTTCCGAAGAGGGCGCTGCCGACGCGGACGAGCGTGGAGCCTTGGGCGATGGCGGCTTCGAGATCGTCCGACATGCCGGCCGACAGCGTATCAAACCCGGCGTCCCGCCCGGATTGCAGCGCCACGAACAGGCTGTTCAATGCACGGAACGGCGCCTGGGCATCGGCCCCCGATGCCGCCGGTTCCGGAATGGCCATCAGGCCGCGCAGCTGCAGCCGCGGCAGGGCCGCAACCGCCGCGCAGAGGGCCTCCGCATCCTGGGGGGCGCAGCCGGACTTGCTGGCTTCGCCCGAGATGTTGACCTGCACGCAGACCTGCAGCGGCGGCAGCGTCGTCGGCCGTTGGTCGGACAGGCGCTGCGCGATCTTCAGGCGGTCGATGCCATGGACCCAGTCGAAGTTCGCAGCGATGTCACGGGTCTTGTTCGACTGGATCGGGCCGATGAAATGCCACTGCAGCGGCAGGTCCCGCAATTGGGCCTGCTTGTCCAGCGCCTCCTGGACGTAGTTCTCGCCGATGGCGCGCTGGCCGGCGGCGGCGACGGCGCGGATGGCATCGGCTCCGAAGGTCTTGCTGACCGCCAGCAGTCCGACCGAGGCCGGCGTCCGGTGCGCGGCCGCGCAGGCCGCCGCGATGCGCGCCCTGACCGCGTCCAGATTGTCGGCGATCGCCGCCGTATTGCCTTGCTGATCCATTGCTTATAACGTCCCCGGCATTACATTAGACAACAGTCTCACGGGAGTTCGGGATGGATATCGCGCAGCTGCTGACTTTCAGCGTCAAGCAGGGGGCGTCGGACTTGCACCTGTCGGCCGGCGTCGAGCCGATGATCCGCGTCGACGGTGACGTCAAGCGCATCAATCTGCCGCCGCTGGACCACAAGCAGGTCCACGACATGGTGTACGACATCATGAACGACAAGCAGCGCAAGGCCTGGGATGAGTTCCTGGAAACCGACTTCTCGTTCGAGATTCCCGGTCTGGCCCGCTTTCGTGTCAACGCGTTCACGCATGCGCGCGGGTCGGGTGCCGTGTTCCGTACGATTCCGTCGAAGATCCTGACGCTCGAGGACCTGAAGTGCCCGGCAATCTTCAAGGACATCGCCGACACCCCGCGCGGCATCGTGCTGGTCACGGGCCCGACCGGCTCCGGCAAGTCCACGACCCTGGCGGCGATCATCAATCACATCAACGACAACGAGTATGGCCATATCCTCACGGTCGAGGACCCGATCGAATTCGTGCATCAGTCGAAGAAGTGCCTGATCAACCAGCGTGAAGTGCATCGTGACACGCTGGGGTTCAACGAGGCGTTGCGCTCGGCGCTGCGTGAAGATCCGGACGTCATCCTGGTCGGCGAAATGCGCGATCTCGAAACGATCCGCCTGGCGCTGACCGCCGCCGAAACCGGTCACTTGGTGTTCGGCACCCTCCATACCTCGTCGGCTGCCAAGACCGTCGACCGTATCGTCGACGTGTTCCCGGCGGCGGAGAAGGACATGGTGCGTGCGATGCTGTCGGAATCGCTGCGGGCAGTGATCTCGCAGACTCTGATGAAGAAGAAGGGCGGCGGGCGCGTGGCCGCGCACGAGATCATGATCGGCAATCCGGCCATCCGTAACCTGATCCGTGAGAACAAGATCGCGCAGATGTACAGTGCGATCCAGACTGGTCAGAAGGAGGGCATGCAGACGCTGGATCAGTGCCTCAAGGATCTGGTCAAGAAGGGCGTCACCACGCTGGAAGAAGCGCGCATGAAATCGGCTGACCCGCGCAACTTCACGCTCAACTGAGAACGACGATGGACCGCGACCAAAGTATCAAGCTGGTCCAGCAACTGCTGATGTTGATGAAGCAGCGTGGCGCCTCGGACCTGTTCATCTCCGCCGGCTTTCCGCCCGCGATCAAGCTTGATGGCCAGATGACGCCGGTGATGGACAAGCCGCTGCCGCCCGAAACCTCGGCGATGATCATGCGCTCGCTGATGAATGATCGGCAAATCAAGGATTTCGAAGCCAGCAACGAGTGCAACTTCGCGATCTCGCCGCCGAACATCGGACGCTTCCGCGTCAACGCCTTTGTGCAGCAGAACCGCGTCGGTGGCGTGCTGCGTACGATCAACACCGAGATTCCCACGATCGAGCAGCTGGGGCTGCCGGACCAGCTCAAGAACATCGTGATGGAGAAGCGTGGCCTGGTGCTGATGGTCGGCGCCACCGGCTCGGGCAAATCGACCTCACTGGCGGCCATGATCGGCTTTCGCAACCAGAATTCGCGCGGCCACATCGTCACCATCGAGGACCCGATCGAGTACGTCCATCCGCACGCGGGCTGCCTGATCACGCAGCGAGAAGTCGGCACCGATACCTATTCCTGGGAGAACGCGCTCAAGAACACGCTGCGTCAGGCGCCGGACGTGATCCTGATCGGTGAAATCCGTACG
>JBEIOK010000137.1:0-7196 GCA_040377605.1 Nevskiaceae bacterium | reverse complement strand
GCCGAGGACATTCTCAAGGTCGGCCCCGAGGGCCTGGGCGTTCTGCGCTCGGCACCGGCCATTGGCGCGATGCTGACGATTCTGGCCTGCGCGTGGTGGCCACCGCTGAATCACGCGTGGCGCAACATGCTGCTTGCGGTGATCGGTTTTGGCGGCGCGACGCTGGTCTTCGCACTGTCTTCGAATTTGTGGCTGTCCGTGGTGGCGCTGTTCCTGACCGGCGCGTTCGACAGCATCAGCGTCGTCGTGCGCAACACGATCCTGCAGGTCATGCCGCCCGATCACCTGCGCGGTCGGGTGCAGGCGGTCAACAGCATCTTCATTTCCACCTCCAACGAGATCGGGGCCTTCGAGTCGGGACTCGCCGCGCGCCTGATGGGGACGGTGCCGTCGGTGATCTTCGGCGGCGTGGTGACGCTGGCCGTGGCCGGCGACACCTGGCGCCGCACGAAGGCGCTGTTCGCGGTGAAGCTCTAGCGGATCAGCGCGTTCCCGGCGGCGGACGCTCATCGTGACGCGGTGGCTTCGGCGGAGGGTCCGGCAGATCGGCATATTTCTCGCGCAGGTCCGCAGGCCACAGGCTGCGGCAGTCGAGGGTCTCGCCGCCACGCTTGCGTTTCTCGCAGTCCCGGAATTGCTGCTGCGTTTCCTTCGGCAGCGACCGGAAGTCATCGCGCAGGCCGCGCAGTCGCTCGCGCTGTTCCGGTGGCAGTTCGTGGAAGCGGCGCGCCTTCTCGCGCAGCGCCTTGCGCTGTTCCGGCGGCAGCGACTTCCAGCGATCCATGCGGCGCTTGGCCTGTGCACGTTCCTCTTCACTCATCTTCGACCAGCGCTCGGCGCCGCGCAGCAGGCGCTGCTGCTTGTCCGGGGGCAGCTGGTCCCACTGAGGCTGGGCCTGTTGCAGGAACTGCTGCTGGTCCGGTGTCAGACGGTCCCATGGCGTGGGTTCCTGTGCGACGGCGGTGCCGGTAGCGCACAGCAGCAGGCCGCCAAGCAGCAGTACGCGCAGCAGGCTGCGCTCAGGGGTGCGGGTCATGGTCTTCATCGTCATCGCTCTTGCGCCGCAGATGCGGCGCCGTGGGCTTGCGTGGGTTCGAATCGTTCATTGCATACGGGTGGGTCTGTTCGGCCGCGCGGCTCTGCACGGACGCCTCGTCTTCGCTGCCCAGGAACTCCAGCAGTTCGAGATCGGCGCCGTGGATCTGCGCGGCGACCAGCAGCAGCCCCGCATGGGCCAGCAGGTGCGGCCTAGCTGTCCTGCGAGGTTTCATCGTCCAGCCACTCGTAGAACTCCAGATCCTCGTAGAACTCCGGCGCTTCGTCTTCGGCCAGCGCAATCCAGTCGAGGCTGGCTTCATCGACACCTGGTGTCGCTACCGGTTCAAGGGCCGGGCGCAGCGTCAGCGTCAGGGCTGCCACCAGACCGACCGCCACTGCGGCCCCTGCCCACAACGGCGTGCGGCGTCTGGTCTTCATTGCGTCCAGCGCGCGGCGGCGTGCGGCGCCGAGTCTGGCGCTGGTCACGGCGTCCAGTGGCGCTGCGTCCAGCGTCGCGCGCAGCTGCGCGGCCAGACGGCGCTGTTCGGGGCTCAGGTCCGGGTCGTGCTCGGCGTGCATCAGGCGTACTCCTCCAACTGGGTGCGCAGCGCCGCGAGCGCGCGCGACAGATGTGTCTTCACGCTGCCTTCGCCGCAGCCCATGGCGCTGGCAGTATCGGCGACGTCGAGGCCTTCCCAGACGCGCAGCATCACGACCTGTCGCTGGCGGAGCGGCAGGCGTTGCATGGCTTGGTTCAGGCGGCCCATCGCGTCGTCCTGTTGTGCCAGTCGCAGCGGATCGGGGCCGGGATCGGGAATGGCGTCGAGCACCGTATCGTCGGTTTCGAGCCAGCCAAACCAGCGCGTCTGCCGGCGCCGCTTGCGGTGGAACTGCAGGATCGCGTTATCGAGGATGCGGTGGAACAGCGGGGGCCACTCGGTGGATGGCCGCGCGGCATAGCGGCGTGCGAGTTCCAGCATCGCGTCCTGCACAAGGTCGAGGGCGTCGTCGCGATTGCCGACCGAGAACTCGACGGTGCGCAGCGCACACCGCTCCACGGATGCCAGAAAGGCATCGAGGCTGGCGTGCTGCTGCGCATCGTCGTGGTCCGTCATGGACTGAGCTTAGCGCTCAGCGGTGACCATGAGTGTGGTGATGAGCGCTCGGGTGGCGACGATCCCAGCGGCGATCGTAACGGTGGCCCTTGCGGTCCAGCCGGCGGTCGATGCGATTGCCCTTGCGATCCAGATGCCAGGCGGCGCGGTAGTCGCCGTGGGCTGCGGCATGTGCGGCCCGATGATCGAGACGATGGTTGATGCGGTCGCCCTTGCGGTCGAGCCGTTGTTCGACGCGGTCGCCGCGATCGCGGCGGTCGTGTGCCTGCGCGGGGCCGGTCAACAGCATCGCGGCGACGGCCAGCGATGCCAACAGCGAATGCGTAAGTTTCATGTCGGGACTCCAGAAGTGGGGGGTGAGGGCCCTCCTTCCAGACAGTGCCGCTATCACGCTTCGGTTGACGCGGGTCGTCAGACCTTGATCTGGACCCAGCCACGGCGCTGCCAGGCGTGCGCGAAGATGGCGGTCTGCAGCAGGCGATAGCTGCCCATCGCCACCCAAATCCACAGCAGCCCGAGGCCATAGACCGGTCCCAGCAGCCAGGCCGCCGGCAGGAACAGCCCCCACTGCAGGCCGGTGGCGACGACCATCACCAGCTGGGCGGCGCCGACGCCGAGCAGGGCTTGCATCAGGATCAGCCCCAGGCCGTCGAGCAGGATCGTCGCGCCGATCAGCTGCAGCGGCAGGCGGCCGAGTGCCACCAGCGCTGGATCGCGCACGAACAGCCCCAGGATCGGGTCCGGCGCGATCACCATCACCGCGGCCAGCGGCACGAACACGCGCAGCGAGACGCGGTATACGTCCCACATCCAGCGATGCGCCTCTTCCGGTTCACCACGGCCCATGGCCTGGCCGCTGAGGGTCGCCGCCGCAATGCCGAAGGCGATGCCCGGCAGCACGGCCGTCAGCGTGATCGTCACCAGCACGTTGGCCACCGCCAGTTCCGCGGTGCCGACCTGGCCGACGATCCAGAACAGGGCCGCAAAGCCGGCCGAGAACAACAGGTTCTGGATCGACGAGGGCAGGCCGAGCTTCAGCAGGCTGCGGAACTGTTCCGCGCTGGGACGCCGGGTGAAGACGCCCTGATCGTGCGCGTGGCGCAGCCCCAGCGCGACGTAGGCGGCCGTGCCGACGATGATGGCCAGTGTCGTACCCAGGCCGGCACCGGCCGTGCCCATGCGCGGCAGACCCCACAGGCCATGGATCAGCGAATAGCTGAAGACGATGTTCAGCGCATGCATCAGCAACAGCGTCTGCAGGTAGTAGCCGGCCAGCTTGCGCGCGCTCCAGTAGCCGCGGAATGAAAAGTTGATGCCGACAGCGGCGATCGCGACGAGACGCCACTGCAGGTAGGGCACGCCCTCGCGCACCACCTCCGGATCGCTGTTGAGCGCGGAGAAGATCGCTGGAGCCATCAGCACCAGCAGCACGGTCAGCGGGATGCCCAGGCCCAGCGATAGCAGGATGCCCCCGTTGAGCGGTGCGCCGGCTTCCGAGGCGCGGCCCTCGCCGATGCGGCGTGCCGCGATCGCCTGCACGGCAGGCGAGAAGCCGGTGATGAAGGCCACCGCCATGAAGTTCAGGAAGTTGGCGAGTCCGGTCGCGGCCAGCGCCGCCGGCCCGAGGCCGCCGACCATCCAGGCGTCGACCAGGTTCAGCAAATTCTGCGAGGCCATGCCGCCGAGAATCGGCAGCGCCAGCAGCCATACCTCGCGGTCGCGGTCGGAGCGCAAGATCGGTTATTTCTGCTGCGCGGTGTTGACCATCGCGGCAGCCAGCGAGAACGGCGCGGTGCCGAGCGCTCGCTGCAATTGCGGTGGCAGGTGACGCTTCTCCATCTGCAGGACGGAGACCTGCGCAAACCCGTCCGGGGCTTCGCCGGCCCAGCTCTCCGCCATCGGCTGATCGCCGGCACGTCGCGGCTGGATGCCGAGCGCGGCCAGCTTATCGGCCTGCGGCAGCAGATCGTGACTGCCGGCGTCCAGCGAAGCGGTCGAGGCCTGGATTTCGATCCAGGTGTTGAGGTCGAGCTTGAGCAGCGGCTCCATCAGCAGGCCGACCACAGGAACCGCCAGCGCGCGCTGCGCCGTGCGCTGTGCGAGCTGCCCGGCCCGGGCAGCCAGGCGTTGGCCGCGGCTGGCATGGAGATCGGTCAGCGCAGGCGCGGCCTGCGCAGCAGCGTGCGCCAGGAGCGCGGGACGCAGCGCCGACGCGAAATGGGTCTGGATATGCGCACGCAGGCGGACGCGTTCGCCGTCGGCCTGGGGCTCGGTCAGCATCTGCACGCGGATACGCCACAGCGGCTCGGTGCTGTTGCCGATCGGGATCGCGACCTCGAAGGCCTTGCGGTCTTCTATGAAGGCGAGCGCGCTGTCGGTGGCGGCGCCGAGCTTGCTGATGCGGGTCTGCAGCCGCTTTAAGATGCCCATGTAGAAGGCCTGCCTCGTTCCATCCCGATGTCCATCGCATCATATCGCTTCATCGTTTCCGGCCGCGTGCAGGGCGTGTATTTCCGCCAGTCGACGCGCGAGCGTGCCGAAGCCCTGAACCTGCGCGGCTGGGTGCGCAACCGAGAGGATGGTTGCGTCGAGGGGCTGGCCTGCGGCGAGGCCCCGGCGCTGGCGCAGCTGCATGCCTGGTTGCAGCGCGGCCCCGCGGCCGCGCGCGTCGAGCAGGTCGACTGGCAGCGGGTCGAGGAGACCGCCCCTGCCGGATTCGAGGTGCGTCGCCCCTGACGACTCAGGTCTTCAGAGCGGTTGCCAGGCGTGTGGCGTTGCGGGCGACGAAGGCATAGATCGACAGCTGCGGATTGGCGCCGATGCTGGTCGGAAAGATCGAGCCATCGAGAATCGACAGGTTTTCCAGGTGATGGTGCTGTCCGTAGCTGTCGACGACGCTGCGGGCCGGATCGGCGCCCATCGGGCAGCCGCCCATCAGGTGTGCGGTGTAGAGCGTGACGCGCTGCTTCTGCATCGGCAATGCCCGGATTGCCTGCCGCGCAGCCTCCCAGCTCGTGTAGTCAGTGGCATCAAGGTGGCCAGGGCGCACGCTGCGGGCACCGGCGGCGAACTGCGCCTCGGCCATGCTCAACAGGGCGCGGCGCAGGGCATCCCAGAGATCGGCGCTGAAGTCGTAGTCGAGCACCGGATTCCCGGCGTCATCGACGCGGACGCGGCCGCCGGTGCTGCTGGCGCTGAAGCCATCGCGCATCAGCGCAATGTTGACCTGGGCGTGAGCGAGGCGTGCCATGTCGCGAGTCAGCGCCTCGCCATAGCTACCGAACAGGCCAGCGGTCAGGATCGGCTGCAGTGGTGGCACTTCCAGCTTGTAGCCGACGCCCTGATCGGGCCACAGGAACTGGTCCGAATAGATCGATTGCGGGGCGCCGTGATAGCCCTCCACTGGGTCATCGAACAGCGCCAGCGTGGCGTCCACCGGATGAATGCAGGTGCGGCGACCCAGCAGATCATGTGGATCGGGAGCCTTCGAGCGCAGCAGCAGGGCCGGTGTGTTGAGGGCGCCGCCGGCAAGGACGTAGTGCCGCGCCCGCACCGTCAGCGTCACGCCGGTGGGCGTGCGGACATCGGCCCCCAGCGCGCGGACCTCCAGATGCTCAATGCCGTTCTTGCCGACACGGACCGTCTCGACCCGCGCGTGATGCACCAGGGTCATGCCGCGCTTGAGCGACTCGGGGATCGTCGTGACCAGCATCGATTGCTTGGCGTTGGTCGGGCAGCCGAGGCCGCAGTAGCCCAGATTCCAGCAGCCGCGCACGTTGCGCGGAATCGTCTGCCACTGCCAGCCGAGTTTTTCGCAGCCGTCGCGTAGCAGCGCGTTGTTGCGGTTGGGCGCCACCGCCCAGGGCGTGATCCCGAGCCGCTCCTCGGCGCGCTGAAACCACGGCGCCATCGCGGTGTCGTCCGCATCGGCGACGCCGTGCTCGCGTGCCCAGTGCGCCAGCGTCTGCGCGGGCGTGCGCAGGCTGGTGGTCCAATTGACGGTCGTGGTGCCGCCGACGGCGCGGCCCTGGAAGATCGATACCGCCCCATCCGATGTCGCGCGGCCACCACCCTCCTGATAGAGCGTGGTGTAGCCGCGCCATTCATCCATGTCCTTGAAGTCGGCGGCGGTGTACAGCGCGCCTTCCTCCAGCATCAGCACCTTCAGACCGGCAGCGACCAGGATTTCCGCCGCCGTGCCGCCCCCGGCACCGCTGCCCACGATGACCACGTCGGCCTCGAGCGTGCGCGCCTCGGTCAATGTTGCGGCATTGAGAACGTTCCAGCCGCTGGCGATGCCGTCGGTGTAGAGATCATTGAGAGTCGACATATCGGAGCTCAGGCGGTGGGGGCGGACGGCGTGTTGAGGGCAGTCAGTGCCCAGGCCGGCGGTCCCGGATAGGCCGCAGCGGACCAACTGGCTGGCTGGCTCCACCAGCCGGTCCCGGCCAGCTTCACCAGCGCCCGATGTCCGGCATTGAGCAGGCTCATGCGACTGTCGCGCCAGCGCTGCAGAAAGGCGGTCAATTCGGTGGGCGTGGCCTGGGTCCAGTCCGCCGAGAATCCGCAGGCCAGACGACGGAACAGCCCCCAGTGCAGCAGGTCCAGCAGCTTGCGCGCCTCGGCGCGCGCCGCGGCCTCGAGGCTGATGCACACTAGATCGATGCGCCGCAGCGCCTCGTCGCGGACCGCGGCGTCGTCGGGAAAGGCCGCGCCGTTGACCACCGGCAACAGCGCGCCGAACAGCGCCAGGTCCGCCGGCGTCAGGAATGTGTGTCCCGGCGCTGGGGCCTCTGCGCGGCTGCAGCCGGCCAGCTGCGCCGACGTGCCGAGTACGGCGAGCGTGGCCATCCCACTGGCGGTCAGTTTCAGGAAGTGGCGCCGGTTCATGCCGGTGCCGGTCGGTGCTGGGCTCATGGTTTGCTCCTCGAAGGGCCTGGCGTCTTCTCGATCCGGCGCGCACCCTAGCAAACCATGACGCTTACGTCATGTTTGCAGGAACTTCTCGGTGGCCTTGCGGGCCTTGCGGAAGTACCACTCGGG
>JBEIOK010000077.1:0-12187 GCA_040377605.1 Nevskiaceae bacterium | reverse complement strand
TACGCGGTGGACGACCTCACCGAAGGCGGCGACAAGTCGCTGCTGACGCTGCGCCAGCGCTACAACGTCAGCGTGCAGCAGCTCAGCAATGAATCCATCGCGCTGCTGCGCGAGTGGCCGACGCGCCTGAAGGGCGTCACCGATCCCCAGTATCGCTACGAAGTGCGCGGGAAAGCCGTGGTCGGCGAAAACTACGTCGAGTCGCTGAGCCACCAGAAGATCCCGAAGGTCGCGGCCCCGCACTTCGAGAGCTGGGGCGAGCTGCTGCGCTTCCTGCTCAAGGAAAACCTGCCGGGTGGCTATCCGTACACCGCCGGCATCTACCCCTACCGCCGCGTCGGCGAAGACCCGATCCGCATGTTTGCGGGCGAAGGCACGCCGGAACGGACCAACCGCCGCTTCCACTACCTGAGCCAGGCGGGCAGCGCCACGCGCCTGTCCACCGCTTTCGACTCGGTGACGCTGTACGGCGAAGACCCGGAAACGCGTCCGGACATCTACGGCAAGATCGGCAACTCCGGCGTCAGCATCGCGACGCTGGACGACATGAAGAAGCTGTATTCCGGCTTCGACCTCTGCGATCCGACCACCTCGGTCTCGATGACGATCAACGGCCCGGCGCCGATGATCCTGGCGATGTTCATGAACTGCGCCATCGACCAGCAGGTCGAGAAGCATCTGAAGGCCGACGCCAAACGCTGGGCGCAGGCCGAGCAGCGGATCGCCGAGCTGTACCGGGGCAAGCAGCGTCCGGTGTACTCGGGCGAGCTGCCGCCGACCAACAACGGCCTCGGCCTGGGTCTGCTGGGCGTGACCGGTGACCAGCTGGTGGACGCCGAGACCTACGAGAAGATCAAGTCGGAGACGATGAGCGTGGTGCGCGGCACCGTGCAGGCCGACATCCTCAAGGAAGACCAGGCGCAGAACACCTGCATCTTCTCCACGGAGTTTGCGCTGCGCATGATGGGCGACATCCAGCAGTCGTTCGTCGACCGCAAGGTGCGCAACTTCTACTCGGTGTCGATCTCCGGCTATCACATCGCCGAAGCCGGGGCCAACCCGATCAGCCAGCTCGCCTTCACGCTGGCCAACGGCTTCACCTTCGTCGAGTACTACCTCGCACGCGGCATGAAGATCGACGACTTCGCGCCGAACCTGTCGTTCTTCTTCAGCAATGGCATGGACCCGGAGTACTCGGTGATCGGCCGCGTCGCGCGCCGCATCTGGGCGCGCGCGATGAAGGAGCGCTATAACGGCTCCGCACGCAGCCAGATGATGAAGTACCACATCCAGACCTCCGGGCGTTCCCTGCACGCCCAGGAAATCCAGTTCAACGACATCCGCACCACGCTGCAGGCGCTGTATGCGCTATTCGACAACTGCAACTCGCTGCACACCAATGCCTTCGACGAGGCGATCACGACGCCGACCGAAGACTCGGTGCGCCGCGCCGTGGCGATCCAGCTGATCATCAACCGCGAGCTGGGCCTGAACTTTTGCGAGAACCCCTGGCAGGGCAGCTTCGTCATCGACCAGCTCACGGACCTCGTCGAGGAAGCGGTCTACAAGGAGTTCGAGGCGATTTCCGAGCGCGGCGGCGTGCTCGGCGCGATGGACACGATGTACCAGCGCGGCAAGATCCAGGAAGAATCGCTGTACTACGAACACAAGAAGTACGATGGCTCGCTGCCGCTGATCGGCGTCAACACCTTCCTGCCCAAGGACCACGGCGGCGAAATCGCGACGACGATCGAACTGATCCGCTCCACGGAAGAGGAAAAGGGCCAGCAGATCAGCAACGTCGCCGCCTTCCGCGCCAACCGCAACGGCTTCGGACCGGACAGCCTCAAGAATCTGCAGAAGACCGCCAAGGCGCGCCACAACATCTTCGAGTCGCTGCTGGAAGCCGTGAAGTACAACAGCCTCGGCCAGATCAGCCACGCCCTCTACGAAGTCGGCGGCGAGTACCGGCGCAACATGTAAGTCGGCGCGCGGACCGCGGTGACCGTTGTGGTCACCCGGTCTTGCGCAGCAGCAGCAACGAGAACGCGGCCGCCGTCTCGAACGAAGTGCTCGCCTCCAGGGCGGTGCGTCGCTCGGGGCGCGCCCGCCAGACGTACGGCGTCATCTGCAGCAGTCGCCGCAGTTCCGGTTGATCCAGACGCAGCGGAAACTCCACGCGGTGCTGCGAGTACAGCTCGAACGCCCCTTCGAAGCCGGCGAGAAACTTCTCCGGCACGTGCGGGCGCACTTCGTCGAACAGCGCCTCGCGCACACGCCACAGGTGCTCCGGGGCGGGCGTCACCACCAGCACCTGCCCCTGCGGCCGCAGCACGCGCTGCATCTCGGCCACATGCAGCTGCGTGAACAGATTGCAGACGAGGTCGACCGACGCGTCGGCCATCGGCAACAGCGCACCGCTGCCGACGAGCCAGCACACGCCCGGAAAGCGCTTGGCCGCCAGGCGGATCGCCGGCTTGGCGATATCGAGCCCGACCACGTCGGATGCCACGCGGGTCAGTGCGTCGGTGTAGTACCCCTCGCCGCAACCGATATCCAGCAGCTGCTGCGCCTGCAGTGGCGCCAGGACCTCCAGCACCGCATCGCGCAGCGGCTGATAGTGCCCGGCCTGCAGAAACTCGCGGCGCGCGCCCACCATCTGCGCATCGTCACCGGGATCGCGGCTGTGCTTGTGCTGCACCGGCAGCAGATTGACATAGCCCTCGCGGGCCACATCAAAGCTGTGGCCCTGCACACAACGCCAGCTCTGGGGCGCGGGCATCAGCGCCTGTCGGCACAGCGGGCAGATGAACGCCGGCACTCAGGCCGCGCGAGATGTACGACGCGCGAGCAGATCCAGCGCCAGCGCCTCGGCCACCCGGATGCCATCGACGCCCGCGGACAGGATGCCGCCGGCATAGCCCGCGCCCTCGCCGGCCGGATACAGGCCGCGCGTGTTGAGGCTCTGGTAGTCCTCGCCGCGCGTGAGGCGCAGCGGCGAGGAGGTGCGCGTCTCGACGCCGGTCAGCACCGCATCGGGCAGCGCGAATCCCCTGATCTGCTTATCGAAGGCCGGCAGCGCCTCGCGCATCGCCTCGATCGCGTAGTCCGGCAGCGCGCTCGCCAGATCGGTGAGGCGCACGCCCGGCTTGTAGCTGGGCTCGACGCTGCCCAGCGCGGTTGACGCGCGGCCGGCAATGAAGTCCCCGACCAGCTGGCCCGGCGCCTCATAGGTGCCGCCGCCGAGCACATACGCGTGCGACTCCAGCGCCTCCTGCAGGGCGATGCCGGCCAGCGGCCCGGCCTCGACGCCGCCGGGATAGTCCGCCGGCGCAATGCCGACCACGATGCCGGCATTGGCGTTGCGCTCATTGCGCGAGTACTGGCTCATGCCGTTGGTGACGACGCGCTGCGGCTCGGACGTGGCCGCCACCACGGTGCCGCCCGGGCACATGCAGAAGCTGTAGACGGCGCGGCCGTTGCGCGCGTGATGCACCAGCTTGTAGTCCGCCGCGCCGAGCAGCGGATGGCCCGCGTACTTGCCGAGCCGCGCCCGATCGATCAGCGACTGCGGATGTTCGATACGGAAGCCGACCGAAAACGGCTTGGCCTCCATGTAGACGCCGCGGGCATGCAGCATGCGGAAGGCATCGCGCGCACTGTGACCCACGGCGAAGATCGCATGTCCGGTTTCCAGCACGTCGCCACCTTCGAGCACGACCCCCCGCAGGCGGCCGTCCTCGATCAGCACGTCGCTGACGCGCTGCTGAAAGCGCACCTCCCCGCCGAGCGCCTCGATCTGCTCGCGCATGCGCGTCACCACGCCAGTCAGGCGGAAGGTGCCGATGTGCGGCTTGCTGACGTACAGGATTTCTTCCGGTGCACCAGCCGCCACAAACTCGTGCAGCACCTTGCGGCCGTAATGCTTCGGGTCCTTGATCTGGCTGTAGAGCTTGCCGTCGCTGAACAGCCCGGCCCCGCCCTCGCCGAACTGCACGTTGGATTCCGGATTCAGGACGTTCTTGCGCCACAGGCCCCAAGTGTCCTTTGTACGCAGGCGCACCGCCTTGCCGCGCTCCAGCACGATCGGGCGGAAGCCCATCTGCGCCAGGATCAGCGCCGCAAACAGGCCGCAGGGCCCGAAGCCGATCACCAGCGGCCGCTGCCCGAAGGACGCCGGGGCCGTCGCCACCGGGTGGTAAGACGTATCGGGTGACGGCCCGACATTCCGGTCCTCGGAAAACTTCGCCAGCACCGACGCCTCGTCGCGCAGCCGGCAGTCGATCGTGTAGACAAAGCTCAGCTCGACGTTCTTCTTGCGCGCGTCATAGCTGCGCTTGAATACCGTGAAACCGAGCAGGTCCCCGTCCGGCAGCCGCAGGCGCTTCTGCACGGCCGGTGCCAGCGCCTCGGGCGCATGGTCGATCGGCAGCGTGAGTTCGGTGATTCTCAACATCGGCGGTGGGTCGTGACGGGTGGGCCTGCCTGCGGCGCGCATTCTCCCATGGGCGCCCGGGTACAGGCACCTCGTCCACTCTGAGGGGGCGCCGTCCGGGGGGGCGGCGCAGTCTTGTGCCCCCTATCACCAGAATGACGAGGAGCATCCGATGAGCCCGGAAGCCGACAACAAGCGGCGCGCACAGGCCTTCTTCGACGCGCTCAACCGCGGCGACGTCCCCGCCCTGCTCGATGCCTACGCCGAAGACGGCACCTGCCGCACGATGGGCAATACGCTGATCTCCGGACTGTTCAGCAAGGCGCAAATCGCGGCGGTGGCCGGCGGCATCTTTCAGGTCTTCCCGCAGGGCATCCGCTTCACGATCCACGGCATGACCGCCGAAGACGACCGTGTCGCGGTCGAGGCCTCGTCCGAGGGACAGCACGTCTCCGGGCAGCTTTACACCAACCAGTACCACTTCTTCTTCCGCTTCCGCGACGGCAAGGTCGTGGAGTTCAAGGAATACATGGACACCGAGCGCGTGACCGACATCCTCTGCGGCGGCCAGCGTCCGCCGAAGGCCTGAAAACTGATTGTCATCCTGAGCGCAGCGAAGGCTTTTCTCTCTCGCCGAGCCGCTCCTTGAAAGTAGATCCTTCGCTGCGCTCAGGATGACAAAAGTAAGCCCAACGAAAACTCCATGAACATCCTCATCGTCGGCGGCACCGGCCTCATCGGCGGCCATGCCGCGCTGCATCTCGCCAGCCTTGGTCACCGCGTCACGATCGCCGCCCGCAAGCCAGCGCAGGAGGGCTCCGCGCTGGCGACCTTGCCGTTCCTGACACTGGACTACATCCACGGCCCGATCGACGACGCCGCCCTCAGCGGCTTTGACGCGCTGGTCTTCGCCGCCGGCAACGACATCCGCCACCTGCCCCCGGGCACGGACGAAGCCGCGCACTGGCAGCGCGCCAATGCCGAAGGCGTGCCGACCTTCTTCCGCCGCGCACGCCATGCCGGCATCCCTCGCGCGGTCCATATCGGTAGCTTCTACCCGCAGGCAGCCCCGCACCTGGTCAGCAAGAGCGCCTACGTGCGCGGACGCATGCTCGCCGACGACGGCGTGCGCGCCCTGGCCTCGGCGGAGTTCCACGTCTGCAGCCTCAACGCCCCGTTCGTAGCCGGCACCGTGCCGGGTCTGATCGTGCCCGGCCTGCAGGCGCATGCGAACTATGCGTTGGGCCGCATCCCGCAGATCCCGCCGTTTGCGATGCCCGGCGGCGTCAACTTCATCTCCACACAGAGCCTGTCCGAAGCCGTGGCCGGCGCACTGGCACGCGGTGAAAACGGCAAGGCC
Source organism: Nevskiaceae bacterium (assembly GCA_040377605.1). GTDB lineage: Bacteria > Pseudomonadota > Gammaproteobacteria > Nevskiales > Nevskiaceae > Solimonas. The sequence goes on along the minus strand of JBEIOK010000077.1, from coordinate 6,392 downwards.
TATCTCGTCGGCGACGAGAACCTGACGTTCCGGGATTACTTTGGCGCGTACTTCGAAGCCGCCGGCCGCACCGAGCCCCTGCCCGTGCTCGATCAGGAACACCCGATGCTCCCCGACGCCGCGCTCTACGCCGGCCGCGGCGGCACCGTGTACTACGAACCCGATCCAGCAGAAACCGCCCGGCTCGGCTACCGCCGCCACGACATGCGCCGCTGCCTGCACGACATCGTCGAGTTCTATCGCAATCGCTGACCCGAACCCCCGATGACGAGGCGGGCCCGGCGACACAGGTAGAATCCGCGACCGTCACGAAGCCCGCTACGCAGGTCCACCATGTCGTTCTTATCGCGCTTGTTTCGCAAGGCACCGTCGCCTTCACCGACTGCGGGTGCTGCACCTCGATCGGCACCGTCCAAAAAAACGGCCGGCCAGACGCTTCCCAAGACGGGCGCGACGGATCGCGCGGTAGCCGCTGATGCAGAGGAGACCACGCTGCAGCTCGCCATCAATGCCGGCGATGGACAGGCGGTGGCCCGGTGGGTGGTGGCGGGGAGCTCGACCAGGGTCCGTCAGCGCGCGGCCCAAGCGATCGACGATCTGGACCTGCTACGGCAACTCATCCGCGAGGTCCGCGGCGGCAATGACAAGGGTGTCTACAAGATCCTGACGTCCAAGCGCGATGCCCTGCTCGAACAGGCCCGAAAGCTTGAGCAGTTGCAGGCTGAGATCCATGCGGCGTCGGCAGCCCTCGAGCGCCACAGCCAACGCGAGTACGACGCCTTGTACCGCTTGCGGCTGGAGCAGTTCGAGAGCCACTGGGAAGCGGTGGCGGCGCAGGCGGACGATGAATTGCGCAGTCGCGTGCAGCAGTGGATCGACCGCTCTCGCCAGACCGTCTCCGAGCACTTGCGCGAGGTGGAGGCCGAGGCATCCCGTGAGCGGGCTGCCGCCAACGCCGCGGCAGAGGCACGTCGCCTGCGTCAGGAACGGCAGCTGGCATCCGCGGCGGCAGCGGCCGAGCAGGAGCAGGCTTTCGACGAACAACAGCGTGCGCTGGCAGCAGAAGCGCCCTCTGAACCGCCCGCGGGGCCATTGAATGAGCCGCCGCCCGAACCGCAGGGGGTTCAGGAAATCGGTGTCTTGATCCGAAAGGCACGTGCGGCGCTGAGCGACGGGGGCACCGCGCGTGCCGCCGCGGTGCGACGCGCCATCGAGGCGAAGGTGGCGGCAGCCTCGCCGCTGCCCGCCAAGTTGGCCAGCCAGCTACAACAGCTTGACCGGCAGCTCGATGAGCTGAAGGACTGGAAAAGTTTTTCAGTGGCGCCGAAGCGTGCCTAGCTCATCGAGGAGATGGAGTCGCTCGTCGGCGCGACACTCGATCCCCAGACACTCGCCGACGAGATCAAGCGCCTACAGGACGCGTGGCGCACCCTGGGCAAGGGCGCCGGCGAGCCGCTCGAATCGGACGGGCAACGCTTCCTGGAAGCCGCCAAGAAGGCGTATGAGCCGTGCATCGAATACTTCGCTGCCCAGGCCCTGGTCCGCGAGGAGAATCTGCAGCGTCGCGAGGCCTTGCTGGCCAGCCTGGCCGCGTTCGAGGCAGGGCACGATTGGGAGCGAGCCGATTGGCGAGCCGTTGCCAAGACACTGCAGGACACCAAACAAGCGTGGCGCGGCTGCGCACCGGTCGACCACAAGGCTGCCAGACCCCAGCAAAAGCGCTTCGAGGCCCTTACCGCGAGCCTGCGGGGCCGACTGGATGCCGAGTACGCGAACAACGTGAAGCAGAAGGAGTCGCTGATCGAGCGTGCCCGGCCATTGCTCACCAGCGACGACGTTCGCAAAGCCATCGATGCCGCCAAGGCTTTGCAGCAGCAGTGGCGGGCCGTGGGTCCGGTGCCACGCGATGCGGATCAGCGCCTCTGGGAGGTATTCCGCCAGCACTGCGACGCCGTGTTCCAGAAGCGCGAACAGGACCTGGCGACCCATACGGCCGGCCTCGAGCGCAACAAGACGCAGGCGATCGCCTTGTGCGAGCAGCTTGAGAGCATCGCGTTGCTGGAAGGCCCCGAGCTGCTGCAGCGCGCCAGCGTGCGAGGCGAACTGAGGCAGGCTTTTGCGGCGATCGGCGAGTTTCCGCGTGCGGAGGCGCGAGCGCTGCAGAGCCGGTTTGATCAAGCCCTGGCGCGCTGCGAAGCGGCCATTGCACGCCAGCAGGTCCGCGACGCGGAGCGTGGCTGGAGCGATCTTTTCGAAGCCGCCCACCAGGTGCGCGCCTACCGGCTCGCCGTGGCGAGCGGCCTGGATGCGGCGCAGCTCCAAACCTTGAAAGCAATGGCGGAAAGCACCATTGCCGCCGCCCGACAATGGCCCAAGGGCGGTCTCGATGCGCTTCAGCAGAGCCTCGCCGCCGAACGCTCAGAAGATCTGGCAGCGAATGAGGCAGCGCTGAGATTGCTCTGCGTCCGAGCCGAAATCCTGACCGACAGGCCGACCCCGCCCGAAGACCAACCGCTGCGTCGCGACTATCAGTTGCAACGACTGGTGCAGAGCATGGGCCAGGGCGTCAGGGCGGGCGAATCGCAACTGGACACCCTGGCGATCGAGTGGGTGCGTGTCGGCCCTGTCGAGGCATCGACCTATCAGCCGCTATGGCAAAGATTCCTGCGCTGTCGCGAGCCGGATCATGACCGGGCTCCATAGCACGAGTGGGCCATCACGACATCGTCAGCTTCTATCGCGCCCTCTGAATCCCATGGACACGAACCCTTCCGCCAGCGGCGACGCCTGCCCCTTCGAATTCAACTTCGACCCTGCGACCTTTAAGCCGGGGGATACCGTCAGCTACCGCGACCCGCAAATCATGGGGATGCCATTCGTGGCGGTGATCAGGGCGGTGTTTGAGGATTACATCGAGATCGTGGATGAGAGTGAGCCGGACAAGGTGTTGAGGGCTTCGCGGGAGAGTCGGCCGGTGGTGCGTGGTTAGGGATAAGTGTCAGCTTCCTGCCAATTGGCGACACTCGCAAACGGCCGCTTTCGGGTCTTAATTCTTAATCTCCGAGCTACTCAGCGATGGGAGAACGTCGGCCGACGCGTCCCCTTCGGCGTCTGATCGTCGCGCTCACGGTTCTGCTGCTGGCGCCGGGCTCGGCGGTGGCCTTTGATGTCCCCGCGTTCACGCCCAACGCCGTTGACCCGAGCGGCTATCTGACGGCATCCGATATGTGCTGCTGAAGGGCTTTCTGACGATCAACCCCGGGGTGTTCGTGGTGATGCTGCCGGCTTTCTTCCTCGCCGGCTTTGTGGCCTGTGTGATCGGCGCGCTGCTGATCCTCGTCCTGATCGTGCATCTGTCCACGTGCCGCTATACGTCTGCGCAGCGCTATCGCGCGTTTCTGGCCGGCATTGCCCGGCAGCGTGCGCAGTTGATCCGCGACGGTCATCTGCAGGAGACCGCCCCCGGGTCTTCAGCTATACCGCGGCGTATCACGCCAGCCGCGCGGCGGCGTCGAGCGGTTCGGGATCTTCGTCTTCTTCGTCTTCGGGGGGCGGGCGCTCGGGGGGTGGCGGTGCGAGTTCGGGGTGGTGAGTTCGGGGATTGGGCTTGCCTTGCCGCTTGAGCTGCCCCTCCCCCCGGCCCTCTCCCCGCGTGCGGGGAGAGGGAGTGGGCGCCGGGGGTGGGCGGTGCTGTTTTTTGGCACAAACGGACCAGATGAGGTGCCGCGCGTGCGCGGGGGGCGCTGCTAGTATCCGGCCGACATTCGATCAGGCTGGGAGAGAGCCGATGACCCCGATGCGTATTTCATGGCCGGCGCTGCTGTCGCTGGGCCTGTCGGTGCTGGCGCCGATGCAGGCCAGCGCCCAGGCGGCAGAGGCCGTGGCCGATGAGGGCCGCCCGAACTTCGTGTTGCTGCTGATCGATGATGCCGGCTTCAGCGATCTGGGCATCTACGGCGGCGAGGCGCGCACGCCGCACATCGATGCGCTGGCCTCGCAGGGCGCGCTGTTCACCAACTATCACACCTCGCCGCTGTGCTCGCCGTCGCGCGCGATGCTGCTGACCGGCATCGACAACCATCGCACCGGCGTGGCGACGATCCCGGAAACACTGCCCGCCGAGCAGCGCGGCCGGCCGGGCTACTCGATGCATCTGGAACCGGGGGTGCAGACGGTGGCGACGCGGCTGAAGTCGCTGGGCTATCGCAACTACATGACCGGCAAGTGGCACCTCGGCCACGGACCGGGCCAGCTGCCGGATTCGCACGGCTTCGATCAGTCCTTTGTGCTCGATGCCTCCGGGGCCGACAACTGGGAGCAGAAGCCCTACATGCCGTACTACACCTCGGCCGATTGGTTCGAGAACGGCCAGCCGGCGACGCTGCCCGAAAACTTCTACTCCTCCGAGTTCCTCGTCAACCAGATGGTGGACTATCTGGAGCGCGACAAGGACCGCCGCGAGCCGTTCCTGGCGTATATCGCGTTCCAGGCGCTGCACATTCCGCTGCAGGCCCCGCGCGAGTTCACGGCCAACTATCAGGGCGTCTATGACCAGGGCTGGGAAGCCATCCGCGAGGCGCGCTGGCAGAAGGCGCAGGCGCGGGGGCTGATCCCCGAAGGCGCACCGCTGGCGCCGGCGCATGAAAAGCTGCGCAACTGGAGCGATCTCAACGCCGACGAGCAGGCAATGTATGCCAAGAGCATGGCGGTGCATGCCGGCATGCTGGAGGCGATGGACCTGCATGTGGGCCGGCTCGTCGAGTATCTGAAGCAGCGCGGCCAGTACGACAACACGATCTTCATCATCACGTCCGACAACGGCCCGGAGCCCAGCAACCCGGTCGCGCAGACCGGCTTCAAGACCTGGATGTCCACGCACGGCTATGACCACCGCCTGGAGAATCTCGGCGAGAAAGGCAGCATGGTGTTCATCGGCCCGGAGTGGGCCAACGCCACCGCCTCGCCCGGCAACCTGTTCAAGTTCCATTCGTCCGAAGGCGGCATGCGCGTGCCGATGATCGCATCGGGCCCTGGCATCAACGCCGGGCAGCGCATCGCCAGCACCAGCTTTGTCACGGACATCACGCCTACCGTCTTCGACTTCGCCGGCCTCACGGCCGAGCCGGCCGCCGGCACCGTACCGGTGACCGGACGCAGCCTGCGCGGTGTGCTGGCGGGTACAGCCGAGACCACCTACGACGCGGACACGCCGATCGGCATGGAAGTGGGCGGCAATGCCGCGCTGTACAAGGGCGACTACAAGCTGACCAAGATCACGCTGCCGTGGAGCGATGCGCAGTGGCGCCTGTATGACCTCAAGCGCGATCCGGGCGAAACCCGCGATCTGCGCGAGCAGGAGCCGGAACGCTACGCCGCGATGCTCGCGGACTACGAGCGCTACGTGCAGGACATGGGCGTGCTGCCGCTGCCGGACGACTTCAACCCGCACCAGCAAGTGCGGCGCAACGCGATTGCCAAGCAGCTGCATCACTTCCGCTGGCTGCTGATCTCGCTCGGCGTGCTGCTGGTGCTGGGCGTGTTCTGGCTGCTGCGCCGCCGACGCCGTGCCCGCTAGCCGTTGCAAACGACGAGGGCTGCGGCTGCAGCGCGTCGCTGGTCTGGTCGCGCTGCTGCTGATCAGCGCGGCGACGCCGGCGGCAGCGGAGACGATGGTGCGCATCCCCGCCGGCATCGCGCATATCGGCGGCGACAACGGGCGCCCGGATGAGACGCCAGCCTTCACGACGCCGGTCGCGGCGTTCGAACTGGACCGCAGCCCGGTGACCGTCGCGCAGTTCTCGCGATTCGTGAAGCAGCGTGGTTACCGCACTGACGCCGAGCGCCTCGGCAGCGGCGCGGTGATGCGCTATGGCACCGGGCAATGGCGCCTGCAGCCCGGCGCCACCTGGCAGCATCCGCTGGGGCCGGACAAGCCTGCAGCGCTGAGCGACCATCCGGTCACGCAGGTTTCTTGGAACGATGCCACGGCCTACTGCGCGGCCTACGGCAAGCGCCTGCCCTCCGAGGTGGAGCATGAATACGCGGCGCGCGGGGGCAAGGCCAACGGCCCGGCGCATGCCTTCGGCACCGAGCTGGAGCACAACGGCAAGTACCGCGCCAATGTCTGGACCGGCGTCTTTCCGATGGTCAACACCCGCAAGGACGGCTATCTCGGCACCTCGCCGGTCGGCGCCTTCGGCACCGGGCCTTTCGGCCTGACCGACATGGCCGGCAACGTCTGGGAATGGACACAGGACTGGTACCGCCCCTACAGCGAACGCCAGCAGCCCTGGCCGCCGGGACGCGCGGGCGAAAAGGTGCAGCGCGGCGGCTCCTACCTGTGCGACCCCACCGTCTGCTACGGCTTCCGCGTCAGCGCCCGCGCGCATGCC
>JBEIOK010000218.1:0-4100 GCA_040377605.1 Nevskiaceae bacterium | reverse complement strand
CGTTCATTTGCGGTGTCTCTCTGGAGGTCCTATGCCAAGCCTGATAGCCCGTATCCGCGAATTGGTGACCGCGCACGCACACCACTCGATCGACCAAGTCGAGAATCCCGACGTCATGGCGCAGCAGGTACTGCGTGATCTGGCCGATGACATTCAATCCGCCCAGCGTGCCTTGGTCACGGCGCTGGGTGCGGAGAAACATCTGGAGCGCAGTCGCGCCCAGTTCGTCGCCGAGGCCGCAGAGTGGGAGCGCAAGGCCGAGCGCCTGTTGCGCGCCGGCAACGACGACCTGGCGCGCGGCGCGCTGGAGCGTGCGGTGGCGGCCCGCCAGCGGGCCGAGGAGCAGCGGGAGCCGTCGGAAACCGCGCAGCGTAGCGTTGCGCGCCTGCGCGAGCAGACCGAGCAACTCAAGCGAGAGTGGGAGAGCGCTCGCGCCCGTGCCGCACAGATCAACGCCAATCAGGCCGCGGCCACCGCCCTGGGGGTGGCGAGCCAGGGGGGCGACCATTACAGCCGCGCCATGGATCGTGCGCAACGCCTGGACCAGCTGTCCCGCAAGGCGGCGCGCTTTGAATCGGACGTCGAGGCGGCCACCGAGCTGCTGAGCGAGCAGACGCGTCTCGAACGCGAGACGGCGGCGGCCGATCGTGGCGCGGCCGTGGACGCGGCCTTCGCCGCGCTCAAGGCGCGGATCGCGGCCGTACCGCCCCGTCCCGAAGCCTGAGCTGGAAATGAACATTGATCATCAAGGGCCGGCGCTGCAGCCGTTGTGGCGGCGTGTGCTGAACCTTGCAGCCGGTACGGGCCTGCTGGTGGCCCTGGGCGTGCTGTGGGCCGGCCCGGAGCACGCCGTCGACATCGTGCGTGCCACCACGGGCTGGCTGCTGTCCTGAACTTGAATCCAACACCGGAGTACTGAAATGGAACAACCGTACGAAACGATGCGCTTCGACTCGCCGTCCTGGGTTTTCTTCGTCAAGGTGTCCTTCGTCTGCGCCCTGGGCGGCATGCTGTTCGGCGTGGTGATGATGGGCGAGGTGCCGATCTGGATGCGGGGCTACCTGATCCTGGGCACGCTGTTTCTGACCGGTGCGACGTTCACGCTGTCGAAGACGCTGCGGGACCAATTCGAAGCCGGCAAGCTGATCAACAAGCTGGCGCAGGCGCGCACCGAGAAGCTGCTGAAGGAATACGGGGTGGAGCAATGAAACCGCTCCTTCGCACGCGTCGGTTGCTGGCTGCGGCTGTGCTGGGTGCGACGGTGCTGTTGTCATCCTGCGCGACGATGCACGGCGAGCGCTCGCGCACGGTCTCCAGCAGCGTCGTGGAGTTTCTGTATCCGGAGGGCAGCCCGGGCGAGGCGCCACTCGAGGCAACGCCGCAACTGCGGTTGCCGGTTCGCGTCGGCCTGATGTTCGTGCCATCGCGTGGCGGCGATGGCCCGGACGTCGAGGCGCCCAGCGAGGCGCTGAAGGCCGAACTGCTGGAGCGCGTCCGCCACGCGTTTAGGGATCGCCCTTACATCGGCGAGATCGTGATCGTGCCCGAGCCCTATTTGCGCCAGGCCCGAAGTGGGGGATTTCGCACGCTCGAACAACTCGGCCGCCTGTATGGCTTCGAGGTTGCGGCACTGGTGTCCTACGATCAGGTCGCTACCCGCGTCGACAGCAACTGGTCAGTCCTGTATCTCACGGTGGTCGGAGCCTATGTGATTCCCGCGCAGGAAAATCAGGTCAGCACCTTCGTCGACACCTCGGTCTTTGATCTGCGCACGCGCAAGCTGCTGCTGCGCGCGCCGGGCCTCCATCACCTGGAGCGGCGCTCCACGGCGGTCGAGGGCGACAAGGTGGTGCTGGCATCGCGCGAGCAGGGGCTGCGGATGGCCATGAACGAGATGACGATGCGGCTCGACACCGAACTCGGTGCGCTGCAGCAACGTCTGCGCGAAGGCCAGGCGCCGATGACCATCGTCGATGCGCAGGGCCGCGCGGCCGGCGCCAGCGGCGTGATGCTGCTGCTGGGACTGGTGTCGGCGGCGCTGCTGCGATGCCGCCGCCGGAATCAGGTCTTCACATCGAGGCCGGCGACGAAAGTCCCGACGAGCTGGTCGCTGTAGCGCCGGGGGTCGCTGTCGCCGGCCCACTTGAACTTGCCGCTGACGGCCAGCGCCGCAATGCCATGGACACCGCTCCACAGCGTCGCGGCGGTCTGGCGCAAGCGCGCGGGGCTGGCGTCCGGCAGCAGCGGCGCGAGCGTGGATTCCACCAGTTCGAACATGCGCTTGATGCGCAGCTCGGCACTGGGCCGCGGCTGCATGCTGGGGGGCAGATGGTGCTCGAACAGCATGCGAAAGCGATGGCAATGCTGCTGCGAGAACTCGATGTAGGCGCCGGCCAGTGCCCGCAGTCGCGGGCCGGCCTCGCTTCGGGATTCGGCGGCGTCGCGAAGCCGTCCGTAGATGGCGTCGGTGGTGCGCTCATTGATGATGGCCAGCAGTTCGTCCTGATTCTGGAATACCAGATAAAGCTGCCCGACCGTGTAGCCGATTGCATCGGCGACCTTGCGCATCGACAGACCGGCGAAGCCTTCCCGCACGAGAATCAGCTCGGCGGCCGCGATGGCCATGTCGCGTTGCTGTTCGCGTGAATGCTGATTGCGGCGTCCCATTGAGGGGGTGATTGTAGCCCGTCACTGAACAGTGTCCAGATGCGCGGTCCCGAGGGATTCGACACACTGGCCGCATGAGTGAACGCCACGATCCGGGTGCCGAGCTGCCCGCCGGCATCGGCCCCTATCGCGTCCTGCGCCTGCTTGGTGAAGGCGGCATGGGCCGCGTCTATCTGGCGGAGCAGCGCCAACCGCAGCGCGAGATTGCGCTCAAGGTCGTGCGCACCGCCGCTTCCGGGGAGGTGCTGCAACGCTTCCAGCGCGAGGCGGAGTTGCTGGCCGGGCTCGAGCACCCGGCCATCGCCCGCATCTACACCACCGGGGTGGCCGAGACCGCAGGCGGACCGGTGCCGTATCTGGCGATGGAGTTCATCCGCGGGACCGAGCTGCTGGCCTATGCGGAGGCCCAGGCGCTGGATCTGCGGGCACGGCTGCAACTGATGGCCGAGCTATGCCGCGCCGTGCATTACGCGCATGCCCGCGGCGTCATCCATCGCGATCTGAAGCCCGGCAATGTGCTGGTCGATGCCAGCGGTCAGCCGCGCATTCTCGATTTCGGGGTCGCCTGCGCATTGGGCGGTGAGGCCTATACGCGCATGACGATGGCCGGCGAGATTCTCGGCACGCTGCCGTACATGAGTTGGGAGCAGATGGTTGGTGACACCGCACGTATCGACGTGCGCAGCGATGTGTACTCGCTGGGGGTGATGACCTACGAACTGCTGGCGAGCCGGTTGCCGTATCCGGACCTGCCGAAGGCGACGCTGCTGGGCGCGATCGAAACCCTGCGCCGCGAGGAGCCGCCGCGACTCGGTCGGGTCGCGCCGGCCGCCGCGGGCGACCCCGAGACGATCGTGATGAAGGCGCTCGCGCGCGAACCGTCGCAGCGGTATGACTCGGCGGCGGAAATGGCGGCGGATCTGGAGCGGTATCTCGCGCGTCAGCCGATCACTGCGCGTCCGCCCACCGCGCGCTACGTGCTGGGCTTGTTCGTGCGGCGGCACAAGGCCCTGGCCACGGGCGCGGGACTGGCGCTGGCGGCGCTGATTGCAGCGACCCTGGTCTCGCTGCAGTTCGCCTGGTCCGAGGCGCGTGCCCGTGCCGACGCCGAATGGCGTCTGCAGGAACGCGAGGCGACCCATGCATTCCTGACCGACATGCTGTCGGCCGCCGATCCGGCGCGGGCACGGGGCGAAGAGGTGACGATGCGCGAGGTGCTCGGCAGCGCGCGCATGGTCGTCGAGCGACGCCAGGATCTGCCGGACTCCGTGCGTGCGTCGGTGCTGCAGACGCTGGGAGGGACCTACGCCCATCTCGGCGTTCCCGATCAGGCGCTGGACCTGTTGCAGCAGGCGCGCACGCTGATGGATCGCTCGACCCCCGCGGACGCACGCGATCGGCTGGCGCTGGAGTACGAATACATCAACGCGCTG
>JBEIOK010000200.1:0-4639 GCA_040377605.1 Nevskiaceae bacterium | reverse complement strand
GCGCGTGACTACTACGCGCGCTGCAGCACCACGCAGTTCCTCGGCGCCATTCGCGTGCCGACCCGGATCGTCAATGCCGTCGACGATCCGTTCATGACGCCGGCCATCCTGCCGCGCGCCGGGGCACTGTCGCCGGCCGTGACGCTGGAGCTGGCCGCCTGCGGCGGCCACGTCGGGTTCATGACGCGTGACGTGCGGGGTGCGGTGCGCTTCTGGCTCGAACACCACATCGCCGATCAACTCGACGTCGCGGTCCCCGCGCGCTGAGATCGGTAGCGCCGTGATGGCCTCCAGCCGTTCAGCCGCCGAGACCGGGCACGGCAACCCGCCAGTCCAGCTGCGCAGGGGTCCCGCCTTCCTGAACCTGCTTCAGCGCAGTCGCCAGTCGTGCCGCCAGGCCCGTGTCCGGAAACAGCAGCCGGCGGGTGCCATCACTGATCTCGCCGATGCGCGCCACGCGTGCGGCCGTGCCGACGCCAAAAGCCGTGCCGAGTTGACCCGCCATCTGCGCGTGCGACAGATCATCCAGGCTGACGTTCTGTTCAGACACGACAATGCCGTCAGCGCGCAGCAGCCGCAGCAGGCTGTCGCGCGTGATGCCGGCGAGGATCGTTCCGTCCAGCGGCGGGGTCAGCAGCGCCTCGCCGATCTGCACGAATAGGTTCATCGTGCCGGCCTCACCGAGCTGTGAATGGGTGCGTGCGTCGCACCAGACCACATCGTCGTAACCCCGTTCGCGGGCGCGCAACAGGCCCGCGAGTCCGGCGGCGTAGTTGGCACCAGTCTTGGCCGCGCCCAGGCCGCCGGGCGCAGCGCGGATCAGCTCGGGTTCGGCCCACAGCCGCAACGTCTTCAGCGGCGGATCGCTGCAGGGGGTGGTGACGATCGCCAGGCGATGGTGGCGGGACGGCCGCAGTCCGAGCGCTTCTTCTTCCGCGTACAACGTGGGCCGCAGGTACAGCGAGCCCCGACCCTGCGCGGGCAGGAAGCGCGCATGCACCTGCACCGCCAGCTGACACAGCGTCATGAACAGCGCTTCCGGGGGCTCCGGCATGCCAAGGCGGCGGGCGCTGGCCTGCAGCCGCCGCGCGTGGTCGCGTGGCCGAAACAGGTGAGCGCCGCCCTCTGCTGCACGATAGGCCTTGAGCCCCTCGAACACCGACAGGCCGTACTGCAGGCCCCCCGTCGCCACAGCCAGCGGTGTGGCGTTACGGGAGTTGATGGTGGGGGTCCCCCAACCAGTGTCGGCGCCATGCCCGGCATGAACCAGATACGGCGCCAGGTACTGACCGAAGCCCAGCGCTTCGGGCGCGGGCCAGTCCGGGGGCAAGGGGGCTTCCAGGGCGGAGGTGGGGGGATTGTGCATGGGGGTAGGTCCTCTAAAGTCGGTGTGTCTCAAACATCAGGCATCGATGGCTTCGGTATTGGCCGATCCGGGCACCACCATGGGCAGTACCTGCTCATCGGCTGCAATCGGCGCACGGATCAGCATCGGCCCGGCGTGCGCAAAGGCGGCAGCCAGCGCAGTGCGGGGCTCATGCGTCGCGCCGAGGTCGAGCGACGGGACACCGTAGGCCTGCGCAAGCAGATGCAGCTGCGGCGGTAGCGTGTAGACCGAAGCACAGTGACGGCGCTGGTAGAACAGCGTCTGTTGCTGGCGCACCAGGCCCAGCCCGGCGTTGTCCATCACCACGATCTTGACGTTGAGTTGCAGTTCCGCGAGCGTGGCCAGCTCCTGCGCGTTCATCAGCAGTGAGCCATCGCCGCTGAAGCAGACCACGGGGCTGTCCGGAAGTGCCAGGGCCGCGCCAATGGCCGCCGGCAGGCCGAAGCCCATCGTGCCGAGTCCGCCGGAGGTCAGCCAGCGATCGGCACGTGCCAGCGGATAGCGTTGCGCTACCCACATCTGATGCTGGCCCACGTCGGTCGTGACGGCAGCCTGCGGACCGGCGGCCTCGGCAATGGCGCGAACCAGACCGTAAGGACGATGCAGATCTTCATCGCCGGGATAACGCTGCGCGAACGCACGCTGCAGGTGGCCGATCCGTGCCTGCCAGTCAGGACGCGCCTGTGGCTTTACCGTAGCCGCCAGTGCAGCCAACGCCCGCCCGGCATCGGCCTTGATCGCCAGATCCGGCCGGCGGATTTTTCCGAGTTCGCGCCCGTCCGTGTCGATGTGGATCACGCGTGCCTGCGGCGCAAAGCGATCGGCACGCCCGGTTGCGCGGTCATCGAAGCGCGCACCTACGGCGATCAGCAGATCACATTCATCGATCGCCAGGTTGGTGGCGCGCGCGCCGTGCTGGCCGAGCATGCCCAGTGCCAGCGGGTGATCGGGCGCGAGCGTCCCCAGGGCCATCAGCGTCGTCGTCACCGGCAGTGCTGCGCGCTCGGCCAGCTGCTGCGCGATCGACTGGGCGCGGGCCTGCGTGACGCCGCCGCCGACGTACAGCACCGGCCGCTGTGCGGTATCGATCATGGCGGCGGCTTGCGCAATCGAATCGGCAGCAGGCGCCAGTGCGGCATCGCGCACGGCCCGTGGCGGCAGTCGATCAAGGCATAGTCGTTCGGTCTGCACATCCTTCGGGATGTCGAGCACGACGGGGCCCGGCCGCCCGCTCTCGGCGATGCGGAAGGCTTCCGGCAGCAGGTCGACCAGATCCTCGGCGGCGCGAATCTCGAAGTGCGCCTTGGTAATTGAGTCGACCAGGTGCCCGGTCTTCACTTCCTGGAAGGCGTCGGTACCGATCAGCGCACGCGGCACCTGACCGCAGAGCGCGACCAGCGGCACCGAATCGGCCTTGGCGTCGGCCAGCGCGGTCAGCAGGTTGGTGACGCCGGGGCCGGAGGTCGCCAGGCACACGCCGGCGCGGCCCGACACACGCGCCATGCCTTGTGCGATGAACGCCGCGCCCTGTTCGTGACGCGCGAGCACGTGCCGCAGCCGGGAGTCGGCCAGCGCGCGATACAGCGGGAGCAGCGCGCCGCCGGGAATGCCGACGACATCGACCACGCCCTGCTGTTCCAGGTAGCGGGTGATGAATTCTGCGCCGTTGATGTCCATTGCTCGGGTCTCTGGGTGGACCCGCTGGCGGTGGACTGGCGGAGGAAGGTTCTTCAGAAAGCAGAAAACCCCCGCCGGTCTTGCGCCGGCGGGGGTTTGCGTGCTCGTGCAGATCCCCTACGGCGCGTCGCTGATGGCGACGACCGCTACGACTGCGAGGGCGATCTGGTGGTGGAAGTTCATTGCCGGCGCAGCCTAATCGCGCGGCGACGGCGGCGTCAAGCGCGGCGGAAAGTCCACGTCGCCGAGGCGCTCGCGAATCCCGGGTTTCAGGCGGTCCATGCGGTAACCGTTGAACAGTGTGCCGAGCAGGCCTCGATCAAGATCGCTGCTGCCCAGTGCCCAGTCGGCGATCGGCAGCGTCAGATTCATGTTGTATTCGGGCATCAGCTTCTGGTGATGGTGCAGCCAGTGGTTGCGGCGCATCGTGTTGACGAACGGAATCCAGCGGTAGACCGGCCGTTCCCGCAGATGCGCAGCGGTGTGCAGCGTCTCGTAGAGCAGGTAATGGACCATGCCGCCGAGTGCCCAGGCGTAACCGGCTGCCGCGCCGAAGGGCAGTGCCCACAGCGCACCGAACGCGGCGTGGATCGCGCCGAGGCCGATCACCGCGTAGAACGGGAAGAAGATGATGCGGTACTCGCGCTGCGACGATACCGTCATCGCGCTCTCGGTGAAGTAGTGGTGATGCTGCACCGTGTGGCGCTGCCACAGCGCGCGCAACGGCTCGATGCGCCGGTGCAGCGCGTACTTGTGCAGCCACCATTCGCCGAAGTTGCCGACCAGGAAGCCCGGCACGACGCTGAGCCACCACCCGCCGGCGCCGCGGGCCTGCAGGGCGCACGCGGCGATGAACGCGAAGCCGACACCGAAGATGAACGCGCCGTGCAGCCAGCCGTTGTAGGCCGGCGAGATGCCGGCCTGGTATTCGCTGCGGAAACGGCTGACGGCGGCGTCCATGGTGGGGTCGATTATGCGCCGACTAGGCGCCCGTTTTGCGCTGGATGAACTCGATCTTGTAACCGTCCGGGTCCTGCACAAAGGCGATCACCGTGCTGCCGTGCCTCATCGGCCCGGCTTCGCGTGTCACCGTGCCGCCGCGTGCCTTGACCCGCTCGCAGGCGGCGTAGGCGTCCTCGACCTGCAGCGCGATGTGGCCGAACGCGGTGCCGAGCTCGTAGCGCTCGACGCCGTAGTTGTAGGTCAGCTCCAGTTCGGCGCCGCCGGAGGCGTTGCCGTCGCCATAGCCCAGGAACGCGAGCGTGAATTTGCCGTCGGGATAGTCCTTGCGGCTCAGCAGTTTCATGTCGAGCACATCGCGGTAGAAGGCAATCGAGCGGTCGAGGTCGCCGACGCGAAGCATGGTGTGGAGGATGCGCATGAAGATCCGGGAGGCTGTATCACGGGAACGGAAGGCGCCAGTGTGCCGCAAGTGCGGGCAGTTTCATCGGGCTTTCACAGTCTGGCGTTACCGTTTTGTGAAAGCAGCATTCCGCCAGGGGAGTTCGTATGCCCATGTCAGTCACGTCCGCGAGCGGCCACAGCCGCCGCGATTTCCTGCGTCATGTCTTTCTC
>JBEIOK010000117.1:0-8859 GCA_040377605.1 Nevskiaceae bacterium | reverse complement strand
GTCCGCGCCTGCCATGACGAGATGCGCAGCCTCAAGCGCCAGCTTGCGGCCTGAGCCGTTGGGGTGGCGTGACACAGGCCCCGGCGCGACGCAGTGCCGGGGCTTCTGGCGGTTCGGCGGAACGTCAGCGGGACGATCCGGTCTGTCAGTATCAGGGGGGATCAACCCCCGGTTGCCAAGAGAGTGAGATGAGCCGAAACGCATGGATGGCCAGCGTCGCCGTGGTGATCGCGCTGGTCGGGGGGTTCTACTGGTATGCCGCAACGCAGAAGACCGGCATTACCGTCGATCAGGTGCTCGCGCCCCCGGACGCGGAAGTCACCGCCGAGCAGGCGGCGCCCCCGGATATGCCGACGCCGACCGCAGTGACCTATCCGCTGTCGGAGATCCAGGCGCAGGCCGATCCCGCGCTGCCGCCGCTGAAGGCCAGCGATACGCACCTGCTGGCCGCCCTGTTCGATGCCTTCGGCAGGACGCCGATCGAGTCCCTGCTGATTCCGGATCAACTCGTGCGTCGCTTCGTCGCGACCGTGAACAGCCTCGACGGCGAGCCGGCCGCGCTGCGCCAACGGCCGCTGCGCCATGTACCGGGCCTGTTGAGTGTCGAGCGCGCGGGCGATCGCCTGCTTCTGAGTCCTCTCAACGCCGAGCGCTACACGCCGGTGGTCAACGTCCTGCAGGGCGTCGATCCGCAGCGTGCAGTGGACCTGTACGTGCGCTACTACCCGTTGCTGCAAAAGGCCTACGCCGAACTCGGTTATCCGGATCGCTACTTCAATGATCGGCTGATCCAGGTCATCGACCATCTGCTCGAAACCCGCGAGACGGCGGGTCCGATCGAACTGGTCCGGCCCAAGGTGCTCTACGAGTTTGCCGACCGAGAACTGGAGAAGCGCTCCTCCGGCGAGAAGATCCTGATCCGCATGGGGCCCGAGAACGCCGAGATCGTGCGCCGGCAACTGCGCCTGTACCGAGACGCCCTGATCGCGCGCACGCTCAAGCCCTGAGCAGCACCGGGTGACGTCAGCGCGGTGAGCAGTCGGCCTCGACGCGTCGCGCTGCCGTGAGAATGCCGTTGAGCAGATGCTGGCGGTAGTCAGCGTAGGTATACAGGTACGGAGAGTGGCCCAGCTCCGTGTACCAGGCGCGACCGCCCAGACGATCGTGGCACCAGCTCATCGGATGATCGCCCATCGTGCCGGTTTCGCCGACCGGGAAGGTCGGTGACGTCGGCAGGTTGCTGGTGTTCGGGTTCTGCAGATACGTGTTCTCATCGATCGACAGCAGCACGCGCACCTCGGGGCGCGGGCTGCGCTGGAACGCGTAGAACTCGTCATAGATCGTGAAGCGATCCTTGAAGTGCGCCGTTGCCGGATGGTCCGGCGCCTCGTTGACAAAGCCGCCGTACTGCAGGATCGGATGGTTCTTGAAGTAGGCGCCAACCAACTCGCCGTAGAACGGCCAGTCGTACTCGGTATCGGCAGCCGAATGCACGCCGACGAAACCGCCGCCCCTTCGGACGAAACGTTCGATCGCCGCACGCTGCTCCGGCGTATCGACGACGGTTCCGGTCGTGTTGACGAAGGCGATCACCGCGTACTGCGCGAGCGTGGCGTCGGTGAACGCGGCCGGGTCCTCCGTCGCGTCCACCCCGAAGCCGTTTTCCGCTCCGAGGCTCTGGATGCCCGCGATGGCGTCCGGAATCGAGCGGTGGCGAAAGCTCGCGGTGCGCGTATAGACCAGCACCTTGAACGCACCGGGCGCCACACCGGGGCCGCCGGCATCGCTGCCGGGCGTGTCGCTGCCGCAGGCGCCGAGCAGCAGCGCGGCCGACAGCGAGGCGATGAGCACTGAGCACTTCATGCGGAGCCTCCGGCGATGCCGCGCGCGATGCGCAGCGAGTTCGCCATGATCGTCAGGGTGGGATTGAAACCGGGAAAGGTCGGAAAGGTCGACGCATCGGCCACATAGACATTGTCGACTTCGTGCAGCCTGCCGCTGGCGTCGCAGACCGAGGTCGCCGGATCGAGCCCCATGCGCGCCGTGCCTGCCAGATGCGCGGTGGCCGGCACCGCGCTGGAGATGATCGGGTAGGGAATGATCGCCGCCGCGATCGCCCCCGGCGTCGCCAGCGAGAACGCCTCGATGCGCGCGCCCAGCACCACGGCCGCGACGCGCTCATGCAGGTGCGGGCTGTAGGTAATACGCGCCACGGGCAATCCGTGCAGGTCCTTCACGTCCGGATCGAGGTCGACGCGGTTGTTCGCCTGCGGCAGGTCCTCGCCGACGAGTTGCGAACCGGCGACCTTCGAGTGCACCGGCCCGATCTTCATCAGCAGCTTGTGCACGAGGCCGGGGCCGGTGAAACCGGCCAGCAGCGAGGCCTCAGTCAGCAGCGGGGCGCCGGAGCCCACCTGGATGATGCCGCCCTTGAGGTATGGCAGACCCAGCGCGCGGATCTCCGCGCCCTTGAACGGACCGACCAGGTCGTCGATCTCCAGGGTCGTGCTCTGTGCGCGCAACGGCTGGATGTCCGTCGGAAACACGGCGGCGCCGAGCGTGAAGTTGTGGAACATCATGTTGCGACCGAGCTGACCGGAGCCGTTGCCCAGGCCATTCGGATGCGCGCTGTTCGCCGACAACAGCAACAGGCGCGCCGTGTTCACCGGACTGCCGGCAATGACGATGCGCTCGGCACTCAGCGCCCGCTCGCGGCCTTCGAGATCGCGCCAGCGCACCGCGGTGGCGTGGCGTCCGTCGGCGCTGGTATCGATGCGATAGACGAAGGCGCGCTCGATCACACGGACGCGACCACTGCGAACCGACGGATTCAGATACGACACCATCGCATCGCCGCGCGCATTGATCGCGCAGCCGAAGCCCGAGCACAGACCGCAGGAATTGCAGGCCGGGCGTCCGTCGAACGCCTGCGAATTCACCGCAGCCGGATACGGATAGGCCGTATAGCCGACGCGTCGCGCGCCCTCGGCCAGCAGTTGCGCGGCATAGCCTGTCGGGCTGGGCGGCATCACGAACGGCCGCGAGCGCGGTGCCTGCGCCAGCGTCGCGGCCGGCATCTTCGACAGGTCGCCCTGTACGCCGACCTGGTACTCCACCTCGTCGTAGTACGGCGCGAGATCGTCGTAGCCGATCGGCCAGTCGGCGACCTGCGCGTTGTCCACCGGCCCCAGCTCGCTGAGCATGTGGAAGTCCTGCTTCCAGAAGCGCGGGAACTTGGCGTTGTAGTGCAGGGACGTGCCCCCGACTGCGGCGCCGAGCTGGCCGACATTGCCGGTGGCGGTGCGCGCGATGCCCCGGTCGGCATCACCCTGCGTGCGGCTGGTGTTGGGGTTCAACAGCGGATCGGGAAAGCCGAAATGGCGCGCCCCCTTGACCTCGTCACTGCCATAGAGCGTGCCGAGTTCGCCGCTCGGGCGCTCGCCGAAGCCCGGCCGCAGATTGCGTCCGCGCTCCAGTATGGTCACCGACCAGCCCTGCCGCGCCAGTTCCCACGCGGCCACGCTGCCGGCGGGGCCGGAACCGATCACGATCGCATCACGAGCCATGGCGGCGCTCCTGCGCGGCGGCAAGCACCTGCGCGATGCCGGTCGTCAATCGCGTCAGCGAGCCGTTGCTGTTCTGCAGAACGGTCTGCGCGCCCTCATAGGATGCCAGCGGCGTCAGCGCCAGCAGCTGCTCCAGCGGAACCGCGACCGGCAGGTCCGGCAGCCAGTCCTGCAGGCCGCGCGCGTCCGGATGCTCGACCTGCTCCGGTGTGTACCCGCGCGGCTGCACGTCGCCATCGAAGCGCGTGTACTTCCATGCGGCGAGATCGCGGTTGCCGCCGTACTCCGGCGCGCCGTACATCAGCTCGAGGGTCTGCGGAAATGCGACATCAACCAGACGCGTGATGGCGGCATCGCGCCCACTGCGCAGCACCAGTTCCTGCGTCGGTGCCGGCAGCGCCGCATAGTCTGCAGCGCCATAGCTGCGCGCCTGTGCGTCCAGCGCGGCCAGTCCCTCCCGATAGATCTGCTGCAGGCCGACGACCGCACCATTGAACTCGCGTTCCGGCAAGCCCTGCGAGCCCTCGATGCGCATACGCCAGGCCAGTGTTTCGTAAGGATCCAGGGGGATGAACTGCGCGAAATCGTTCTGGGTGGCGCCGCCACGATCGGAAAACGGTCCGCCCGCATAGATGCGGGGCGGATCGACCATGAACGCGCCAAGCAGCGCATCGATCGCCTCGGCACAGCCGGCTTCGGCTGCACCCGGATCAAGATCCTCCGGAGGGCCGGGGACGAAGCGATTCACCAGCGCGCGCAGCGCCGCGAGTTCCGATGCATCGAGGAAGGTCGCGGGGCCCGCGCCCTCACCGCCCACCGGCACACGGATCGACGGGGCCGTGGAGTCCCCGCAGCCGATCGGCGCGAACACCGCGAGCGCCATCAGGCCGCCGCGCTGCAGCACCGCCCGCCGCGACAGGCGCGGCGTCTGTTCCTCTTCCATGTCTCCCCCGTCGCTTGCTGTGGATGCGGGCGGCGATTCTGCGATCGCGTGCATCGGGATCCGCAGCGTAGGCGTCGCCGACAGCGCTGGCAATGCTGCGCTGCAGTGACCGCGGGGTGAAGCCGCAGCTAGCGCGCCGAGGCCAGGCGCAACACCTCGGCGTAGTCCGGCGCATCCGGCACGGCATTGCGCTCCCGCAGCCAGCGATGCATCTGTGGCAGGCGCCAGTACGGGACCGAGGCCATCACGTGATGTTCGAGGTGATAGTTGACGTGAAACGGCGCAACGCTGATGCGCGCCAGCCAGCCGGCGCGCGTCGTGCGTGTGTTCTGGAACATGTCCGGCGTGTCCGGCAGCATGCCGTGCTCGGCAATCGAGCGGATCCGCACCAGCAGCGGAAAGGGCGTGACGGACGCCAGCACCCAGACCGCATACAGCCAGGCGTGACCGCTGAGCGCCAGCAGGGCCAACAGCACGCCATTGGCCAGCAGCATCGGTGCCAGGTTGCGCAGCGCGGTGGCGACGTAGTGATACCAGCGCCGCCCGTCCGCCGGCAGGCGTTCGATGTCATTGGCGACGGTCCAGCGGATCACACCGGCATCCATCAGCAGCAGGCCGAACAGCAATTTCAGACCCGTGATGCCTGAAACATCGCGGGCAAACTTTCGCCACAGCGAGCGTCGCGTGGTCGGAAAGCCGGCGTGCAGGCTGCGATCCGGATCGGCCTCGGTGCCGGTGCGGGTGTGATGGCCGAGATGGTGGGCGCGGTACTTGTGCAGGTTCTGCCAGATCGGCCGCGCGCACAGCCAGTCGGTGAGCACGTCGTTGGCCCAACGCGATTTGAACAGGGTGCCGTGCGCGCCCTCATGCTCGAGAATCGCCAGCGCGAGCTGGCGCCCGGCGATGACGAACAGCGCGGCGACGAAGGTCAGGGGATTCGGCCAGATCGCGAGCACCGCGAACGTCGCGGCGATCACCGTCCAGGTGGAGGCGATGGCCCAGGCGCCGCGCCAGTCCGAGCGCTGCGTCAGCACGGCGATCTGTTCGCGCGTGAACAGCTCGCTGAGCTTGCGGCGCGTGACGGTCGGTAACTCGGTGGGCGTGGAAGACAGGACGGTATTCATGCGTGAACTCAGGTGATCAATGGGCGCGCAGGCCGCGCGCGGCGGAGGCGGCGCCATCGGCGGGCAGGCCGAGCTGGCGGGTGCGGCGCCACAGCGCCTGACCGTAGCGATCGAAGGCGCGCACGGCCTCGATGAAGGCGCGTCGCGCGGCGGTATCGACGAACGGCTCGGGCAGCAGCGGATCGAACACCACCTCGCGGATGGCACTGCCGCCGAGCAGGAACGACTCGCGCGCGGCGACGTCCGTCTCCAGGCGCTCGGCCTTCGCCATCCAGGTTTCGAGGCGTGTGCGCTGCTTGCGGTAGTTCGCGTTCAGCGCCTTGCCGTCCCACAGCATACGGATGCGCGCGCTGCGTTCGGCGTCGAATGCCTGCGCGACGAACACGCTGGCCTCGCGCTCCAGGCCCAGCGCATACAGCCGGTCGCGCACGCTGGCGACGTCCTCGATGTTGTCCGGTCGCAGATAGAAGCCGCGTTCAAGTTCGCGAAAGCCCAGCATCTGCAGCGCACGCCCGCGCCGCCGCAGCGCGGTACGGTCGCTGCGCCCCAGCGCGCCGCTGTGCACGGCCAGATAGCCGCCGGACCAGGGTCGCAGGCGTTGCTCGGCGCGACGCCACGTCGCCACCTGATCCGCCAGCTCGTGTGCGGCGCCGGCCAGGCGGTAGCTGCCGCGGCCCTCCGCTTCGATCAGGCCTTCGGCGGTCAGCCGCACCAGCGCGACGCGCGCGTTGTTCTCGCGAATGTCGAACAGCGCACAGGCGCCGACGAAATCGCGCGCGCCCAGTGCTTCGCCTTCGGAGGCGAGCAGCAGGCCGAGGATCAGGTTCTTGGCGGTCGGCTTCATTACGGGTGTTGCCAGATACTGCAGGTTGGTGACACATTACAAGCCATGACATGAAGCCGTCAATGACGGTAATGAACGGAGAGCCGCCGATGTCGGACGAGAACAAGCCCCTGGTGCGCGTGGAACGACGCCCGCCGCTGTTGATCGTCGCGATCGACCGTCCCGCCGCCCGCAATGCCGTCGACGGCCCCACGTCGCAGGCCTTGGCCGACGCCTTTCGCGCTTTCGACGCCGACGAGGAACTGAAGGTCGCGATCCTGGCCGGCAGCGGCGATCACTTCTGCGCGGGTGCGGACCTGAAGGCCGTCGCCGGCCGCACGCACGGCAACCGCATCGACACGGAAGGCGACGGCCCGATGGGGCCGACCCGCCTGCAGCTGTCCAAGCCGGTGATCGCCGCCGTATCCGGCTATTGCGTGGCCGGCGGGCTCGAACTCGCGCTGTGGTGCGACCTGCGCGTTGCCGACGACAGCGCGGTGTTCGGGGTGTTCTGCCGGCGCTTCGGGGTCCCGCTGATCGATGGCGGCACCGTGCGCCTGCCGCGCCTGATCGGCCACTCGCGCGCAATGGACCTGATCCTGACCGGCCGTCCGGTGGAAGCGAACGAAGCCCTGCAGATGGGCCTCGCCAACCGCGTCGTGCCCAAGGGCCAGGCGCTGGCTGCAGCGGAGGCACTCGCGCTGCAGATCGCCGCGTTCCCGCAGACCTGCCTGCGCGGCGATCGCCGCAGCGCGTACGAGCAGTGGAGCCTCGACGAGGCCGCCGCCCTTGCCAACGAGTTCCGCCACGGCCTGCAGACCCTGCAGTCCGGCGAGACGCTGGCCGGTGCCGGCCGCTTCACCGCGGGCGTCGGCCGTCACGGCGACTTCGGCAATCATCCGTAACGGAGCGCGACATGAGCGACCTGAAGACGATGCTGTACACGCGCACCGGCCGCATTGCGCGCATCACCTTAAACCGGCCGGCACGCGGCAACGGCATCACGATGGACCTGCCGCGCGAACTCGCGGCCTGCGTCGAACGCGCCAACCTCGACCCGGCCGTGCACGTCATCGCGCTGTCCGGCAACGGCACCGGCTTCTGCGGTGGCTATGACCTGGTCGAGAGCGCCGAGAGTCTGCAGGTCGGCACGCCGGAGGTGTCGCGCCCGCCCGGATCGCCGCTGGACCCGATGGTGCAGCTGAAAAACCATCAGCCCAACAGCGCCTGGGATCCGACCGTCGACTACGCGATGATGAGTCGCAACGTGAAGGGCTTCATGAGCCTGTTCCACAGCGAGAAGCCGGTGGTCTGCAAGGTCCACGGCTTCTGCGTGGCCGGCGGCACCGACATGGCGCTGTGCTCCGATCTGCTGGTCATCGCCGACGACGCCAAGATCGGTTACCCACCCGCGCGTGTCTGGGGCTCACCGACGACGTCGATGTGGTTCCACCGCCTCGGCATCGAAAAGGCCAAGCGCCTGCTGTTCACCGGCGACTGCCTGTCGGGCAAGGAAGCCGAGGCGTGGGGTCTGGCGATCGAATCCGCCCCGCCGGATCAGCTCGACGCCCGCTTCGAGACGCTGCTCGAACGCATCGCGCGCATGCCGGTGAACCAGCTGGTGATGATGAAGCTGCTGCTCAACCAGAGCGTCATTGCCCAGGGCCTGCAGACCACGCAACTGCTCGGTACGGTCTTCGACGGCATCACGCGCCACACCAAGGAGGGCTACGCCTTCCAGCAGCGCGCCGCCGAAGCCGGCTTCCGCCAGGCGGTGCGCGAGCGCGATGAGCCCTTTGGCGATTTCGGGCTGTCGACCTTCAAGGGCTGAGTCGCCGCGCCAGACTCACCCGAATGCAGGGCGAGCCCCTGCCGCGTACCGGCATAAGGTCGTTTCATGACCGGCGGTGACCGGAGGAGAACTCGCATGCAAACGCTCGCGCAGGTCCTGCAGCTGGACCCGTATGCCCATGACTTTCACTGGGACCCGTACCCGATGTACCAGGCCCTGCGTGAACAGGACCCGGTGCACTACAACGAGAAGCTCGACCTCTGGTTCCTGACCAAGTGGGACGATGTCTTCGCCGCGTTCCGTGACTTCAAGTCCTTCGTCAACACCGGCGCGACCTCGCTGGAAAAGGGCTCGACGGAAGCGTTGCCCTATCCGATGTTCATCTTCAGCGACCCGCCGGACCACACGCGCGTGCGCAACCTGTTCATGCCGCTGATGACGCCGACCGCGCTGAAGCCGCTGGAGCACTACATCCGCGACAAGACTGTCGCGCTGCTGCAGCCGCACCTGCAGCGCGGCACGCTGGATTTCGTGGCCGACCTGGGCTGCTATCTGCCGATGGACGTGATCTCGACGATGACCAGTGTGCCGGTCGAGGACCAGGACAAGGT
>JBEIOK010000008.1:0-40453 GCA_040377605.1 Nevskiaceae bacterium | reverse complement strand
TACCGAGGATGCCGATGCCTTCCGCCACTTCGCTCAAGCACTGGGCCTGGACGCCTCGGCCCCTCACGCGGCACTTGCCCTGCAGACGCAGGCGACGGGCATGCCGGTTTCAGATCTCGACGAGAGCCTGAGCCGTATCGTGGAGCCGGTGTGCCAGCAGTTGGGCATTGAGCCTGATCGCCTGCTGATGACCGTGCGTCATGGCCAGATCCTGCTATGGCTGCCCCTGCCGCATGGCGAGTCCCCCATCGCTCACGATCAGCAGCTTGCCCGCCGAGCCGCTGCGCTGACATCGCCCGAAGGTCCGATTGTGCAGGTCGGCATCGGCTTACCGGCGCTCGGGGCTCATGGATGGCGCCAATCCGCCGACCAGGCGCTCAAGGCGGTGCAGCTCGGCGGCCGCCTGAATGCGAAGCAGACCACGCATCGCTATTCCGATCTGCTGCTTGAAGATGTGGTCATGGAGTCCGAGCACACAGCGCGCTACTTCGAGGCCCTGCTCGAACCGCTAACCCACGAGCCCAGCCTGCTGGAAACCCTGCAGGTCTTTTTTGAACTGCGACAACACCGCAAAGCCGTGGCCGGCCGACTGAACATCCACCCCAATACGCTGAACTATCGACTGCAACGTATCGAGGCCCTGACCGGCGCCGCGCTCGACGATCTCGAAACACTGTCCAAACTCAGCGTGGCCCTGCGACTCCGGCAGCTGGGAAGGGCCGGTGCGCGACCGGGCACACGCTGACGCTTATTGCAGTGCATCAATTTGTCGCAGTGCAGCAATGAACGCGCATGCGATGCCGTCCATCCGCAGAATGCACGCCGTCTGTCCGTCTTAACCATAGCGCGAACAGAGACTTGTGATTTCCCACAATGACTATCGTCAATTGACTAGTAGCTGGACGCTTCGTTGACGACTACTCTGTAGGGGTGGTGCTTCTGCACCACAACGGTCTGCCCGTTTATAACCATCACAGCAGAGGAGACTTGCAGATGCGCCCATACAACATGGTCGCGCTGCGCGCGGGAGTCGGCGGCGTTTTGTCGCTGTTGGCCTTCCACGCGAGCGCTTTTCCTTTTGAGTTAGGTCCCGTCCAGGGTCGCTTCGATACCACGGTCTCCGCGGGCGCCACGTTCCGCATGCAGGACCAGGACGACACACTGATCGGCATCGCCAACGGTGGCACTGCGCGCAGCGTCAACGATGACGATGGCAACTATGGCTTCGAGGGTGGAGACATCGTCTCGGCCGTCGCCAAGGCTACGCATGATCTCGAATTCACCTGGGGTGACTTCGGCCTGTTCTCGCGCTTCAGCTACTTCTATGACGACGTTGCGTCCGGGGCAGACAAGCTGGAGAACCGCATCGGCGCCAGCGGCCTTGCCACGGCGGACCGCGAACGCGGTCAATATGAACTGGGTCGCCGCGGCGCCGAGCGGCTGGAAAAGGAAGGCGATCTTCTCGATCTCTTCGTCTACGGACGCTTTGATGTCGTCGGTCGCCCGATGGCCGTGCGCTTCGGCAAGCAGGTCGTCAGCTGGGGCGAGAGCACGTTCATCCAGAACGGCATCAATGCCATCAATCCGATCGATGTCGCGCGTATCCGCACGCCGGGCGCCGAGGTCAAGGAAGCCCTGATCCCGACGGCGATGCTGTGGACGTCTTTCTCGATCACCAACTCCCTCAGCATCGAGGGCGTGTGGATGACCGAGTACGAGAAGACACGTATCGATCCGCGCGGCAGTTTCTTCTCGACCAATGACTTTGCGTCAGATGACGGCAACAAGGCCGTCGTGAGCTTTGGACGTCGCAATGACGACAACCAGGCTTTCGTTCCGGCAGAAGCGCAGGCCAGCCCGGGTGCCGCCGTTGCCTTCGTCGGTCGCGAAGCCTCTCCGGAAGTCGAAGACGCCGAGAAGCAGTTCGGCATCAGCCTGCGCTACTTCGCGGAGGCGCTCGGCAACACCGAGTTCGGCCTCTACTACCTGACGCTGCACAGCCGCACCCCGCTGATCTCGGCCGTCCGCGGTTCGGCGACCAGCGCAGCGAACCTCGCGCAGCCGACATGCTCGGCCAACAACGTCGCCGGCTGCCGTGCCACGTTCTTTACCGAGTTCCCGGATAACGTCGATCTGTACGGCATCAGCTTCAACACGGACGGCCCGTTCGGCATCGCGCTGCAGGGCGAGTACTCCTATCGTCCGGAACTGCCGTTGCAGCTGTCGGGCACTGAAGTGCTGCTGGCCGCGCTCGGCGTCCCCGGTACGATCGCTGCGGCTCCGCTCCCTACGGGCACGGAGATTCAGGGCTGGCGCGAAATCGAAGCACATCAGGCACAGCTGACGATGACCAAGGCCTTTGGCCCGACGCTCGGCGCGCAGCAGTTCGTGATGCTCGGCGAAGTCGGTGTCAATCATCTGAACCTGCCGGATAACGGACTGCTGTTCAACGGTCCGGGCGCGGGACTTCCGTCCTGCGCGACGCCCGCTCAGGTCCTGGCGGCGGTTTCCAACGGCTCCTGCCAGCAGGCTGTCGGGGGCGGTTATGCCTCGCAGAGCTCCTGGGGCTATCGCCTGGTCAATCGCATGGACTTCGAGAATGTGATCGGCCCGCTCAGTATTTCACCGCGTCTGGTGCTGGCGCATGACGTCAATGGTGTGGGTCCGAACTTCAACAAGGACACCAAGGCGGTCACCGTGGGCTTCGGCTTCAACTATCTGCAGCGCTGGCAGGCCGATATCGGCTACACGGCGTTCTTCGGCGGACGCACCTATTCTGGTACGGACCCCGTCCCGCCCGGCGTGGACATCAATCCGGACCCGAACGTGACGACGCTGTCCACGGGCAGTACCTCGCAGTCGCAGGACTTCGCCACCAGCGCCAACCCCAACAAGGATCGCGACTTCCTCGCGGTCAGCCTTTCCTACGCGTTCTAATCCAGACGCCCGGAGATCCATCACATGCATATCCGCTCACTCATCGCTGCCGCCAGTCTTGCGCTGTTCGCAGGACAGGCCATGGCAGCCGTATCCGAATCCGAGGCTGCAAAGCTCGGCACTACCCTCACCCCGGTCGGCGCAGAGAAGGCCGGCAACAAAGACGGCTCCATCCCCGCGTGGACCGGCGGCATCACCAAGGTGCCCGCAGGTTTCAAGACCGGCGGCCACTATGTCGATCCGTATGCCGATGACAAGCCGCTGCTGACCATCGACAGCAAGAACTACGAGCAGCACAAGGACAAGCTGACGCCGGGTCAGATCGCGCTGATGAAGCGCTATCCGAGCTGGAAGATGCGCGTGTTCCCGTCACATCGCAGCGCGCTGTATCCGCAAGGCATCTACGACGAGACCAAGGCCAATGCGACCAAGGTCAAGCTGATTCCGAGCGGCAACGGCATCGAAGGCACCAGCGGCGGCTTCCCGTTCCCGATTCCCCAGAACGGGCTGGAGGCGATCTGGAATCACCTGACGGTCTACAAGGGCGATACCTACGCGACATCCTGGGCACAGGCCCCGGTCACCGCGGGTGGCGACTACAACCTGGTGCGCTTCGACTACGAGTACGACTTCGTCTACGGCAACCAGCAGAAGAAGCCTGCCGAGCGCCAGGAGAACCTGCTGTTCTACTTTCTGCAGATCGTGAAGGACCCGCCGCGTCTGGCCGGCTCGTTGCTGTTGGTCTATGACTTTGCGGATCAGGTGAAGCAGCCGCGCAAGGCCTGGACCTACAACCCGGGACAGCGCCGTGTGCGCCTGGCGCCGAACGTGGCCTATGACAATCCGGGCACGGCGGCGGATGGTCTGCGAACCAACGACGACTTTTTCATGTACAACGGGGCAACCGACCGTTATGACTGGAAGCTGGTTGGCAAGAAGGAGATCTACATTCCCTACAACGCCTATGAGATCAACGGCCCCAAGCACAAGATCAAGGACGTGCTGCGTGCGGGACACATCAACCCGGATCTGGCGCGCTACGAGCTGCATCGCGTGTGGGTTGTCGAAGCCAACCTGAAGCCGGGCACTTCGCACGTCTACAAGCGTCGCACCTTCTTCCTGGATGAGGACAGCTTCGTCGTTCACGTGCAGGACAAGTACGACAACCGCGATCAGCTCTGGCGCGTTGACGAACTGCACAGCTACACCTACTACGATGTACCGTTCCTGGCGCCGGGCCTCGAGGTGAAGCACGACCTGCAGTCCGGCCGCTACATCGCGCTGTCACTGCGCAACGAGGAGAGCAAGGTGTACCAGCCGATCAAGCGTACGCCGGCCGACTTCACGCCGGACGCGCTGCGGAGCAAAGGCACCCGCTAACACCTTGCACCTGCGGTTCCCACAAGGCGCGGCCCAAAGGCCGCGCCTTGTTTGTTAAGGTTCGCCTGTCGAGCGCCGCACTCCGCGCGCCGACACCACAAAACCCATGCTGAAGGAGAGCACCATGGCGGCGCCATTGATGGGCCAGATGATGGACCAACCCCTGATCGTTTCCTCGCTGCTCGTACACGCCGAGCGCTTCCACGGCGATACGGAAATCGTCTCGCGCACGATCGAGGGCCCGATCCACCGCTACACCTACGCCGACGCCGCCAAGCGCGCGCGGCAGGCCGCCAAGGCGCTGCTGGCCACCGGGCTGAAGCCCGGCGAGCGTGCCGCGACGCTGGCCTGGAATGGCTATCGGCACTTCGAGCTGTACTACGCCATCTCCGGCGTCGGCGCGGTCATGCACACCATCAATCCGCGCCTGCATCCGGATCAGGTTGCATGGATCGTCAACCACGCCGAGGACCGCGTCCTGTTCTTTGATCTGACGTTCGCGCCTCTGGTCGACGCCGTCGCTGCGAAGTGCCCGACCGTCAAGCACTGGGTCGCGCTCTGCGACCGCGCGCATCTGCCGACGATGAAGCATGTGCAGCCGATCGCCTACGAAGATTTGATCGCAGCCCAGGACGATCGCTATGAATGGCCTCAGCTGGACGAGAACAGCGCGGCCTGCCTCTGCTACACATCTGGAACGACGGGCAATCCCAAGGGCGTTCTGTATTCGCATCGTTCGACGCTGCTGCATACCTTTGGCGTGCCGCTGCCCGATGTGATGAACCTGTCGGCGCGCGATGTGATTCTCCCGGTGGTACCGATGTTCCACGTCAACGCCTGGGCCCTGCCCTACGTCTGCGCCATGATCGGCGCCAAGCTGGTGTTCCCGGGTGCCGCCCTGGATGGCCCCAGCATCTGCGAGTTGTTCGAGACCGAGAAAGTCACGTTCTCGGCCGGCGTTCCCACCGTCTGGCTTGGCGCGCTGCAGCACCTGCAGAAGACCGGCAAGAAGCTCAGCACCGTCAAGCGCATGGTGGTGGGCGGTTCGGCCTGCCCTCCGGCGCTGATGGAAACCTATGAGCGGGACTACGGCATCAAGCTCGTGCACGCCTGGGGCATGACCGAGATGTCGCCGCTGGGCACGGTCTGCACCCTGAAGAATCGCCATCTGGAACTGCCACCCGCCGAGCAGTTCCAG
Organism: Nevskiaceae bacterium; assembly: GCA_040377605.1. Lineage (GTDB taxonomy): Bacteria > Pseudomonadota > Gammaproteobacteria > Nevskiales > Nevskiaceae > Solimonas. The sequence continues at coordinate 34,938 of JBEIOK010000008.1, read as the reverse complement.
GTCGAACTCAAGCAAGGGCGCCCGCCGTTCGGCGTGGACCTGAAGATCGTCGACGAGGCCGGCGCGGAACTGCCGAGGGACGGTCAGACCTCGGGCGATCTGCTGGTCCGCGGCTACTGGATCATCGATCGCTACTTCAAGAGCGATGACAGCCCCCTGCAGGGCGGCTGGTTCCCGACCGGCGATCGCGGCACGCTGGACCGCGATGGCTACCTGACCATCACCGACCGCAGCAAGGACGTGATCAAGTCCGGTGGCGAGTGGATCGGTTCGATCGATTTGGAGAACATCGCGATGGCGCACCCCGCCGTGGCAATGGCGGCCGTGATTGCCGCCAAGCACGCCAAGTGGGATGAACGCCCCCTGCTGATCGTGGTCAAGAAACCGGGCGCTGAGGTGTCGCGAGACGACATGCTGGCGTTCTACGAGGGCAAGATCGCCAAGTGGTGGACCCCGGATGACGTGATTTTCACCGATAGTCTGCCGCTGGGCGCGACCGGCAAGGTGCAGAAGAACAAGCTGCGTGAGGAGTATGGCGAGCACCTGCTCGCCAAAGCCTAATCAAGCCTAGTCGTCGCGGGTCGGTAGCCGCACAAACAGGTTGCCGGTCTTCTCGTCACGGGACGTGATGAGAAGACCGCGCCCTGCGGCTGCCTCCAGAACCTTCTCGAAGCGATTGAATCCATAGGCAGCCTCGCTGAACTCGGGGCTGCGTCGCTTGATCGTGTTCTTGATCTCACCGGCGACCAGACGGTCGCCGCTGCCACGCTCGGATACCATCGCCTCAATTGTTTCGACCACGCGCTGTATCCCCTGCAGCCGCTTGGCATCCTCTTCCTCGGTGACGACCGTCGCGGGCGTCTTGAGCACCGACTCGGGAACAGGTTTTTTGGGTGCAGAACGGCCGGGTTTCTGTGTCTCGGTCCGCGCCGTCGCGGGCTCCTTGGCGGCAGGCGGCGTCTCCGCCAGCTTCTGCTGCCGCTGACGACGCTTCTGTTCCTTGGCCAACGCTTCCTTGACCAGGTCGTCGTAGAAGATGAACTCGTCGCAGTTGGCCGTCAGCAGATCCGACGTCGACTTGCGCACCCCGACGCCGATCACCAGCTTGTCGTTCTCGCGCAGCTTGGAGACCAACGGCGAGAAGTCCGAATCGCCGGAGATGATCACAAAGCAGTCGAGGTGCACCTTGGTGTAGCACAGGTCCAGCGCATCGACGACCATGCGGATATCTGCCGAGTTCTTGCCGGACTGGCGCACGTGCGGAATCTCGATCAGCTCGAAAGCCGCTTCATGCATCGGCTTCTTGAACTCCTTGTAGCGCTCCCAGTCGCAATAGGCCTTTTTCACGACGATGCTGCCCTTGAGCAGCAGGCGCTCCAGCACCTTGCCGATGTCGAACTGGGGATAATTGGCCTCGCGCACGCCGAGCGCGACGTTCTCAAAGTCGCAGAACACGGCCATGTTCTGGATCTCGCTGGTAGCCGCCATGGCCGCTCCGGATGTTCGGATAAGAGACCAGCCTAAACCAGCCGCGCGCAAACACCAACCGCGATGATGCGCTAGTGGGCGTTTGCCGCTGCGGGAGTATCCGGAATCCAGTCGGTCTGGCCTTCGACGATGCTCCGCTGATCACCGATCATCAGCGCGATGCGCCAGGACCGGACAGCGATGCGCTGGTTCCCCTTGGGCGGTGGCTGTGTCAGATCAACCTCGGCCCGCGGTTCGATCCAGGTGTACAGCGGCTGCGGTGAGAGTTTTTGCCACTGCACCGGTTCGGTGCCGCTGACCGCGACCACGCGGCCGCGACCGTACAGGCGCCAGGTGTTGCTGGCCGCATTGGCCTCGACACCCGCCGGGCCCAGGCGCAGATACGGCTCATCACTCATGCCGAGCACGGTCACGACGGCGGAACCGGTGTTGCGCAGCATCAGCGCTGGCGGATTTCCCTGCACGACTGTCAGGGCCACACCCGCCGGCAACGGTGTCGTCTGCGGCTTGAGCCGCGCCTCATAGCGCCCTGGCAGTACCGGTTTGGGCACAAAGCGGCCCGTCACCGATATCGGTTTGCCCTCGATGAGCATCGGGATCTCGAAGCGCGTGCGCGGTGCCGTCGCCTTGGGCTTGGCGGGACCCGGCGCATGGTGGTCGCCCGCGGTATCGCCCGGATGGACGCGCGGATCGAACCAGCCCCAGGTCGGATCGCTGCGCACGGTCCGCCAGCGCGCGGGCGCATCAGGCTGTTGCGCCGACTCCGGCACCGGAATCGGCGCCTTGGAAAACGTGATGAACCAGGCCGGCGCATTGTGGTCACCCTCGACGCCCGCGGGGCCGATGCGGATGAAGGGCCGGCCCTTGTCATCCAGCACTTCGAGCGTCCGCACCGTGCGGTTCTCGATGACCAGCTGCGGCGCCAGGGTCTCGTGAACCTGCACGACGACACCGTCCAGCGCTGCCGGCAGAGGGTCCAGCACCGCACGCAATTTGGAATGCTCGGGCTGATGCGATTGCACCGACCCAGAGACGATCAGCAGCGACAACACCAACAGATGCAAGTACCGTTTCATCCGTACCTCCGCACCAAAGAAGAGAGGCCCCTGCCAGGCCTGTATGGCAGGGGCCCCAACGGGGTACTAACGGATCAGGCGGAGCAACCCAGCTCGGCGCCGGTCACCGTGATCTGCTTGGAGACCGATGGCACCAACCCATCCGCCGTGCGCTGGTTGATGAACAGCATGTACGGGCCCGGCGGCAGCACCGACTTCTGCGCCGGCATTTCCACCGTGACGCTGTTGCCGGAGCGCGACAGGATGCGCAGTTCCACATTGCGCTGTGCGCCATCGACGATGTGCGTCAGCGAGGTATTGCGGACCAGCACCACCGACTCGATGCTCTGCGCCTGCGCGGTCTGCACCGTGAAGCTGCTGCCGTGGTTCAGCGAGGCCGGCGCGGAACCGATGGCCGGACGAGCCTTGAACAGATAAGGCGGGCTGTAGATTTCGAAGGTCGGATCGCGGCCATCGTTCGGTGACTGTCCCGGCAGGTTGATGCTGAACGCGTAAGCGGTGTTGATCGGCGAGTGGCCACCGACCAGCACGCGTCCATCCGGCAGCAGCATCGCCGTGTTGTGGTACGTGCGCGGCTGCGTCTGAGTCGCCATCAGCTTCCAGCTTTCGGTCGCCGGATCGAACATTTCCGAGCGCATGATCGGCGTGCCGGTGCCCGGCAACACCACTTCATCACGATTGGCACCGGAGAACGTCATGACCTCACCCGTCGGCAGCAGCACCGACGTGCCGTACCAGCGCGATGCGTTCATCGAACCGGTGAGGCGCGAGGAGTAGGCCATGCTGCCGTCCGCCGCGATATCCACCGTATCGATGCGCGACAAGGGAATCGTGACGTAAGAACCCGGGCTGGTCACGGTAACTGCACCGAGCACACCACCGCCGACCAGGAACTCGGCCTTGTTGTACAGCCCCGTCGCCGGATCCGGCTTCAGCGGCATCATGATCGAGAAGGTCGATCCACGGAAACCCGCACCGATGGCGGTCTGAATCGCCTCGACCGGGTTGCCCGGCAGCAGCGCCGCCAGATTGCCCAGCAGCGAAGCCGGCTCGACCAGATTGCCCAGGGAGCCGCGCAGAACCGACGTCAGAGACTGAGCGATCTGCCCGTTGGAGGGATTCAGGGCAGACGTGATCTGCTGCAGGCCGATCTCGTTCAGGCGCAGCGGCAAGCCCGCGTAACCAAGATCCGTCCACGACTTGGACACCGGGTCATAAGCGCCGACGATATTCCACAGGGCCTGGTCGTAAGACTGGCCAAACGGGTTGAAGGCCTGGCCCCCACCGTTGTAGTACACCTGACCATTCGGCAACAGGTGCATACGCGGGTACAGCGGCAGCGTGCGCTGCGCCAGCGCGCCGTTATCCGTCCAGGTTTCGCAGCCCAGATCGAAGGTTTCCGTCTCCACCACATTGCGCCCCGACTGCAGCGGACGGGTCGGGTACACCGGCTTCAGCAGCTTGCTGACGCCCGAGGCGACAAAAATATCGCCGTTCTGCAGCGGCACCAGCGTCGGGTACCAGCGACCCCAATTCATGCTGCCGGTCTGGGTCCAGTCGTTGGTCTTCGGGTTGAAGATGCGTGAGCTCTTCAGTCCCTCGAGCTCGACCACGCCCACCGGAATCGGCGCAGAGATGCCCGGCTCGAAGTAATAATTGGTCCCGCCTACCGCAATGATGCGGCCGTCCGGCAGCTGCTCGAGATCTGAGCAGAACAGCGAACCGCTGTTCTGGACCGGATCGTTGGCGTCGGTATTGCCAAGGCACCCGGGCAACAGGCAGTCGGCCTCTTCGTCGGCTCCACCGTCAAATGGGCTGGGCATCATCCAGCTCGCGGTGCGGCCATTCATGCTCAGTACGCGCGTCTGGTCATTGACGACAATTTGACCTGCCTCGGCCACGATGCTGAACTCGGCGTTCTCGGTGCCTTCAAGTGCATTGAAGTACAGCACGCGGCCGTCGTTGAGCATGGCCACACTGGCAGCGGTCGGCTTGCAATTGACCGGGCGGCCATCCGGCAGCCGCTCGCAGCGGTCATCCATCGGCACGCGCCGCAGCGGATTGCGAATCGGCAGACCATTCTCCGCCTTGGACTCCGGCGCCAGGCCCGCCTTGGCCGGCGTGGTCGGATCGCGGTCGAAAATCACCGGCTCGACGAAGGGCGGCGTGAAGCCACCTTCGGCAGCGCAGGCTTCTGCGGAGCACATCGGCTCACCGATGGACGCACTGGACGTAAACGATTCGCCGGAGGAGCCACCACCGGGCGCCACCGCCAGTTCGCTGGAACTGCCGCCGCAACCAGCCAGACCCAAGGTCAGCAACGGCACGGCCAGCCATGTCTTGTTCACGATGATGTTCTCCTGAATTTCTTGTCTTGTACGTCGCCTGTTCTTGCGGGGGGCAAGCGATCCGAGCGACAAAACCCGTTTGGTTTCGGTCCCTACCGGTCGTTCAATGCAACCGGCACTCCTGGAACCCACCCACACTACGTCTCGATGCCGCTTTTAGACGCAGTTGGAGCTTAGGCCCTGCCCCGAGGGTCGGCCACTAGCAAGATCACGGATTTTTTTGTGCGGTTCCACAGTGGGCCTGCATCATGGGCACGGCCCCGCATCACCGGTCCCGAAATGCAAAAAGCCCACGCCTGCGACGTGAGCCTTTTCCGTACCGCTGGCGCGCCCGGAAGGATTCGAACCTCCGACCCCTTAGTTCGTAGCCAAGTGCTCTATCCAGCTGAGCTACGGGCGCATCTGAAAGGTAAAAACTGGCGGACAGAGAGGGATTCGAACCCTCGATACGGTTTTAGCCGTATACGCCCTTAGCAGGGGCGCGCCTTCGTCCACTCGGCCATCTGTCCGGAACTGCTGATTTGCCGCGGCTTGCACGGCAGAGTGCCGTCAAGAATGGCGCGCCCGGAAGGATTCGAACCTCCGACCCCTTAGTTCGTAGCCAAGTGCTCTATCCAGCTGAGCTACGGGCGCCCAATGCTCGCGGCGGACCTCACCGCGAGGGGCGGGATTGTAGCCGTCGCCGGGAGCGAAGGCAAAGGAATCCCACAGGAAAATCAGGCCGCTTCGGAAATCGGCGGCTCACCCTCGGCCTGAATGCGGGCATGGACTTCCTCACGGTGCACCGCGACCTCACGCGGCGCCTTGACACCCAGGCGGACCTGGTTGCCCTTGATCGCGAGCACGGTCACGGCAACCGAGTCACCGATGACCAAGCTCTCACCTACACGTCGGGTCAAAATCAGCATTCGCTGTCCTCCTTGAAGCTGCTGCTCCTCTGCAGTCTCAGGCTTGGACACGGACGTAACCATCCTCTCCGACATACGGTGGCTTGTGGATAACCGGCCGGCAGCGTCAGCGCGCCGTCACCGCATCTTCCAGGCCAAACGCCTTGTGCAGGGTCCGCACCGCCAGCTCCAGATACATTTCCTCGATGACCACCGAGATCTTGATCTCGGAGGTGGAGATCATGCGGATGTTGATGCCCGCAGCCGCGAGCGCCGTGAACATCTTGGACGCGATCCCGGCGTGACTGCGCATGCCGACGCCGACCAGCGATACCTTGACGATGTCCGTGGCACCGGTGACGCCCTTGGCACCCAGATCGGCGGCCACCTTGCGGCTGATGTCCTGCGCACGCTCGAAATCATTGCGATGCACGGTGAACGTGAAGTCTGTGGTGCCGTCGGCACCGACGTTCTGCACGATCATGTCAATCTCGATGTTGGCATCGCCAATCGGGCCGAGAATGGCCGCTGCGATGCCCGGCCGATCGGGAACGCCGGTAACGGTGAGCTGGGCTTCGTCGCGGTTGAAGGCGATACCCGAGATGAGCGGTTCTTCCATGCCAGAGTCCTCAAGCGTGATCAGGGTGCCCGGGCCGTCCACGAACGTGGACAGCACGCGCAGCGGGACCTTGTATTTGCCCGCAAATTCGACGGAACGGATCTGCAGGACCTTCGAGCCCAGGCTCGCCAGCTCCAGCATCTCCTCGAATGTGATGCGATCCAGGCGCCGGGCCTTGGGCTCGACGCGCGGATCGGTGGTGTAGACGCCATCCACATCGGTATAGATCTGGCATTCGTCGGCTTTCAGCGCGGCGGCCAGCGCGACACCGGTGGTGTCCGAGCCACCACGGCCCAGCGTGCTGACGCTGCCATCCGCAGTCAGTCCCTGGAAGCCCGCGACCACCGGCACGATGCCCGCCTTGCAGTCAGCGAGCAGGCGCGTGCCGTCGATCTCCTGGATGCGCGCCTTCATGTGCGCATCATCCGTGCGGATCGGGACCTGCCAGCCCGTATAGGAGCGGCTGGCGACGCCCGCCTTCTGCAGCGCGATGGCCAACAGTCCGATCGTGACCTGCTCTCCGGTTGCCGCAATCTGGTCGAACTCGCGCGTGCTGCCACGCGGATCGATCGATTTGGCGAGCTTCAGCAAGCGATCCGTTTCGCCCGACATCGCCGACACCACGACCACCACCTGGTGGCCCTGCTGCCGAAAGGAAGCCACTTTGCGCGCGACATGCTCGATGCGCTCGACCGAGCCCATGGAGGTGCCGCCATACTTTTGAACGATGAGTGCCATAGACCTTCAACATGTCGACGCCGAAAACCGGCGCCTGTCAGAAATCAGAGTTTGGCTTCAACCCAGGCGTAGACGGAATCGATTGCCGCCGGCAACGCGGAGGGCTGCGTACCACCCGCCTGCGCCATGTCCGGCTTGCCACCGCCCTTGCCCCCCACCTGCTCGGCGACGAACTTCACCAGGTCGCCCGCCTTCACCTTCGCCGTCAGGTCCGCTGTCACCCCCGCGATCAGGCTGACCTTGTCAGCGCTGGCGGTGCCCAGCACCACGATGCCTGAGCCAAGCTTGTTCTTGAGCTGGTCCATCAAGCCACGCAGTTCATTGCCCTCGACGCCATCCACCTGCGCCGACAGCACCTTCACGCCACGGATCTCGCGTGCCTGGCCCGCCAGATCGCCGCCAGCCGCCGAAGCCAGTTTCGACTTCAGCGCGGCCAATTCCTTCTCCAGCTGCTTGCTGCGCTCCAGGGCCTGCTCGATCTTGTCGTTGAGATCGTCCTTGCCCGCACGCAGCAGATCCGCAGCGCGCTTGAGACGCCCGTCCAGATCTCGAAGATGGGCCAGCGCATTTTCGCCCGTCACCGCCTCGACGCGGCGCACACCGGCGGCCACCCCGCCCTCCGAGATGATCTTGAACAAACCGATGTCACCGGTGCGCGAAACATGGGTACCGCCACACAGTTCAGTGGAAAACTCGCCCATCGACAGCACGCGCACTTCGTCGCCGTACTTCTCGCCGAACAGTGCCATCGCACCGGACTTGATCGCGTCGTCGTACTTCATGACGTCCGCCGCCACGACGGCATTCGCCAGCACCGCACGATTGACGCGATCCTCGACCTCGGCGATCTCGGCCGGGGTCATCGGTTGCGTGTGGGCGAAGTCAAACCGCGTCCGGCTGGCATCAACCAGCGAGCCCTTCTGCGCCACATGCGCGCCGAGGACATCGCGCAACGCGCGGTGCAGCAGATGCGTCGCCGAGTGATTGCGCATCGTCGCACGACGAACGCTCTCGGTGACCTCTGCCTTCACCACATCACCCAGTTTCAGCGTGCCACTCTTCTGTGCGCCGTGATGCCCGAAGACGCTACCCTTGACCTTCTGCGTATCGGCAACCTCGAAGCCGCCGATGCGTCCCTGGTCTCCGACCTGTCCGCCGGACTCGGCATAGAACGGCGTGCTGTCAAGCACCACTACGCCGCTGTCTCCGGCATCGAGCGCCGTCACTGGCTGGCCATCGCGGTACAGCGCAAGGACCTTGGCCTCCGCGCTGAGACGGCCATACCCGATGAAGCAGGTGTCAGCACCGTCGTAGGCGAGCGTCGCGCCAGTCTTGAAACTGCTGGCGGCGCGCGCGCGCTGTCGCTGCGCTTCCATCTCGCTGTCATAGCCTGCTTCGTCGAGCCGAAGCTTGCGCTCGCGCGCGATGTCGGCCGTCAGATCCAGCGGGAAGCCGTACGTGTCGTATAGCTTGAACACGACATCGCCTGGAATGACGTCATCCTTGAGCTTGCCGATGGCCTCGTCGAGCAGCTTCATGCCCTTGTCGAGCGTGATCGCAAAGCTGTCCTCTTCGCTGCGAATCGCTTTTTCGATCTGCGCACGCTTGTCATTCAGTTCCGGGTAGGCGGCGCCCATGATCTCGGCCAGCGGCGCCACCAGCTTCCAGAAGAATGGCTCGGAAATCCCGAGCTTGTAACCGTGACGGATCGCGCGGCGCATGATGCGACGCAGGACGTAGCCGCGGCCTTCATTCGACGGCAGCACGCCGTCGGTGATCAGGAAACTGGTTGCGCGGATGTGGTCGGCGATGACCTTCTGCGAAGCGTTCTCGTACGGCTGCTGGCCGGCGAGCCTGGCGACTGCCGTCACCAGGTGACGGAAGGTGTCGGTCTCGTAGTTGTCATGCTTGCCCTGCATCAGCGCGCTGATGCGCTCGAGCCCCATCCCGGTATCAACGGAAGGAGCAGGCAGGTTCGTCATCGTGCCATCTGCGCCGCGCTCGAACTGCATGAACACCACGTTCCAGATTTCGATCCAGCGATCACCGTCCTCTTCCTTCGACCCCGGCGGTCCGCCCCAGATGCCTTTGCTGCCATCCGGATCATGGTCGTAGAAAATTTCGGTGCATGGACCGCAAGGACCGGTGTCACCCATGGCCCAGAAATTGTCGGACGCGTACTTTGCGCCCTTGTTGTCGCCGATGCGCACGATGCGCTCGGGTGGCAGGCCGATGTCCTGGTTCCAGATGGCGTACGCCTCGTCGTCCGTGTGATACACGGTGACCAGCAGACGGTTCTTGTCGATGCCCAGCCAGTCCTTGCCGGTGATGAATTCCCACGCGTAGTGAATTGCGTCCTTCTTGAAGTAATCGCCGAAGCTGAAATTACCCAGCATTTCAAAGAAGGTGTGGTGACGCGCGGTGTAACCGACGTTTTCCAGGTCGTTGTGCTTACCGCCCGCGCGCACGCACTTCTGGCTGCTGGCCGCACGCGTGTAGGGACGCTTGTCATGGCCGGTGAACACATCCTTGAACTGCACCATGCCGGCGTTCGTGAACAGCAGGGTCGGGTCATTGCCCGGCACCAGCGGCGACGAGGGCACGACGGCGTGGCCCTTGCTCCGGAAGAATTCCAGGAAGCTGGCGCGCAACTCGTTGCTGTTCATGGGCTTGGCTGCGTTGTGCAGACGAAAAGGGGCGCTATGGTAGCCAAGCGCACGCCCCCCCGCCATAGCAGTGACCTTTCCGGCGACGCCGCCGACTCCGCAGATCAGCCGGTCGCCACCTGAACCTCGACCCGCATGCCCAGATAATCGGCAGGAGCGCCGATGAAGCTGCCTCCCAGCGGCGCGGCCTGCGCCGCGTCCCGTGCCACCGCCACCCGGATCAGGTTGAGGCCGCCGACCAACGCATTGGTCGGGTCGAACTCCACCCAGCCAGCACCCGGCAGATACACCTGCATCCAGGCGTGGGTGGCTCCGCCGCCGACCATGCCTGCCCCCGCCGACAGCAGTTTCTGATCGTAGAGATATCCGGATACGAATCGCGCCGCCATTCCCAGGCTTCGCGCAGCCTCCATCATGAACAGCGCGAAATCGCGGCAGCTGCCACTGCCCAGGTCCAGGGTTTCCAGCGGCGTTTGCGTGCCCATCTCTTCGCGGCCCTGGTAGCGGAATTCGCGCTTGATCGTCCGTGCCATCCGCGTCAGCAACTCCAGCGGCGTCTGCCCGGGATCAGCGGCGACCAGCGCATCGGCCCAACGGTCGACCCGATGCTGGGGATCCGGATAGTGGCGCTCCATGGCGCGCCCGATATCCGGCACCTCCTCCGCGGCGTAGCTGAAAGGCAGCTTGCGGGCGTAGGACTCCAGCACCTGCTCATGGGATTTGGCCGGGTAATGCTCGGCACGAAACGACGAATCGAACACCAGCTCGCTGGCCATCTGGGAGAAAGTGGCGATCGCCACCGAGTTGCCGAACACGTCATGCAACCAGCGCACCTGGGCCGCCGGTGTGATGGTCAGGGAGGTCTCCAGCAGCCTCAGGTCATGGCTATCATGGGGACGGCACATCAGCCGGTGCTCGCCGAACGTCACAGGTCTGGCATAGCGATACACCGTCCGGTGTCGAACGTGAAGCGTGGTCATCGGTGGGCTCGTCTCCGGAGGCTGGGCATCCCCCACGATGCATCATGGTCGGGGCCGGCGACTGAATCGCCGCTGAGCCTACGGCAAATCGTCTTCGCCCGGCGCCGACTTGAGCGCCCGACGCACCTGCTCGGCTGTAAATCCATGGGCCGTCAGATAGCGATACTGCTTCTGCCACTCGGCCGGTCCGTCTGGAACCCGCTTGAAGCGCCGCCGATGCAACTGCGCACAGCACTCGGCCCAGTCGATCCCCGCCTGGGCCATCGCGCTGCGGATCATCGCGTCTGCCACTCCGGCCTGGAACAGGTCGTGCTCGATGCGCAGCGGGCCGTAGCCCTGCGACGCACGATTGCGCACCAACATCTCGGCATACCGGATATCCGACTGCCAGCCAGAGGCCGCCAGGTGACCGATGACGTCCTCAACGGTCGCCGCATCATGTCCGCGACGCGCCAGCTTGTGCTGCAACTCAAAAGCCGTATGTTCGCGACGCGACAGCGCCCGGAGCGCGGTCTCCCGCGCCCCGGCAGCCGTTGGCTCCTTACTTTTCCGCGCCCGCGGCGGCATTCACCACAACCCGCGGAGGATTCAGCTTGGCACGGATTGCAGCCTCGATCTCGGCCGCAATCTCGACGTTCTCCCGCAGGAAGTTGCGCGCGTTGTCCTTGCCCTGGCCAATTTTGTCGCCCTTGTACGCGAACCAGGCACCGGACTTGTCGACGATTCCGTGCTCGACGCCGATATCGATCAGCTCGCCCAGCTTGGAAATCCCTTCGTTGTAGAGGATTTCAAAATGCGCTTCGCGAAATGGCGGGGCCATCTTGTTCTTGACGATCTTGACGCGGGTTTCGTTGCCGACCACTTCCTCGCCTTTCTTGATCGCGCCGGTACGACGGATATCGAGGCGGACCGAGGCATAGAACTTCAGCGCGTTACCGCCCGTGGTGGTTTCCGGCGACCCGTACATGACACCGATCTTCATGCGGATCTGGTTGATGAAGACCACCATGCACTTGGACCGCGAAATATTGCCCGTCAGCTTGCGCAGCGCCTGCGACATCAGACGTGCCTGCACACCGACGCTGCTGTCGCCCATCTCCCCTTCGATTTCCGCCTTCGGCACCAGCGCCGCCACCGAGTCGATCACGATGATGTCGACACTGTTGGAGCGCACCAGCATGTCGCAGATTTCCAGGGCCTGTTCGCCGGTATCCGGCTGCGAGATGACCAGGTCCTCGACCTTGACCCCCAGCTTCGCCGCATAGCGCACATCCAGTGCATGCTCGGCATCGATGAAGGCCGCGACGCCGCCGGCCTTCTGGCATTCGGCCACCGCATGCAGGGTCAGCGTGGTTTTGCCCGAGGACTCCGGGCCGTAGATCTCGACCACGCGACCGCGCGGCAGGCCGCCGATGCCCAGCGCCGAGTCCAGCGCCAGCGATCCGGTGGAGATCACTTCCACATCCGGCGCCTCATTGCCGGGACCCATCTTCATGATGGCGCCCTTGCCGAACTGACGTTCGATCTGCGACAGCGCGGCTTCCAGGGCTTTCTTGCGGTTCTCGTCCATGACTCTCTCGGTTGATGTCTCGTTGCGGGATGAGCCCATCTTGGCAGCGGCAAAGCTCAAAACCTGAGCCTGGGCGCGCGGGCTTTCGTCATCCGGCAGATGGGTACTGGATTGTCCCACAGCACTGCGCCGGGACTTCGGACTTTCGGACTTCGGGAGCTCGTCATGGGCCATGGTCGTTCACCGCTAGATCACGGAGCGCAGCGCAGCGAGCAGCGCGTCGAAATGGTAGGCACTCATCGAGGCCATGACCGCCATCAGGGCGGAGGGAATCAGCCAGTTGGGCCAGGGATCCGGCTCCAGCTCCTGCAATGGCCGGGCGCGCTGCGGGCGCCGCACGACGGCATTGCGATAGCGGGCATCGACGGCCATGGTGGCGGGCGCACCGCGACCGCGACGACGGGAGGGGGCAAAACGGCTTGCGGCAGTGGCGTGGCTCATATACTGTTCACCTGACGACTGTTCAAATGATAGGTACTTGTCAGATGAACAGTACTCCCCGTTTTTACGGAATGCAAGCCCATGGCCACCCTGACGCCCCGACAAGCCGAAATCCTGCAGTTCATCCAGCGCACGGTGCGCAATGACGGCTACCCGCCGTCCCAGCGCGATATCGCCCTGCACTTCGGCTTCGCGCAGAACGCGGCGCGAGACCACCTGCTGGCATTGGAGAAGAAGGGCCATATCGAAATGTCGCCAAACGGCGCTCGCGCCATTCGCCTGCTCGCCGATGTCGAGGCCCCGCCGGAAGGCCTGCCGGTGCTGGGCCGAATCGCCGCCGGCGCACCTATCACGGCCCCGGAGCATGCAGAGCATTGGCTCAACCTTGATCCGGCGCTGTTCTCACCGAGGGCCGACTTCCTGCATCGTGTCCAGGGCGATTCGATGATCGATGCCGGCATCCTCTCGGGCGATCTGGTCGGTATCCATGCCCAATCCAGCGCGGACAATGGTCAGATCGTGGCGGCCTGCCTGCTCGATACGCGGACCGGCTACGAGACGATCACGCTCAAGCGCTATCACCGTCAGGGCACCACCGTGACCCTGAGGGCAGAGAATCCGCACTACGAGCCGATCGTGATCGATCTCGCGCGTGACGGTGATGATCAGGACGGTCCGGGCTTTCGCATTGCCGGTGTCATGGGCGGCCTGCTGCGCGCCGGCGCACCACGCTGAGAACCGCCTCAGCCCCAGAGATTGAGCTGAGCCGCCGGATCAGGCTCAGGAGCCGCCGTCAGCGGCCAGCGCCCCAGCAGTTCATATTCCGCCGGCTGCCGCTCGACATGGCTGCGGATCAACACGAACTCGTCCACCGACCAGGCAATCGGCTTGATGGCCGTCGTCGGCAGAATCATCTTTTGATCCCGCAGGATGGTCAGATGCGGCACAAACCGCATGCGCTCGGGGGGCACTCCCGCACGTCCCAGGGCCTCGCGCAGGCGTTCGTACAGCACCTGTAAGCCCGACGGCATTTCGCGCGCGCCCAGCCACCACGGCACCTGTCGCGGGTTGCGGAAGCTGCCGGCGTGATCCAGTCGCAGTTCGAAAGGAGCAGCCCGCACGGTGGTGGCCGCCTGCAGCGCCGCCGCTTCCTTGTCCGCAGGCACCTGGTCGCCGAGAAACAGCAGCGTGATGTGATAACGCGCGGGGCTGCTCAGATAGCCCGAGGGCTGCATGCGCAGTTTCAGATCCCTCGCCGCCTGATGGCTGGCCTCCCGCACGATGTCGCCGGGCCACAGCGCAAAGAACAGGCGATTCGAGTCAGCCGGCGGCATCGAGACGCTCCAGCAGGCCTGCCAGCGCATCGCGGGCGGTCTGCTGCCGCACTGCGTTGCGGTCGCCCGCATAGTGCCGGCACACCGCAGTGACGTGATGCTGCGGGTCGATCCAGGCGAGCCACACCGTCCCCACCGGCTTGTCCATCGAACCACCGCCCGGTCCGGCAATACCCGTTACGGCGATGCCCCACTGCACCGGTGCATGGGCGCGAAGTCCCTGCGCCATGGCGCGGACCGTTGCCTCGCTGACCGCGCCCTGAGTATCGATGATCGCAGCGGGGACCCCCAGCAGGGCCTGCTTGGCCGCGTTCGAGTAGCTGACCAGACCGCGCTCGAACCAGGCGGACGAGCCCGCGCGATCGGTCAGCAGTTTGGCGATGAGACCGCCCGTGCACGACTCGGCGGTGGCCAGCCACTGACCGTATGCCAGCAGTCGCTCGGCAACCTGCGCCACCAGGGACTCAACGTCAGACGTGTGCTCAATCACGGACGATCGCCTCAGTCCGCGGGTCGGCAACGGCACCCGTCGGTCGATGCTCGCGCTGCGCGCGTCCGAAGAGGTCCGTCAGCGGGCGGCCGACGCGCTGCCGATGCGCCTCGACCCCGCCCGTATTGATGGCGGGACCTTCACTCTGACGATCGATGCTGTCCTTGGTATTGATGCCGTCGTCAAGCGCATAGCAGGTGGTCGCCCATCGTCGGCGGGCCGCGTCATGGCGATCGCTGACGACTTCCTGCGCATCGAGTTCGGCATAAGTGAGCAACGCCATATTGGCTTTCCGCAAAACTCCGGAAAGCCATTGTAGCCCGCAGGATCCGGGCGATCGTGCGACGCCTAGAACTCCGCAGCCAGCGTCAGCCGGACCGCACGCGGCTCCACCGGGTGGAAGTGGAAGTCAGCGACGCCCTCGGCGGGCTCGCCGGGCAGGCGTGATTCGTAGAAGTAGGTAATGTCGTTGTCGCTGCTGTCGAACAAGTTGAGCACGGCCACCGTCGCCGTCATCGATGGCAGGAAGCGATAGCCCAGCTGCGTGTTGACCACCATCGTCGACTTCGAGCGGGCACTGTTGTCTTCGATCAGCGGGCCTGAACCCAAGTAGCGCAGACGCAATCCGGCGCTCCAGTTTCGCGTCTCCGGGATCGTGAGGCCCAGCGAGAACACATCCTCGATCGAGTTCGGAATTCGGTCGCCCTCGCCGGCTGGCACCTGCAGCCGGCCGCGGGAGTATGCGTAGTCGGCATCGACGATCAGCCAGGGCCGCGGCGCGTAGTACACCGACAGCTCGATGCCATTGCGGTCGCTCGGCGGTCCGGCTTCGCTGTTGCCGGCATCGCCGATGTAGACCAGCTCGGAGTCGGAGTCGAGATACCACAATGAGGCCGACACCGTGACGTCGCTGAGGATCTTGCTGTTGACGCCGATCTCGCCACCCCTGATTTTCACCAGCGGCGTCACCGCGTCGGCGGGCGCCAGCGGGTCCGTGGTCGGATCGACGGTCAAGGTGGTGCCGCGTGCGTCATTGCTGTGAAACCCTTCGCCGTAATTCACGTAGAACTCGGTCCGGTTCCAAGGCCCCAGGATCACGGCGAGCTTGGGCGACACGAGATCGTCGCTGGCCTCGCCAGAATTCTGCGGCAGATCACTGTCCACCTCGAACTCGTAGAAATCCAGACGTGCGCCGGTCACGGTGCGCAACCACCGGGTCCATTGCTGGGTACTGGTGAGGTAGAGCCCGACACTGGATTCCTTGACCGCGTCCTCGCGAACGGTTTCATTGCGTTGGCGTTGCTGGGTCAGATAGAGCCCGACGGTGTCGATATCGTCGTGGCGCACCTGCACACCGGCTTCCAGGTCGATCGGCAAGGTCGTCGGCAGCAGCCAGTAGCCCTTGGCATTGAAGCCATAAACTTGGCGGTCGTCGAACTGCTCGAATTGATCATCGGGCAGCGCATCGGCATCGGTGGGATCGGTGAAGAAGTAGGTGAAATTTGAATACAGATCCATCTGGTAATCGAGCGCGTAGGTCTGCAGCGTCCACTGGCCTCCGGCGGCCACCCCGCGCCATTCGGCGTTGAGGCTGTAGCGGTGCACGTCGCCGCCGTCAGTCGGATCGATGAACCCCAGCTCGTCAATCTGACCACTCTGCACGGCCCGTAACGGGATCTGGTCAGGCGCGAGGTATTCGATCTCGTAACCGGCAAGCGAGACCGTGAATCCCTCGCGATCTGTGCCCCGGTTGTAGCGTGCGATGCCTTTGAAGATCTTGGCATCCTGTTCTAGGTCATACGGGCCGTCATAGCGCGTCATCTCGCCGCCCAGCAGCAAAGTGCCACCCGCGACCTGCGGCGACCCGGCCAGCAGCGCATTCCGGTACCCGAACTCGCCGAGGGTGACGCGGGCCACATGCTTCGGCAGTTCGTCGACATAGCGCAGGTTCGCCGAGCCCGCCGCGGCAAAGTCGCCCACCTCCGCGAAGTACGGGCCCTTGCGATACTCCAGTTCCCCGATCAGTTCGGGAATGATGAAGTTGATATCCGCATAGCCTTGACCGTGGCCATGGCTGCGCATGTTGACCGGCAGTCCATCAACCTCCGTGTAGAAATCCGTGCCGTGATCAAGATTGAAGCCACGCAGGAAATACTGATTGGCTTTGCCCTCGCCACTGTGCTGGGTCACGATCACGCCGGGTGCAAACTCCAGCAGTTCACCCGCGCGACTGATCGGTCGCTGCTCGAGCTGCGCCTGGGTGACATACCCCTCGGTCGCCGCGCTGGGCGCGTCCTCGAGCCGGCGGTCGCCAACCACCTCGATCGGATCCAGCTGCACACTGGGCAGCCCGCCCGCCCCGACCACCGTCGGTATCAGTGACGCAAGCGCCACGCCCAGTGGAATCCATGGGCTTACTCGCTTCATGATGTGTTCCTCCCTGCAGACGAAACCAGTTGTATGAAGATTTATAAAATCATCATACGCACGTTGTGGGGCTCTGGATGCGTCTTCACGTCCGTATCCGGCCCATCAGGCCCGCCGGACTTCACCTCTGAGGTCAGAATCCCATGCAGCGCCACACCATTTCGCTGGACGACGAGTTGTCGGAGCGCTTCGAACGCTGGATCGAACAGCACGGCTATGCCAATCGCTCCGAAGCGATTCGCGATCTGGTGCGGGAGCGTCTCGGTTCGGAGGCACTGGGCCGCGATCCGGGCAGCCACTGCGTGGCGGCGGTCAGCTATGTCTACGGCCATGAGGAGCGGGAACTGGCCAGCCGGCTGAACCGCAGCCACCACCATCACCATGAGCTCTCCGTCTCTGCGCTGCATGTGCACCTGGACGCCGACCGCTGCCTGGAGGTGTCGATCCTGCGAGGCCACACCGCCGAAGTCCGCGCACAATGCGATGCGTTGATCGCCCAGCGTGGCGTGCACCACGGTCACGTCCATCTGATTCCTGACGAATCGCCGCTCCCACACGGGCACCGCCACAGCCATTCGCACACTCATCGATAGCGCCGCGACCGCAGGGCGTCCCTCGCATCGCGACGCGGTGGCTACTGCACCCAGCCTCCGCGCTGCGCAATCCAGAGCAGCGCGAGCAGCGCCACGGCCACCGAGCCCCCGATCCGCAGGCTCACTTGGTAAAAGCGGGTGCGCCGCAGCGCGTAAGCCGCCGGGACAGCGACCAGCACAATGGCTATCTGACCGAGTTCCACGCCGACATTGAAGGCGACCAGTGCGATCAGCCGCGCGCCCTCCGGCAATCCCAATTCGCCCAGTACCGAGGCAAAGCCGAAGCCGTGGATCAGGCCAAAGCCGAAGGCCACCATCCAACGCGTACGCAATACGACCGGCCGCAGGTTGTTGAGTGCCGCCAGCAACACCGAAAGGGCGATGGCCATTTCGACCCAGGCAATCGGCAGGCGCACCCATTCCAGCGCAGCCAGCGTCAAGGTGACCGAATGCGCCAGCGTGAACGCAGTCACGACCCCGAAGACATTCCACAGCGCCGGGCGCAGCCGATCAACGGCCGACCAGCGACCGCGCTCGTAGCGGAGCACGGCCGGCAGCAGCAGGGCGAGCAGGAACAGGATGTGGTCGTAGCCAATCCAGATGTGGCGCACGCCCTCAACCGTGTAATCAAGGAACGCGCGCCACGCCGAGGGCCTCGCCAGATCGAAACGGCGGGGCTCGGCTTGCGGGTCGAGCACGGCGCTGTGCGCGGTGGCCCCCGCGGTCAGCACCAGAATGCCCCGGTGGGTCGGGTCCACATCGAACAGCAGCCGATAGTCGATCTCCAGGGTCGCTGGTGCCCGCATGCAATCCGCTTCGAGGGCGAACCAGGCATACCGGCCATCCACGCGCGAATGGACCAGCAGATCGCCGATCGTGAGCGGGCACGGCCGGCCGTCTGCGCGGAGCGCCAGATGCGCCTGCAGCACCGCAGCCAGTGCGGGCTGCGCAGCACTCAGTTCGCCCCACGTCAGCTCGCGATTACGGTCCGCATCGAGATCCACCAGCGCCGGCAAGTCGCGCAGCGCGATCTCCCACTGGCCATGCAGCCGCGTGTCGTCGACGCGGAGCGACAGATAGGCGTCACTGGGCCGGTGCGCCTGCGCCGGCAGCGCAATCAATCCGCTCAGCACCCACAGGACCAGCATCATGAGGCCCCGATGCTTCATGGCGCACCTCCCGCATGCGTCAGGCGGGCGTCCTGAAGCCCGGTCGCTCTCAGCCAATCGCGCACCGCCGAAGCGGCCTGCGGCTGGCCTGCGGCCATGGCGGCGGCGAGCAGCAGGCGGGCGTCCCAGGGCTCGTGCTGCACGGCCCAGTTCTGCCGGGCCAGCGTCAGGGCCAATGCCGTCTCGCCTCGCGCCAGGGCATACCGCGCTTCTTCACGCAGATGAAGGGGCTCACCCCGGCGCCGCGCCGCGTCAAAGTTGTCGCGAATACGCAGATCCAGCGCAGCGAATTGCGGATCGCCGAGCGCCTGAAGGGCCAGCGCACGACGCAGCATCAGCGCTTCCGCCGTCACGTCGGCGTCGATCAAGGCGAGCACCTCTGGCGCCCGCCGGTCATCCAGCAGCAGGTCGGCATACGCCGCGCGCAGCCCGTGATCGTCCGGCACCTGGATCAGCGCCTGTCGATACCAGCGCTCCGCGACGACGCGCTGACCCAGTCGCTCGGCGAGTTCGGCACGCTCGGCGTAGTACCAGGCGGCGACGCTGGGGGACTGCCCGCTCAGCGCCGGCGCCAACGCCTCCAGCGCAGCGCTGGCCTGCGTCGCCTCGCCGTGGAGCCCTTGCACTGCAGCCGCACAAAGTGCGGCGATGAAGGGCTCGGTACGACCCTTCAGTTCGGCGCACGAACGACGGGCTTCGTCATAGCGTCCCAGCACGCGCAGCACCGTCGCCTGCGTGAGCCAGGCCTGGGCGTCCTCCGGACGCCGCGCCAGCAAGCGCGCGAGATCCGCCAGCGCACCGTCGAAATCATGCCGCGCCTGTCGGAGTGTTGCGCGCAGCAGCAGCACGCGATCCGGCGCGTCAGCTGCCGACCACCAGGGGGCTAACACGCCCTGGGCGTAGCCCAGCTCACGCGGATCGCCGCTGCTGCGTCCCCGCTCGATGAAGACCCGTGCCAGCTCCGCAGCCTGATCCGCCGACAGGCGGCGACCTTGCAGCGACCGGGGCGCGGTACTGACCGGCAAGCGCTCCAGGACCTCGGCCGGATCGGCCGGTCGATAGGGGGCTGCCTGCGCATAGCCCGTCGCACACAGACCCGCGGCCACGGCACCCACCACAAGAAAAAGCCCCCGCACGAGGCGGGGGCAGGCACTGCGACTGAAGCACGACATGATCGAGATAGCGCGTGTGCGGCTAGCGATTGATCGCAGCAGCTTCGGACGTCTCCGACGTGTCGTTGAAGACAAATGCGCCGTTGTTGACGGCAAAGGGTTCGGCCGTCTCCGACGTCTGGCTGGCCAGATCCAACACCGCCTGCGTCGTCGAGTCGGGGCGCGGCGGGTCGTTGTCATCGCAACCGGCGACGAACAACGAGACCGCACTCACCATCACCACCAGGAACCACCGGAGCGTGCGCATGGGCCTTACCTCGCCGACGCCACGCCCGAGCTGGGCGAGCCCGGGATCGGATGGTTGAGGTACGGGAACACCGCCAGATAATCGTCCGGATTCGGGCGCGCACCATCGGTGTACTTGAGGTTGCGTGAGGCCTGTGACGGCATGTCAGTGCCGGCCGGAATCAGCACGCCCATGGCAGCCCGCAGCGCGATATCGACCACGTCGTCCACCGGCCGACGACCATTCGGGAAACCGGCCAGATCACCGCCGAGCACGCCCAGATCGTTCTGCGAGGCGCGCGGTGTCACCGGAAGGCTGGTGTTGAGCCGCAGCATTTCCGAAGGCGTGACTGAGGTGCCCGCCACCTTGGTAACACCATCGATACCCGTAAGGAACGTCGCTACCAGGTCCGTACGCGGGAACACGTCCGGCGCCTTGACACCCGCCGCACCGAACAGGATTTCGAGCAGCTCCGGCAGCGTCGGGTTGAAGACGTAGGTCGCAAAGCGCGCAGCGTCGTCCTTCGGCTCGGTGGCATTGAACAGGTCCTTGTCCGGCAGACCGATCACGACCTCGTTCACCAGCGGCGAGCCGAGACGCGAGACCTGCGACCAGGCACCCCCTTCCAGCGCGGCACCGGTATTGCCGGCGGGGCTGCCGTCAATGCGCTGCTGCGGCTGCGGGTTGACGACGCGCGCCTGTCTCAGGCTGGCCGTGGTCCAGCCGCCGATGATCGGGTCATTGCCGGCCGTCAGGCAGGAGACCGGCACTTCCAGCGCCAGCGACGTCACATTCTTGTCGTCGATCGTGTTCTGCTCGAAGCTACGCACCGCCTCACCGCCGCCGAGCTCTTCGACCGGCACTGCGATATTGACGAGATCGAAGGTTTCGCCGAGGTTGACGACAAAGCCCTCACGACGCTGACCGACAAACACCCGTGCCTGACCACTGCACCCCGGGATGCTGACAGTCTGGATGAAGCTGTTGGCGTAGCCGGGGTAGTCGGGAATCGACTTGTTGCCGATGTTGTCGATCGGCTTGCCCAGCGAGCGAGCCCCGCCGGCGCCGAGCACCGGCATGCGGGACCCCGTGCGGCGATCGCCGCGCACGACATCAACGGTGTAGCTCTCAATGATGTTTTGCGCGCCGCTGTTGCCAGGCGAAATCGGGCCGATATTGGCCAGCGGTACCGGCACCATCACGTTGCCGGCGTTCACCGCGAGCCCCTTGATCAGCGTGCTGAAGCGGAACTGGAACGTGATGTCCTCGACACCGTCGCGCGTGTTGTCGATATGGATCTCATACAGCGCGTTGGGATCCAACGAAAAGTAGTTCGGGCCGCCGTAGGCGTCCTGCAGCGGCAGGTAGTTGGCAATCAACGTGACCGTGTCGGCCTTGCCGGGCTCGTAACTGCGGAACATGTAGAAATCGGTGCCATCCACCTTCGGCGCGGTGGTGATGAAGGGTGCTTCGCGGTGGCTGGAAGCCTGTGCGAGACCCGAAACAAGGCCGCCTGCAGCAACGAGGCTGGCGACCACGATAGGCTTGACTGTGAACATTGAGCAAACTCCCCTGCGGTGGGTCCATCGAATATCGCGGACACTGGCCATCCTTACGTCTGCGGCCGTGCCTTGGATGCAAGGAGGACGCTGAAATGATCGCGGGGGCGCGTCGCTCGTTAGAATGTGCATCTGTTTCCGAATCCCTATCCCCTACTGTCCAGGTATCTCTCATGGCTTCGAACGACCCCATCGTCATCACCGGTGTTGCACGCACCCCCATGGGCGGCCTGCAGGGCATGCTCTCCGGCTTCTCCGCGAACCAGCTCGGTGCCGCGGCGATCAAGGCCGCGGTCGAGCGCTCGGGGCTGAAAGCCGGCGACGTCGACGACGTGATCATGGGCAACTGCCTGCCGGCCGGTCAGGGCCAGGCGCCGGCGCGCCAGGCGGCGCGCGGTGCGGGCCTCGCCGACGGCGCGGGCGCGCTGACGATCAACAAGATGTGCGGCTCGGGCCTCAAGGCCGTGATGCTCGGCCATGACCTGATCAAGTCCGGCAGCACCACCGTCGTCGTCGCCGGCGGCATGGAGAGCATGACCAACGCCCCCTACCTGCTCGCCAAGGCACGCAGCGGCTACCGCTACGGCCACGGCGAGATCCTCGACCACACCGCGCTCGACGGCCTCGAGGACGCCTACGAGAAGCGCACGCCGATGGGCGTGTTCGCCGAACGCACGGTGGAGAAATACGGCTTCACGCGCGAGCAGCAGGACGCCTATGCGATCGAGTCGCTGAACCGCGCCAAGAAGGCCGGCGACGACGGTAGCTTCGACTTCGAGATCGTCGCACTGGAAGTCGCGGGCAAGGCCGGCATCGAGAAGATCGCCAAGGACGAGCAGCCCGCCAAGGGCAAGCCGGACAAGATCCCGACCTTGAAGCCCGCGTTCAAGAAGGACGGCACGATCACGGCCGCCAACGCCAGCTCGATCTCCGACGGCGCCGCGGCGCTGGTGCTGATGGCGCAGTCGGAAGCCGCCAAGCGCGGCGTCAAGCCGATCGCCAGGATCGTCGCGCACGCCAGCCACTCGCGCCTGCCGGCGGAGTTCACGATCGCGCCGGTGACGGCGATCGCCGAGGTGCTGAACAAGGCCGGCTGGAACAAGCAGGACGTCGATCTGTGGGAGATCAACGAGGCCTTCGCGGTCGTCACGATGGCGGCGATGAAGGAACACGACCTGCCGCACGACAAGGTCAACATCCACGGCGGCGCCTGCGCGCTGGGTCACCCGATCGGCGCCTCCGGCGCGCGCATCCTGGCCACCTTGATCGGCGCGCTGAAGAAGACCGGCGGCAAGAAAGGGGTTGCCACGCTGTGCATCGGCGGCGGCGAAGCCGTGGCGCTCGCGGTCGAGATGCTCTGATGCCTTCCGCGCTGACGCGGAGCCTGCTGGCCGCCGGCCTGGCGCTGCTGCTCGGCGCCTGCGGCGACGACGGCGAGGACGAAGCTGCCACGCCGGTCTCGCCAACCGCGCTCTGCGTCAGCGACGACTGCGGCAGCAAGAGCGTGCTGCTGACGATTCCGGATGCCGAGAACCTGCTGTTCACGCCGGCCGGCCGCCTGTTCGTCTCTGGCGGCACCAATGTCTTCGAGATCATGGCGTCGGGCAGCGGCTTCGTCGCCACGCCGATCTACGAAGGCAGCTGCAACTTCACGGGCCTCGCGCTGCGTGGTGACATCCTGTACGCCAACTGCTTCGACGGACAGCTGTACGCCGCGCGGCTGACGGCGCAGCCGCGCCTGCAGGCGATCCACGACTACGGTCTCGGCGCGCCCAATGGCCTCGTCGACGGACCCGACGGCGAGCTGTACGCCGCCAACGGTCCGGTCGCGACGACCGCGCTGCCCGACCCGAAGATCGTGCGCCTGGACTTCGACCCGGCCGATCCGTTCCGCGTCGTCTCCCAGGCCGACTGGTTCCGCAGCGGCCTGCTCGGTCCCAACGGCGTGCAGCGCCGCGGCCGCACGCTGTACGTCAGCAACACCGGGCTGGGCGGCCTGGGCGAGATCCGCACCGTGGCCATCAACGCGGACGGCAGCGCCGGCGAAGCCCGGCAACTGCTGAGCTTCCTTGGCCTGCCCGACGACTTCAGCCTGGTCGACGACCACCTACTGGTGGCCTCGTTCGGCAACGGCCAGATCGCGCTGTACAGCCCCGAGGGCGAGCGTCTGCAGCACACGCGCCTGCTCGGCTTCAGTTTTCCGTCACAGGTGCGCATCGGCCGGCCCCCGCTATTTGCGACGACCGACCTCCTGGTCACCGAAAAGGGCATCCTCGGCGACACCCTCTCGCCGATCGGCAACGTCCTGTCGATCTTTCGGCCGGTGGCGCCCTAGAACGCTGCGCCCGCGCTCAGGGCGCGGGCGACGTCGCTTCGGCGGTGACCTCGGAGGTCGACCAGCCGCCACCCAAGGCGCGATACAGGTCCACGACGGCCAGCTGCGCGCCCAGGCGTGCCTGCGCCAGTGCCTGCTCGGCGGCGAACAGGTCGCGGTCGGCGTTGATCACGTCGAAGTACGAGGAATAACCGGCGCGATAGCGCGCCCGTGCGATCTCCTCGGCTCGCTTCAAGGCGTCGACCTGCGCCTGCTGCGCGACCAGCATCTCGCGCGAGCGCGACTGCGCGACCAGCGCATCCGCCACTTCGCGGAACGCCGTGCGCACGGTTTTCTCGTACTGCAAAACGGCCTCGCGCGTGCGGGCGCGGGCCAGGTCGACCTGGTAGAGATTGCGGTCCGCGTCGAGCAAGGGCTGCAGCATGTCCACGCCGACCGACCAGGTTTCCGCCGGACCGCTGAGCAGGCGCGAGACATTGGTGCTCAACGCACCGAATGCCCCGGTCAGCGAGAGGTCGGGAAACAGCGCCGCCTTGGCGGCGCCGATGCGCGCATTGGCCGACACCAGGGCCTGCTCGGATTGCAGGATGTCCGGACGCCGTTCCAGCAGCCGCGACGGCAACCCGGCACCCGCGCCGGCCGGACTGGCGCAGTCACCCAGCGACAGCGACTGCGGCTGGTGCGCGAGCAGGACGCCCAGCGCGTTCTCGGTCTGCTCGCGCTGCCGCACGAGGTCGTGCACGCTCGCCTGCGCGGATGCGAGTTGCGCCTCGGCACTGGCGACGTCGAGCCCGCTGATCACGCCACGCTGCAATTGCGCCTGGGTCAGCTTCAGGAAGTCCTCGCGCGCGCCGACACTGCGGCTGGCCGCAGTGTAGCGTTCCTCCAGCGCGCAGAGGCTGTAATACGCATTGGCAACATTGGCGACGAGGCCGACGCGCACGGCACTCTCGGCGTGCCGGCTGCCCAGATACTCGGCGCGCGCCGATTCGCTCAGGCGACGCAGCCGCCCCCAGAAATCCAGTTCCCAGGACAGGTCGACGCCGACCGTGCCGCGCTCGCCGATCCGCGGCTGGCCCGGCGACTGCGCGTAGGCCGACGTCTGCCCGCGGCTGATCGCCGCCGTACCCTCCAGCGTCGGCCACTGCGCGAGCCGCGCGCTGCCCAGCAGCAAGCCGGCCTGCTCGACGCGCGCCGCCGCGATGCGCAGATCCAGATTCGCACGCAGCGCCTCGTCCACCAGCGTCTGCAAGACCGGCTCCGTGTAGACCGCGCGCCAGTCGGCGTCGCCCAGCGACACCGACTCCGCCTGTGCCTGGCCGCGATACTGCGGCGGCACGTTCTGCGACGGGCGCTCGTAGTCCGGGCCCAGGGCGCAGCCGGCCAGCAGCAGCGCCGGTACCAGCAGCGCGGACACGCAAGACTGGCTCATGACCGAGCCTCCACCCTCGGCGCGCGCCGGGCGCGCCAGCGCTCGACGCTGCCCTGGATCAGCACGTAGAACACCGGCACCAGGAAGATGCCGAAGATCGTGGCGCCGAACATGCCCCAGACCGCGACCGTCCCCAGAACCTGCCGTGCCGCCGCACCCGCGCCGCTGGCGATCATCATCGGCACCGCGCCGAGGATGAAGGCGAACGACGTCATCAGGATCGGACGCAGGCGCAGCCGCGCCCCGGCCACGGCCGCCTCGACCAACGGCCGGCCGCGCTCATGCTCGAGCTTGGCGAACTCCACGATCAGGATCGCGTTCTTCGCCGCCAGACCCACCAGCATCACCAGCCCGATCTGCGCGTAGATGTCGTTGGAAAAACCGCGGACCGTCAGCGCCAGGAAAGCGCCGAACACCGCGAACGGGATCGACAGCAGCACAGCGAACGGCACCGCCCAGCTCTCGTACAGCGCCGCGAGCACGAGGAACACAAAGATCACCGCCGCAGCGAAGATGTACGGCGTCTGGCCGGCCGAACGTTTCTCCTGGTAGACCACGCCGGCCCACTCATAGCCATAGCCCGGTGGTAGGTCGGCGGCGACACGCTCCATCGCTGCGGCCGCGTCGCCGGAGCTGACGCCCGGTGCCGCCGCGCCCATGATCGTCACCGCGCGGAACACGTTGAAGCGCTCGATGTAATCCGCGGTCTGCTTGGTGCGGATCGTGACCAACGTGGACAGCGGCACCATCTCGCCTTCCGCCGAGCGCACGTACAGCTGATTGACTGCGTCCGGCGTCGCACGCGCCGCGGCCTCCGCCTGCGCGGTCACGCGATAGGTACGGCCGAACAGGTTGAAATCGTTGATGTAGCTGCCGCCGAAGAAGGTCTGCAACGACGAGAAGATGTCGGAGATCGGAATCCCCAGCGTCTTGGCGCGTTCGCGGTCGATCACGTACTCGATCTGCGGCGTGTTCGGATTGAACTGCGTGAACACGCGCGTCAGTTCCGGCTGCTGTTGCGCGCGCGAGATCAGATCCTGCATCACTGACGTCAGGCTGGGGATGTCGCCACCGCCGCGGGCCTGCAGCACGAAGTCGAAGCCGCCGGCCGAGCCGATGCCCGGGATCGCTGCGGGGTTGATGACGATGAAGCCGGCGTCGCGAATCGACAGCAGCGCCTTGTTCAGCTTCTGCAGCACCTCCTGGGCACTGATGTCGCGCTCGTTCCAGGGCTTCAGCACTAGGAACATCGTCGCGGTCGACGGCGACGCTACGCCGCTGAGCAGCGAGATGCCGTTGATCGCGATGGTGCTCTCGAACTCCGGCATCTCCGCGGTGATCTGGCGGAAGCGCTCCACCACCTGCTCGGTGCGCTGGATCGACGAGCCCGGCGGCAGCGTCACCGCGGTCAGCAGGTAACCCTGGTCCTCCTCCGGCACGAAGCCGCCAGGCCGTTTGGCGACGAGCCAGCCGGTGGCCAGCACCACGGCGAGGAACACGACCAGGCCGATCGTGGAGCGGCGGATGCCGCGCTGTACCGACTCGGTGTAGCGCTCGGTGCCGCGCTTGAACACGCGGTTGAACCAGCCAAAGAACACGCCCAGCGGACCGCGCCAATGCGATTCCGCGGTCGGCCGCAGCAGCAGCGTGCTCAGGGCCGGGGTAAACGTCAGTGCGACCAGCGCCGAGATCAGCACCGACGTCGACAGCGTCAGCGCGAACTGGCGATAGAACTCGCCGGTCAGGCCCGGCAGGAAGGCCACCGGCACGAACACCGCGCTCAGCACCAGCGCGATCGCAATGACCGGACCCGAGACATCCTTCATCGCCGCGCGCGTGGCTTCGCGCGGCGACAGGCCGTGCGAGTCCATCTTCTCGGTGATCGCCTCGACGACCACGATCGCGTCGTCGACGACCAGGCCGATCGCCAGGATCATCGCAAACAGGGTCAGCGTGTTGATCGAGAATCCCAGTGCGATGAAGACACTGAACGAGCCGATCAGCGCGATCGGCACCGTCAGCATCGGGATCAAGGTCGCGCGCCAGCTTTCGAGGAACACGAACACGACCAGCAGCACCAGCAGTCCGGCCTCGAACAGGGTCTTGATCACCTCGTTCATCGACTCCGAGACGAAGAACGTGGTGTCGAAGGGGATCGAGTACGTGATGCCCTCGGGGAAACTCTGTGACAGCTCCTCCATCACCTTGCGCACGCCGGCCGCGACTTCCAGCGCGTTGGCGTCGGCCGACTGGAAGATGCCGATGTTGGCCACCGGTTCACCGTTGAGACGGCTGGAGCGCGTGTAGTCGGTGGCGGCCAGTTCCACCCGCGCGATGTCGCGCAGCTTCACGATCGAACCGTCGTTGCGCGCGCGCACGACGATGTCCTCGTATTCGGCCGGTTCGCTCAGTCGGCCGCGTACGCTGACCGGGTAGATCTTCTGTTGACCGGGCGGCGCCGGCTCGGCGCCGATGGTGCCGGCGGGAGCTACGACGTTCTGTTCCTGCAGTACGCGCGAGATGTCCTGCGTGCTCACGCCGAGGCGCGCCATCTTCTCGGGATCGAGCCAGATGCGCATGCCGTAGTCGCGCGCACCGAACACCGTCACCTGGCCGACGCCCGGGATGCGGGCGAGCGCGTCGTAGATATTGAGCGTCGAGTAGTTGGACAGGAACAGGTAGTCGTAGCGCGGATCGGTGGCGCGCAACGCCACGAACAGCAGCGGCTGCGGCTGGCGCTTGATCACCGTCACGCCCTGGCGAGCGACTTCCTGCGGCAGGCTGCGCTGCGCGATCGCGACGCGGTTCTGCACCTCGACCGCGGCGAGATCCTGGTTGGTGCCGACCTCGAACGTCACGTTCAACGAGTAGGAGCCGTCATTGCCGCTCTTGCTGCTCATGAACAGCATGTTCGGCGCGCCGTTGACTTGCTGTTCGATCGGCGCGGCGACCGACTGCTCCACGGTTGCCGCGTCGGCACCCGGGAACGTGGTGCTGACGACAATCGACGGCGGCGTGATCGGCGGGTAACGCGCGATCGGCAGCTGTGTGAGTGCGATCGCGCCGGACAGCGTAATAATGATCGCCAGGACCGTCGCGAAGATCGGACGATCGATGAAGAAGTGGCTGATCACGGCTTGGCTCCCGCGGCCGGCGTGGCGGCGGCCGGTGCGGACGCGGCGGCGGCGACGGGCTGCGGGTCGATCGGCGTGCCCGGCTTCATGCGCTGCAGGTTGTCGACCGCGACACGCTCGCCGGCCACGAGCCCTTCCTCCACCAGCCAGTCGCCGCCGATGCGCGCGCCCATGCGCACGTCACGGTTCTGTGCCTTGTTCTCGGCGTCCAGCACCCAGAGGAAGGTCTTGCCTTGCAGTTCCTGCACCGCGCGCTGCGGCACCAGCAGGGCCTTGTCGAGCTTGTCGACGGCGACGATCACGCGCGCGAACTGGCCAGCGCGCAGCTGGCCGTTGGGATTGGCGATTTCCAGGCGGATCGGCAGCGTGCCGGTCTCGCGGTCGACGGCGGCGTCGATGAAGTTCAGGCGCGCCGGCTGCTGGTACGTGGACCCGTCGGCCAGCACCACGCGGAAGGTGTCGCTGTCGCGGTAATGATCCTGCGGCTGCACGCCGAAGCGCTCCTGCACCTCCAGCATGCGGCGCTCGCTGACGCTGAAGTTCACGTACATCGGGTCGACGTCGTACAGCGTCGTCAGCAGCGACTGGTAAGCCGTGACCAGACCGCCGACGCGGAACTGCGCGCGGCCGACGACGCCGTCCACCGGCGCGGTCACCGTCGTGTAGTCCAGGTTCAGGTCGGCCGTCTTGACCGCCGCGCGCGCGGCCTGCACCGCGGCGCGGCTGGCGCGTTCGCGCGCGGTCACGGAATCAAGCTCCTGCTGGCTGACGGCGTTGAGTTCGGACAGCGGTTGCACGCGCGCCAGATCGCGCTCCGCCTGCTGCAGACCGGCCTCGGCCTGCGCGAGTGCGGCCTTGGCCTGCTCGAGCGCGACGATGTACGGCTGGCGGTCGATCACGAACAGGACCTGTCCCTTCTTCACGGCCCCGCCTTCCACGGCCATCTGCTTCTCCAGCAGGCCGCCGACCCGCGGCCGGATCTCCACCGTGTTGGACGCATCCAGTTGCGCCACGTACTCCGCGGTGACGGTCGTCGCCTGCGGCTGTACCTCGATCACGCCCGCCGCGATGGGCGCGGGCGCCGGCGGTTCGGCCTTGGAACAGGCTGCAAGCCCCAGCACCAGCAGCGCGGACCAGAGGACACGGGAACTCGTCGGCATGGAGAACTCCGGACAGATGCGGGTTGCGGGGGCGGGAGGATGAATGTTAGCTTGCTAATTATTAGTCAGCAAGCAATTGCACGCCTATGACAGCGCAATGTCCAGAACAAAGCTTCGGCCATCTCGTCCGCGACGTCTCGACGTTGTGGCGTGAGATCGTTGATCGCCGACTGGAACCGCTGGGCCTGTCGGCGGCGCGATGGCAACCGCTGGTGGTGCTGTATCGGGCGAATATCCCCCTGACCCAGACGATGCTCGCTGGCGCCTTGGACATCGAGGCGCCGAGCCTGGTTCGCCTGCTCGACCGGCTCAGCCACGACGGCTGGGTCGAGCGCCGCCACTGCCCGCAGGATCGGCGCGCCTACCACGTCGTGCTGACGGACAAGGCCATGGATGCCTGCGCCGACATCGAACAGGTGCTCGCCGAGACGCGCCGCGAAGTGCTCGGCTCCCTGACCCCTCACGAGATCGTGGCCTGCGTCGACGCGCTGGAGCGGGTCCGGCAACGTGCATTGCACCTGCGCCATGACGGCGATCCTCCGCCGGAAAGTCCGCTGCAGGACGTGCTGCGAAAGCCGCGACGCACCTAGTCCGCCGGCTTTTCACCGCGCCGCCCACCCGCGCCGGCGACACCCTCTAGACAAATCATCCACAGCTTCGACTATCGGACTTGATGTTTATTTTTTGTAGGTGTATTATCGCTACATTAAGTAAACACCAGCTCTCCCCCGACCTGTCCCCCACAGGTCAACCCCTTGGGCCGGCGCTCCCCCCGATCGCCGGCCCTTTTCTATTTCAGGAGTGCGTCATGCACGAGCCTTATCCCCGCCTGCTGATGGTGACGGGCGCCAGCGGCGGCGTCGCCCAGGCCGTCATCGCCCAAGCCCTGGCACAGGGCGATACCGTCATCGCAGTCTCGCGCCACGAGGCCCCCAGTGTCCCGTCGGCTGCCGGGCTGAGCTTCGTGCAGGCTGATGTCTCCACTGCCGAAGGCGCCGATCATGCCTTGCAGGCTGCGATGGAGCAGCATGGACGCGCCCCCGACGCCCTGTGCCATGCCGCCGGCAACCTGCGCCTCGGGCCGATCGAACGCGTCAGCGACGCAGCCTGGAGCGAGGTCCTGCGCGGCAATCTTGACAGCAGCTTCTACACGCTGCGCGCCTGGATCCGGGCACGCGGCGATCAGCCGGGCGTCGCGGTTTTGTTCAGTTCTGTGGCTGCACGCATGGGCACTTCCAATCATGTTGCCGTGGCCGCCGCCAAGGGCGGCATCGAAGCCATGGTCCGAGCCTTGGCCGCCGATCTGGCGCCTCGCGGCAGCCGCATCAATGCGCTTGCCCTGGGGCTGACCGATACGCCGCTGGCCAAGGGCTTTCTCGGCAGCGAGCGCAGCCGACAGGCGGTGACGGCCCAGTACCCGCTGGGCCGTATCGGCACGGCCGAGGAGATCGCGCAGCAGGCCCTGTGGCTGCTGTCACCCGTCTCGGGCTGGATCACCGGCCAGGTGCTGCCGGTCGATGGCGGATTCTCCGCCGTGCGCCCGCTGGTGAAAACCTGACGGTCGCCCCCTGCGTCACAATGGGCGGGCACCTGGCCCTGGAGGCCGCATGTCCGTCTGCTCACCCGTGGTCCGGATTCCCTGTGCAGCATGCGTCTGGCCTGCCGCGGCATCGACCCGCGTGGCGCGCCAGCTGCCAGGCCCCAGGTCACGCCGCCCGGAACCGCAATGAACCTGGCTCCGATGCCGTCGATGCTCGAGCTGCTGCAACTCTTTACGGTGAGTCTGGGGATCGGCCTGATCATGGGCCTGGAGCGCGAACGCGCCGAGGCCCGCACTGCGGGCCTGCGCAGCTTCGCGCTGGCAGCCCTGCTCGGCAGCTTGGCCGGGCTGCTTGTCCACCGTGGCGCCGGTGCCTGGTTGCTGGCGGCAAATGGCGTGGGCCTGGTTGCACTGATGATCGCCGCAGACTGGCGCGACCTCCAGCGCGAACAGAACCCTGGCACCACGACTGGCATTGCCCTGCTGCTGTGTCACGGGCTGGGGGCCCTGCTCTGGTTCGCGCCATCGGAGCTGGTGGTCGCACTGGCGCTGGGTGCGACTGCACTGCTGTATTTCAAGACTGAACTGCACGGCATCAGCCGCCGCATCTCGCGCAACGAATGGCTGTCCTTCCTGCAGTTCGCCGCCGTGGCCTTCGTCCTGCTGCCGCTGCTGCCCGACAGCGGCTACGGCCCCTTCGAGGCGCTCAACCCGTATCGCATCGGACTGCTGGTGGTGCTGATCTCGGGACTGAGCCTGGCCAGCTACGCAGCACTCAAGCTGCTGGCCGACCGCCACGCCGTCACCGCAGTGGGGCTGCTCGGCGGCGTGGTCTCGAGCACCGCCACCACGCTCGCGTTCGCGCGGCATGCGCGCAGCAGCACCGTGAGCCGCGAGATCGCAGCGCTGGTGGTGACGCTCGCCAATCTGGTTGTGATCGTGCGGCTTGCGCTGCTCGCGGCCGTCATGGCGCCCCGCCTGCTGCCACTGATCCTGCCGGTGCTCGCGGTGGGCCTGATTGCGGGCAGCCTGGTGCCGCTGCGCGACTGGCTGCACCTTCCGCGAACCCTGCCCGAGCTGCCGCTGGACGTGAAAAATCCCGCCGAGCTCGGCCCCGCGCTGGGATTCGCACTGCTGTTCGGCACGATCCTGGTGCTGACTGCCTGGACCCAGCAAGCGGTCGGCACGTCCGGGATGTATGTGATCGCCGCGCTGTCCGGCCTTACTGACGTTGACGCCATCAGTCTGTCGGCGATGCGCCTGCAGCAGGCCGGTGACCTGGCTGCAAACGCCACCGTGATCGTGATCCTGATCGCCTACGGCGCCAATCTCGCGTTCAAGCTGGGCGTCGTCTACAGCATCGGCGGGCGCACGCTCGGCCATCGCGTGCTGCGCGGATTCATCGCCGCACTCGGAGGCCTGCTGGCCGGCGCTCTGTTGATGCTGAGAGGCTAATCCGCCCGTTCGACGGACGGTGGTAGCTGGCGCAGGCGCAACAGCAGGTAGACGGCAAAGCCCGTCGCCACCCCCGGGACCATCCCCAGCAGCAGAGCGACCCAGCCATGACGGATGCGGTACTGACGGGACTCGTAGGCCACCCAGACCGCCAGCACGCACCAGCACAGGATCGCATCCAGCGCGTAACCCGAGGCATAGGGATTGACGAAGCCTGCGGCAAAGGCGGCCAGCACGCCGGGCCGTTCAGCAACAAATGCCGGCAGCACGATCACGCAAAACGCCACTGCGAAGGTCAGTGCCAGCAACCCCAGCAGCACTCGGTACACAGTGGTTGTCATTTTTTGTTCCCCATGAGTCACGACACTTTGCCATGAGCCCGCAACTGTTGATCGCGGTCGATGTGGTCGACCGTGCCGCGGCCGCACTTCCCTGCTGACGGCCGTGACGGCGGCGAGCTCGCGACACCCACCTAGTCTTGCAGTGCGGTCACGATGCGGATGTCGGACTGCAGCGTGCGATGCACCGGACACTTGTTGGCGATCTCCAGCAGCTTCTGGCGCTGTTCGGCCGACAGTGGCCCGACCAGTTCGATCCGGCGCTCGATCTCATCCAGCATGCCCACCTTGGTCTCGCACTCGGCACAGTCCTGCGCATGGATTTTGCGGTGACTGAGAAAGACCTGCACCCGTTCCAGCGGAAAGCGCTTGAGATTGGCGTACATGCGGAGGGTCATGCTGGTGCAGTTGCCCAATGCGGCCAGCAGATACTCGTAGGGATTGGGTCCAGCATCGAGCCCCCCGACCGCCACAGGCTCATCGCCGACCGCCAGATGGCGGCCCATGCGCACGTGCTGCGTGAAGGGGCCCTCGCCGGATTCGGCGACGACAACCTGACCGTGAGGCACTTCATCGGGGACTGCACCTGTCATCTGGGGTTCTCCGGCAAGATTCATTGATTGGAATCGAAAGCGTAGGCATCCATGCCCAGCACACCCTCGGCGACCCCGTCATACAGGAGTCGCGAGGCGGGACGCTCACCCGCCGCCCCCAGGGCGACGAACAGCGGCAGCAGGTGCTCGTCAGTCGGATGCGCCCGAACGGCGTGCGGCGCAAGGCGCCGATAGTCCAGCAGCGCGTCGATCTCGCCGGCCACCAGATGCGCGGCCATCCAGGCACGAAACTCGCGCACGTGCGCCGGCTCGCCGTCACGGTAGAGCCCCTGAAAATACTCCTGCAGGTTGTGCACGAAGCCGCCGCTGCCGAGGATCAGCACCCCTTCCTGACGCAGTGCGGCCAGCGCGCGTCCCAGCCGGTAGTGATGGGCCGGTCCCAGCATCGGCTGCAGCGCCAGTGGCACCACCGCCACGTCAGCGCCCGGGCACAAGTGGCGCAGCACCACCCAGACCCCGTGGTCCAGGCCTCGATGCGGATCCAGAACCGCCGGCAGGCCAGCTTCTGTGAGACGCTCGGCCAGCCGGGCGGCCAGCAGCGGATCGCCGGGAGCTGGGTACTGCACCTCATAGAGAGGCGGCGGAAACCCTCCGAAGTCGTGAATCGTCTGCGGCTGCCGTGCGGCCCCGACCGCCGGCGCACGGGTCATCCAGTGTGCGGAGGCCACGACCACCGCCCGAGGGCGCGGCAGCCCGGCAGCGATCCGGTCCCAGGCGGCCGTGACGGCATCTTCCTCGACGGCCAGCATCGGCGAGCCGTGGGAGATGAACAGACTGGGGAATGCGTAGAGGGTCATACCCGTAAGGTAGGGGTTCGGCCGGCGTCATGAAAGCCAGCCATTTCGAACGCCGCGTTCGCAGCCTCCGAGGCCCAGGCGGCCGTAATCGTGGGACTGCCCTTGAGAAGGCGCGCGTGCACGCCTACAATGCCGCCCCTTGCCCCTGTCTCCCGCGGCGGATCGTTGCGTGGACAGGGGTTTTTGGTCGCGGTATCCCGGCTTGTCCCAGGAGAATGAGCATCGCTGCAGAACGTGAGGACCGGCGCAACCACCAGATAACGGTGCCGCGCGTGCGTGTGATTGGTGACGATGGCGAGCAGGTCGGCATCATGCTGACGCGCGACGCCATCGCCAAGGCCGAAGATCTG
>JBEIOK010000246.1:0-2827 GCA_040377605.1 Nevskiaceae bacterium | reverse complement strand
TTGAGCAGCGAATCGGAGCGGCCGTAGATATAGCAGCCGCCCCGCGCATTGATCCGCATGTGATCGCCATGGCGCCAGACGCCGCCAGGCCGGTCGAAGGCCTCGAAGTAGGACTCCCGATACCGGCGGTGACCGGCGTCACCGAGAAACCGGAGCGGCATCGACGGAAACGGCGAGGTCAGCACCAGTTCGCCAACCTGATCCTGCAGCGCCTCGCCCTCTTCGTTCCAGACGCGGGCATCCATGCCCAGCGCGCGTGTCTGAATCTCGCCGGCATAGACCGGCTTGGTCGGCGTGGCCGCGACGAAGGCCGAGACGATTTCGGTGCCGCCACTCTGGGACGTCACCCACAGATCCTGCTTCACCGACTCGTAGAACCACGCGAACGTCTCTGGCGTCGACGGCGATCCGGCGAGCAGCACCATCTCCAGCGCCGACAGATCGAAGTGCTCGCCCGGCTGCACCTCGTTCTTCTGCATGATCTGCACGTAGGTCGGGCTGACGCCCAGGGCGGTGACACGCGACTGCTCGGCGATGCGCCACAACACGGCCGGATCGGGACCGATCGGCGAGCCGTCATACAGGACGATGCTGGATCCCTGCAGCAGACTGGCAATCAGCACGTTCCACATCATCCAGCCGGTCGTCGAGTGATAGAACACCCGCGACGCCTCGTGATGGCCGACGTGGAAGGCCGTGAGCTTGTAGTGCTCCAGCAGGACGCCGACGTGACTGTGCACGATCGCCTTGGGTGGACCGGTGGTGCCGGAAGAGAACAGCACCCATAGCGGCTCGTCCCAGGCCACGTGCTCGTAGCGAAACGCCGATGCCGACGGCGCGGGGTCGGCAATCAGCGCCGACCAGCGCAGGGCCTCGGGCAGCGGCGCGTCCTGCTCGGGCGTGAGGTAAGGCACCCAGACGACGTGCTCGACGCTGTCGAGGCCCTCCAGGATCTGATGGATCGCGGCCTGGCGCGGGAAGTCCTCGCCGCCGAAGCGATAGCCGTCGATGACAAACAACAGCTTGGGCCGCACCTGCGACAGGCGGTCGATCACCGCCCGCGCGCCGAACTCCGGCGATGCAGCCGACCACACGGCGCCGATCGCGGTCGTCGCCATCATCGCGATCGCGGTCTCCGGAATGTTGGGCAGATAGGCTGCGACGTGATCGCCGGGGCGGATGCCGAGCGCCCGCAGCCGCTGCGCCAGCGCGCGCACCTGCCGGCCCAGTTCGGCCCAGGTCAGCGTCACCGGCGCGCGCAGCTCCGAATGCGATACCACCGCGACGGCATCGGGCCGGCGCGCCTCGTGACGCAGCAGGTGTTCGGCGTAGTTGACACGCGCATCGACGAACCAGCGCACCCCGGGCTGCATCTCGCGACGATCAAGCACCCGGGTGTAGGGCGTCGCCGACTGCACCTCGAAGTAATCCCAGACCGCCGCCCAGAAGTCCTCCAGCGCCTCGATCGACCAGGTCCACAGCGCGTCGTAATCGGTCAGGTCGAGTCCATGGCGTGCGTTGACCCAGTGGCGGAAGCGCTCGACCTGCGCACTGTCCACGAAGGCCTGCGCCGGCGTCCACAGCAGATCACCTTCCGCGACCGGCGGCGGCGTCAGCAGCGGCGGGCTGCTGCCGACACGGCTGCGTGTCTGGGTCCCGACGCCGGCCATGATCACGGGCGGCCGGATCAGCCGCGGCGGCGCACGGACGGTGCGTCCACCGTCAGCACCGGCTCACTGACCAGGCCGAACTGCTGCAGCACGCCCAGCAGTTCGCGGTGGCCGAAGGCCTGGCAGCCGGACGCAAAGCCGACGCGCTTCGGCGGCGTCTGCAGCAGCGAGTATGCCGCCCAGGCCTGCATCAGGCCGGTCTGCTTGTAGTTGCAGATACCATGAATCACGCAATGCGCGCGGCCGAGCGGGCCACTGGCATGCACCGAATCGACCGAGGTGTTCTCGCGCGGATTCTCGCGCGGCGGCATGCCGGCCTGCAGGCTGGCGGCCATCTCCGACAGCCTCTTCTCCGCCTGGTCCTTCGGCAGCGGCTTGATCTGCTCCTCGACGACCGCAGCGATCTGCACCACGCCTTCCATCACTGCGCGGGCGAACACGCCACCCTGCGCCTTGCAGTTGGCGACGCGCGGGTCGTTCTTGAACCAGACCGGATGCGCGGTGCCGCCCCAGGGCAGGGCCATCGCCGTCTCATGCTGCCCAGGCACGATGACCTCCGACTTCGCGGTCGGAGACCACTGCACGTACTTGTTCTGCTCCAGGTAGTAGAAGTTCGCGGTCAGGATGCTGAAGATCGTCTGCGTCGACGCGTAGGTCGGGAAGCCCTTCCACAACACGAGGATGTCGAGCGTGTCGAGTCCCGGCGTTTCCAGGCACAGGTTCGCGGCGATCTCGCCGGTCGTGTACATCTGCGCGATGCCCGGTGACAGCAGCAGGTTCTTGTCGGCAAACTTCTTCCCCCACTTCTCCTCGGCGTGCATCATCCAGTTCTGCTCGCCGTTGGTATCGGTGTAGTGCGCACCGACGTTGAGGCAGGCCTCGACCGCCTCGTCGCCGTACTTCATGAACGGGCCGACCATGTTGCACATGACCTTGGCGCCCTTCATCAGCTGGGTCAGCGCCTCGACGGTATGCTCGACCTCGACGATCTCGTACTCGGCATTCTCGATGCCCGGCACCTTGTCCATCACCTCCTTGATGCGCTGGGCATTGCGACCGGCGGCGATGAACGGCACGCGGTACTCGCGCAGGTACTCGGCGACGAGGCGGCCGGTATAGCCATTGACGCCGTAGATGACGACGGGTTTCTTGCTCAT
>JBEIOK010000227.1:0-3975 GCA_040377605.1 Nevskiaceae bacterium | reverse complement strand
CCCGATATTGACCAGAATTTCCGTGCTCATGGCACACCCGAATGGATACGGGCAATCCGCCGCGGTGACCGCAGATTGCCCCTAGCCTTCAACGCCGCCCAGGGGCGCGATGCCGAACGCCCGCAGCAACTCTACCGTTTCGTACAGAGGCAAGCCGACCACCCCGCTGTAGCTGCCCCGAATCTCACGCACGAACTGCGCGCCCAGTCCCTGGATCGCGTACGCGCCCGCCTTGTCCGCCGGCTCGCCGCTGGCCCAGTACGCCGCCGCCGTGACCGGAGCAATCGGCCCGAAGCGCACCTGCGTGACCGACAACCGGCTGATCTCGCGGGCTCCCTGTACGACGGCGACAGCCGAGTAGACGGCGTGTTCGCGATCCGACAGGGCCGCCAGCATCGCCAGCCCCTCGTCGCGATCACGCGGTTTGCCGAGCACACGGCCCTCCAGGACCACGTCCGTATCCGCCCCCAGCACCGGCAGTGATCCGCCGTGCAACCGCGCGCCGGCCCGCGCCTTCTCCAGCGCCATCCGCACGGCATAGGCCGAGGGCGGCTCCTGCGGCCGAGGGCCTTCCTCGATATCGGCCACGCAGACCACGAACTGCAGACCGAGCTGGCGCAGCAACGCCTGCCGTCGCGGGGACTGCGAAGCCAGCACCAGTTGAATATCACTCATTCGTCGTTCGTCGCTCGGCTGGGCAGCCGCCAGGCCAGTGCGCTAGCTTAGGCCCACCATCTTTGGAGTCAGGAGATTCCCATGACGAAGTCTAGCCCGAGCGTGCGCGACCACGTTTCGCCTGCCGAATGGCAGATGCGGGTGGATCTGGCCGCTGCCTATCGGCTGGTGGCCCATTTCAAATGGGATGATCTGGTGTTCACGCACATCTCGGCGCGCGTGCCGGATAGCGATCACCACTTCCTGATCAACCCGTACGGATTCCTGTTCGAAGAAATCACGGCCAGCTCGCTGGTGAAGATCGACATCCACGGCCGCAAGGTCACCGACTCCCCCTACGACATCAATCCGGCCGGCTTCACGATCCACAGTGCCATCCACGCCGCGCGCGAGGATGCCACCTGTGTGATGCACATCCACTCGCTGGACGGCATCGCGGTATCGGCGCAGCGGCAAGGCCTGCTCCCCCTGTCACAGCAGTCCCTGTTTGTACTGTCGTCGCTCGCCTATCACGACTATGAGGGCGTGGCCCTCAACGAAGACGAGAAGCCCCGCCTGGTCGCCGACCTCGGTGCCCGGAACTTTCTGATGCTGCGCAACCACGGCCTGCTGACAGTCGGTCCGAGCATCGCCGACACCTTTCTGTTCATGTACCTGTTCGAGGCTTCGTGCCGCATCCAGCTACGCGCACAGGCCGGTGGCGAGCTGATTCGGATCCCTGATCAGATCCTCGCCGGCATCCAGCAACAGGCCACCCAGGTCACACGCGGACTGGGCGGCAAACTGGCCTGGCCCGGACTGCTGCGAAGACTCGATCGCGTGATGCCCGGCTACGCGGACTGACACTCAGCTCGCCGCGACACCGGACATCGCGAGCAGCAGGAAAAACAGCAGCGCGCCAACCAGTGTGGCAACGGCCGCGAGGCCGTTGGTCTGCGCGCCGACCCAGGTACGGCGCCCGTTCATCAGCAGCAGGGCCAGCGCCAGCACAGGAATGAACACGGCGCCGACCATGGCGTACAGCTTCTGAATCCCCTGGAAGGAGAACAGGAGCCCGAGCATCGGTACCGTCGCCAGGGCCAGCAGATAGCCACGGTACGGCCGGCTCCGCTCCAGCGCCGTCGGCGGAACCTCGGCGCGTGCCAACACCCGGCACACGTCCGCGAACAGATACGGTACCGCCTGCCAGACGCCGAGCAGGCTGGAGAACATCGCACCCCAAGCACCGATCAGGAACGCCCAGCGCGCACCCGGCCCCAAGGCACTCTCCAATGCGCGTCCCAGATCGACCATCAGACCGGCACCGCCCCCGGAGACCGGCACGCGACTGCCGATGATGACCATCGCCATCGTGAACAGCGCGGTCATCGCATAACCGGCGGCGAGATCGAGCCGCGTGATGCGCAGGGCCGTTACATCCTGGCGCCCGGCAGCCCGCATCCAGTAGCCGTAGCACAACACGGTCAGCGTGCCGCCGACACCGCCGATCAAGGCCAGCGTCCAGCTGACACCGTCGCGTGAGGACGGCAACTGCGGCCACAGCCCCTGAGTGACCTCCAGCGTGCCGGGCCACAACCGCACCGCTGTACCGATCACCACGACAACCATCAGGCCGACGCACAACCGCATGGCCCATTCGAACACGCGAAAGCCGCCGAACCACACCAGCACGAGCCCCAGCAGCGCATGCGCGACACCCCAGAGCCGCTTGCCGACGCTGGCGTCCTCACTCAGCGGCCACAGCGCCTGTGCAGCGACGCCGCAGGCGCTGATTAGTGCGGCGCCCACGCAGTAGCTCCACAGCAGCAGATAGGGCAGAAACAGCCACAACCACAAACGCCCCAGTCGCGCAGACACGCCCTCGAGAAAGCTCTGACCCGTCGCCAACTGCCAGCGCGCCAGGCCTTCAGTGAGTGCGAACTTCAGCAGGGCCCCGAGCGCCGCAGCCCAGAGCACGGTGGTGCCGAGCCGTCCGCCGGCAAACGCGGCGGTCGCCAGATCGCCGGCACCGACGCCCGTGGCCGCGAGCAGCAATCCCGGACCGAACAGCGCCAGTACCGTGGCCGGTCTCACGGCGGCGGCGGCCGCAGCAGCGCTATCAGCAGCAACGCATGGATCGGCAACAGCAGCGCAACCCAGTGCAGGTTTGGCTGCGTGCCGAGGAGCGACAACGGCAACGCCGCCAGCGCCGCAAGCAGGCTCCCTATCGCGAGCATCCGCGTGACAGCACCCGGGGGCGGGGCGGCGCGGCGCGATGCCCGCGCCACGGCCGGCAGCAGCCCCCACCATAGCGGGTGCAGCAGCAGCAGGTTGTAGTTCGCGGCCATGCTCCAGTGCTCGGTACCGACCCAGCCCAGCAGCAACACCACGCCCGCGAGCCCGCAGACTCCCGCATAGGACAGCGACAGCGCGCCCCACGCGACGCGCGCCAGCGGAGACCGACGTGATCGCTGCAGTGCCGCAAGCAGGCCGGCGACCAGTACGCCCGTCAGCAGCAGGGCCCGCCAAGGCTGCCATGCAGTCGGGGACGCGGCGTCCGTGACCAAACGCGGCAGCAGCCAGCGCTCGTGCGAAACCAGCGGCCGGCCCTCGGACGCGTCACCCGCGAGGCGCAGCCCGCGCAGCGAGTCCATCAGTCGCATCGGAATGAACGCATCCTGCCAGGCGGTCAGCCGGGTATCGACGCGCGAGCCCAGCCCTAGGTCCATGCCGATCCTCAAGGCCGGCGCCGGTGCCATCAGATCCAGCACCTCGCTGCGGAACGTGCCCAGGCCCGCGCGCGCCTCAAGCTGCGCGCGCAACTCACCGTCGAGCACCTGATCGATGACGTCACGCGTCTTGGTTGAACAGTTCGACAGGAAATAGTCGTAGCGGTACTCGGCGTTCTGCGGTTGCGCGTTCCAGGCCAGGAAGGCGGCGGCCTCGCGCGCCTGCGCCGCACTCAGCGACAGCTGCTGCTCCAGCGCCCAGCGGCCCTCCTCACGATAGGGCTGCAACGCCCACTCCAACGGGGCCTCTTCGAGCCGGTACTGCATCCGGCCTCGCGCAAAGTTCAGGAAGAAATTTTTCTGCTGAAAATCAAAGATGCCGTAGTTGTAGAGACGGCTGCGGCCGCCGGGCTCGCGCACCAGCAATGCGTTGTGCCCGAAGCGCTGCCAATACACCTCGCCCGGCGCGAAGGTCACGAGACTGATCGTCGGGGCCGGCGCCGGCTCCTGCGCGAACACCGGCATGACCATGGACAGCAGCAGCCCCCCCAGCCAGTGGCGCAGTCTCATGCGCGCCGCTCAGCTCGAGGTG
>JBEIOK010000005.1:0-48997 GCA_040377605.1 Nevskiaceae bacterium | reverse complement strand
TCCGCCCCCTTGAGCTGCGCCTCGGTGCTGTCGAAGCGCACGACCCACTGCGTCTCCTCGACACCGCTGGACAGCGGCGTCAGTCCGGCATCGGCGAGCGCCTTGGCGATGCGCGCCTCGAATCCCGCCGGCAGCGGCTCGCCGCTGTCCTTCGAAATCTGCACGGAAGGGTCATCGCCATACAGGTTCGGCGCCGCATACAGCAGCCCGAACACGATGGCGACGACGAGGATCAGGTACTTCCAGGATGCGTAAGGTTTCATCGTTCAGGCACGGTCGGCGCGAAGCGTCGGGCAATCCGGGGGCGACGAGCGCCGGTGTTACAGGCTCTTCAGGGTGCCCTTCGGCAACACGCTGGCAATGGCCTGCTTCTGGACCTTGATGCTGACGTTATCGGCGATTTCAACCGTGATGTACGCCTCGCCGATGTTCACGACCTTGCCGGCCAGGCCGCCGGTGGTCACGACTTCGTCGCCCTTGGTGATCTTGGCCAGCATGTCGCGGTGCTCGCGCGACCGCTTCATCTGCGGACGGATCAGCATGAAGTAGAACAGGGGAATCATGACCAGCAACGGCCACATCGCACCGAGGAAACTCGGTTGCGCCGCCGCCTGCTGTGCATAGGCGGGGCTAATCAGCAAATCCAGCACAAATCACTCCTGCTTGGCTCGGAAAGGCGGCGATTATGCCAAAAGGCTGTTACCCCCGTACCCCAGCCGCCCCGGCGGGCCACCCGTCGTCGCCTCAGGGGCGGCCGATGCCCCGGTACTGGAAGCCGGCACGGCGCATCGTCGCCGGGTCGTAGAGGTTGCGGCCGTCAAAAATCACCGGTGCCTTGAGCCGCGCCTTGATCGCGTCGAAATCCGGGCTGCGGAACACGGACCATTCGGTGACGATGGCCAGCGCATCGGCACCGTCACAGGCCGCTTCCGGGGAGTCCACCAGCCGCAGATCCGGACGCTCGCCGT
The DNA here is from genome assembly GCA_040377605.1 of Nevskiaceae bacterium. Taxonomy (GTDB): domain Bacteria; phylum Pseudomonadota; class Gammaproteobacteria; order Nevskiales; family Nevskiaceae; genus Solimonas. Next base: position 48,029 of record JBEIOK010000005.1, on the reverse strand, counting down.
AGATCCGCCGGGTCGCGTCCATCGCCACCGGGTCATGGGCCTGCACGTGCCCGCCCTCGGCCCAGATCGCCTCCAGCAGCACGCGGCTCGGGGCCTCGCGCATGTCGTCGGTGTTGGGCTTAAAGGCCAGCCCCCAGACGGCAATGGTCTTGCCGGCCAGCGAGCCCAGGTGCGCCTTGAGGCGCGCGAACAGCACGGTCTTCTGATGCTCGTTGACCGCCTCGACCGCCTCAAGCACGCGCATGGCCTGGCCCTGCTCGCCACCCGTGCGGATCAGGGCTTTCACGTCCTTGGGGAAGCAGGAGCCGCCGTAGCCGCAGCCGGCGTACAGAAACTGACGGCCGATGCGCGGGTCGGCCCCGATGCCGCGGCGCACCGCTTCGATGTCCGCCCCGACCTGCTCGGCGAGCAGCGCCAGTTCGTTCATGAAGCTGATGCGCGTCGCCAGCATCGCATTGGCGGCGTACTTGGTCAGCTCGGCTGACTCCACGTCCATCGCCATTAGTCGGTCGTGGTTGCGGTTGTAGGGGGCGTACAGCGTCCGCATCAGGTCCAGCGCCCGCGCACTGTCGCTGCCAACAATGATGCGATCCGGCCGCATGAAGTCCTCGACCGCCGCGCCCTCCTTGAGGAATTCCGGGTTCGAGGCCACGTCACAGGCATGGTCGGTGCCCCGCGTGGCCTGCGCCGCCGCCAGCGTGGCGCGGACCTTGGCGGCGGTGCCCACCGGGACCGTGGATTTGGTGCAAACCACCTTGTAGCCGTCGATGTGCTGCCCGATGGTGGCCGCGACGGCCAGCACGTACTGCAGGTCGGCCGAGCCGTCTTCCTGCGGCGGGGTGCCGACGGCAATGAAAATGATCTGGCCGTGGCGCACGGCGCTCGCGGCGTCGGTGGTGAAGCGCAGGCGGCCGGCCGCCGCGTTGCGCACCAGCAGCTGCTCGATGCCCGGCTCATAGAACGGGCAGCGGCCCGCCTGCAGGGTCGCCACCTTCTCGGCATCGACATCCACGCAGACGATGTGATTGCCGGCGTCCGCCAGACACGCGGCGGTCACCAGACCGACATACCCCGAACCGAAGACCGTGACTTTCATGCGTGCAGGAATCGAAGAAGCGTGGAAGGGTCAGACACCATAGTACTCGCGGTACCAGGCCATGAAGCGCGCGAGGCCGGTCTCGATCGGCGTCGACGGCGCAAAGCCGGTGTCGCGCGTCAGGTCCTCGACATCGGCGTAGGTCCGCTGCACATCGCCGGCCGCCATCGGGCTCAGGCGCTTGCGCGCGGTGCGGCCGGTGAGCCGCTCCAGCACGTCGATGAAGTGCAGCAACGGCACCGGCGAATGATTGCCGATGTTGTAGAGCCGGTGCGGCGCGCGGCTATGGCCCAGCACCGGCGGGTTGCCGCTCCAGCCGGGATCGCCGCCGGGCGGACGGTCGAGCACACGCACCACGCCGTCGACGATGTCGTCGACATAGGTGAAGTCCCGCGCCATGTCGCCGTGATTGAACACCTCGATCTCGCGGTCCGCGAACAGCGCCTGCGTGAACGAGAAGTAGGCCATGTCCGGCCGACCCCAGGGGCCGTACACCGTGAAGAAGCGCAGGCCCGTCGCGGCGATGCCGTACAGATGACTGTAGGCGTGCGCCATCGCCTCATTGGCCTTCTTGGTGGCCGCGTACAGGCTGACCGGGTGGTCGGTGGTGTGCGCGACGGAAAACGGTACCTGCGTGTTGGCGCCGTAAACCGAACTCGATGACGCATACACCAGATGCCGCACCGGGTGCGCGCGCAGGCATTCAAGCAGATTGCAGAAACCGATCAGGTTGCTGTCGACGTAGGCCCGTGGATTCTTCAGCGAGTAGCGCACGCCCGCCTGGGCGGCGAGGTGCAGCACGGCGTCCGGCTTGAAGCCGGCAATGGCGGCAGACAGGGCGCCGGCATCGGCCAGGTCCCCGCGGATGAAATCGAAGCCGGGCAACGGCTGCAGGCGCTGCAGGCGCGCCTGCTTCAGCGCCGGGTCGTAGTAGTCGTTGAGATTGTCGTAGCCCAGCACCTGATCGCCGCGCGCGAGCAGCGCCTGCGCAGCGTGAAAGCCCACGAAACCGGCCGCGCCGGTGACGAACACCTTCATGGAACGAGAGGAGCGAGGAAAAAGGGGCGCCAGTGTAGCAACGCCCCGTCACGATGCCGCAGCAGGCAACTCAGGGACAGGCCGCCGGCGTGCCCTCGATCACGAACTCGCGGCTGATGCCTTCGTACGGCTGGGCCGGCAGCAGCAGCGACACCGGGCGCGCCGCGCCGACATGGCGCAGGCGGTAGGTGCCGGCCGGCAGATCACGCGGCACCACCCACTCCGCGGTCGCGGTCGAGCTGATCGGCGGTAGCCCGACCGGCAGCGGAATCGGCAGCAGCGGCGACCAGCGGAAGCGCAGCTCGGGCTGCGTGTCGGTGGCCACGACGGTCCAGCCGCCCTGCGCGTCCAGACGCTCGGCGTAGACAAACGAGGCCTGGGTGCGCAGGTCGTTGCGCGGATGACCGGCGCGATAGGTGACGCGCACGGTATCGCCCTGCGTGTAGCGCTCGGCGGCATCATCGATCACCGCGCCGAAGGCCGTGGGCAGCGGCAGATCCAGCGGAATCTGCGGCACGCGCGGAATCGTCAGCCCGACCAGGTTCTCCGGCTGGCGCGGGCTGCTGGCCGGCGACGGCGTGCCGTCACGCATCGTCAGCGCCAGACGCCGCAGCTCCTGCTGCACGGCGGCCAGCGTCCAGGGGCCGAACAGCGTCGAGCCGCCTTCGTACTGCTGCAGCGCGTACTCCTCGCGGGTCGTCAGGTAGTTGACGAAGTCGTTGGCAAGTCCGGCGATCACGATCGTGTCGACCCCCACCGGCTGCAATACCTCCAGCAGCGTCTTGCGGATGCGACGACCGGACATCGTCGTCACTTCCCAGGGCACACCGACCAGTGCGAAGTTGCCGATGCGGAAAATCTGCAGCGGCAGGCTGCTGTTGACCAGATTGAACGGCCGACCGATCGGGAACAGCACCGGCTTTTCGGCCTGGCAGCCAAGGTCCAGCAGCGGCTGCCGATCCAGCTGGCACAGCACCGTGTTCGACAGCAGCTCCGGCGGCAACTTGCCGGAGACGAGGGTGCGCACATCATTGGCAGCGGTCTCGATCACGCTGGCCGGCGACTGGCAGGTGACGCCCTCGATCGTCGGTCCGGGTCCGTCTTCGGCCCCTGCGCCGAAGGAGATGCCGGCGGCGGCCATGCAGGTGCGCTTGACCGGCGCATCGAGCGCCGCCGGGTGCTGCAGGCTGGCAAGCACGGCCGGATCGGTGATCTCGATGTTGTCCATTAGCACGTTGAACTGGCGGAACGCCACCGGTCCGCGCAGGGCGCTGCCCTGGGCGTACTGACGCAGCGCCTGTGCCAGCTGCTTGGTGCCCGAGATCGCGTTGGACTCCAGCTCGTCAGCACTGCCGCCGCGCTCCTCGAACGGACGCTCGAGGATGAAGATGTTCGGCGAGCTGTCACCTTCGTTGGTCTGCGCGAAGGCCGCCACGAAGGTGTCGTCCCCCGGCGCCGCCGCGTAGTTGGTGTTCATCAATTGCTCGAAGCCGACCGAGGCGAAGCCCTTGTTGTCGGCCGACAGCAGCATGTTGGTGTTGCTCAGCGACGTCGGATGCACGCCGAACCAGTTCAGCACGCCAACCGCCGAGCCATCCTCGCGCACCAGATTGAGCTGCACGAAGCGCCTGTCCTGATCGACGATCTCGCCGCGCGCATCCAGGAACTCGCGGCGCTCGGATTCGGGGTTGTTGTCGAAGGCGACCTTCGACCGATTCAGATTGGTGTCGAGCAGCTCGCCAACCGACAGGCGGATGCGGCCGGTCTGCGGGTGGGCCTGCAGGTTCAGGTGGGCGCGCCGGATCGACTCGACGATGCCGCCGACGATCGCCTGGAAATTGTCATCGTCGAAGCCGAGGTGGAACAGCAGGAACGCGAGGTGCACGGCGTAGCCCGCAGCTCCGGCGTGCGTGTGCGTGGCCGACAGCATGACGTTGGCCTCGCCGTAGTGCGCCGACAGCTCGGCGTCGGCCGCAAGGCGTCGCAGCACTTCCTGACGCACGGCATCGAAGATCATGCCGGTGTCGGTGGAGACGAAGGCCACGCGCTGGCCATTGCACGGGGACTCGATCGCGAAGGCGCGTGCGTACTGGCGGATGTGCACACCGCCGGAGACCTGTGTCGGTGACTCGTAGCCCATCATGCTCGCGCCGCCCGCCGGGCCGGTCAGGTCATAGAGCCCGCTGCCGAAGCGGAAGGCGGTATTGCCGGCGCAGTCGCCAGTGCCCGCACTCGTCGTGGCCACCGGCGTCTCGATGCGACCGGGCGCATCACGACCGCGACCCACCTCCAGCCGCGCACTCTGGAGGACGCACTCGGCGCGCTGCGGCTGGGCGAAGCCCGCGCCCGCACCCACCGGCGTCCCGGTCGCCGGCACGCGGCTGTCGCCGCAGGCCACGAGGGCCAGCACACCGCAGAAGACCGACAGAATGCGCAGCATGTGAACGAACCCCCGTGATGGCGCGCGAATGTTGAGCTTTTTCATGCGCGGCGGCCAGCGGCGGAGTGAATTTTCCCATCGGTAAGCCGAGGATTACGGTAACCTTACAGCCCCCATTTCTTCGGATCGGAAGCGTTTCATGGCCAGCTACATCGCGCCCCTGCGCGAAATCAATTTCGTCCTCAATGACGTCCTCAAGGTCAGCCGCCTGTCACAGCTCGACGCGCTGAAAGACGCGACCCCGGAAACACTCACGGGTCTGATCGAGGAAGCGGCGAAACTGATTCAGGACAAGCTCGCGCCGCTGAACGCCACCTCGGATGCGCAGGGCTGCGTGTACAAGAACCATACGGTCACCGTCCCGGACGGCTACGTCGAGTTCTTCAAGCAGTACGCGGAAGCCGGCTGGGTCGGCATTTCGCAGGACCCGGAGTTCGGCGGCGCCGGCCTGCCCTACACACTCTCCAAGGTCATCGAGGAGATGCTGTGCTCGGCGAACATCGCCTTTGCGCTGTACCCGGGCCTGACCCAGGGCTGCTTCGAGGCGATCCAGGCCAGCGGCACGCCGGAGCAGAAGAAGACCTATCTGCCGAAGCTCGCTTCCGGCGAGTGGACCGGCACGATGTGCATCACCGAGCCGCAGGCCGGCTCCGATCTCGCAGCGGTCAAGACCAAGGCCACGCCCAACGGCGACGGCTCGTTCTCGATCGATGGCGGCAAGATCTTCATCACCTCCGGCGAACACGACATGGCGGACAACATCGTCCACTTCGTGCTCGCGCGCCTGCCGGACTCGCCGGCCGGCATCAAGGGGCTGTCGACCTTCGTGGTCCCGAAGTTCCTGGTCAATGACGATGGCTCGCTGGGCGCCCGCAACGGCGTGCGCGCGACCGCCATCGAACACAAGATGGGCATCAACGGCTCGGCGACCTGCGTCATGCAGTTCGACGCGGCGAAGGGCTGGATGGTCGGTGCGCCGAATACCGGCATCCAGAACATGTTCGTGATGATGAACCTCGCCCGCATCATGGTCGGCTATCAGGGCCTGGGCCAGTGCGAGCTGGCGACGCAGAACGCAGTGCGCTATGCACTCGACCGCCGTCAGGGCAAGGCCTTCAACGGCGGGGCCGAGATCGTCCATCACCCGGACGTGCGTCGCATGCTGCTGATGATGAAGGCCGTCACCGAGGGCGCGCGCGTGCTGGCCTACGAGACCGCGATGTACGTGGATCTTGCCCATCACCTGCCGGACGGCCCGGAGCGCGAAGCCGCGCAGGACTGGGTGGATCTGAACACGCCGCTGGTCAAGGCCTACTGCACCGACATGGCCGTCGAACTCGGCTCGCAGGTGATCCAGGTCTACGGCGGCCACGGCTTCATCAAGGAGCATGGCGTCGAACAGATCACGCGAGACTCCAAGATCCTGTGCCTGTATGAAGGCACCAACGGGATCCAGGCGATGGATCTGGTGCGCCGCAAGCTGATGCTGCACGGCGGCCGTCTGCCGAAGCGCTTCTTTGCCGCCGTGCGTCAGGATCTGGCCGCCGGGCCCGAGGCACTGACGGCGCCGCTGAAGGTAGCGCTGGAGGCGCTGGAGCAGACCACGGCCTGGGTGCAGGAGAGCTACAAGACCACGCCGGACGACGCGGCCTTCGGCTGCGTCGACTACCAGCGCGCCTTTGCCCTGACCTATGTCGGCTGGAACTGGCTGCGCATCGTGCGCGCACTGGACGCCTCCGAGCTCGACGCCAATGCCCGACAGATGAAACTGGCCACGGCCGAGTATTTCGTCACGCGCATGCTGTCGCAGGTCACGTCGCTGCTCGACAACGTGCGTCAACCGGCCGCGCCGCTGATGGCGCTGACCGCGGCGAATTTCTGAAGCACCCCACACCCCGCCCATGCGGGGTGTTTTCATTCAAGGAGAGAACGATGAGCACGGTGTACGACTTCGAAGCCAAGACCATCGATGGCAGCGTCCAGAAGCTGGATGCCTACAAGGGCAAGCTCGTGCTGGTGGTCAACGTCGCCAGCAAGTGCGGCTTCACCCCCCAGTACAAGGGCCTGGAGGCGCTGTGGCGCCAGTACAAGGACCAGGGCCTGGTGATTCTCGGCTTCCCCTGCGATCAGTTCGGCCATCAGGAGCCGGGCGATGAGAACGAGATCAAGAACTTCTGCTCGCTGACCTACGAGGTCAGCTTTCCGATGTTCGCCAAGATCGAGGTCAATGGCGCCAACGCGCACCCGCTCTACCAGCACCTGAAGAGCGCCGCGCCGGGCCTGCTCGGCTCGGAGGGCATCAAGTGGAACTTCACCAAGTTCCTGATCGGCAAAGACGGCCAGGTGATCGAGCGCTATGCGCCGCTGGATACGCCGGAGAAGATCGGCAAGGACATCGCCAAGCTGCTTTGAGACGACCCCCGCAGTATCGAAGCCGGCGCCTGCGCCGGCTTTTTTGTGGGCCGGAATCGGGCCGCCGATGGCGCGATCCGGCCTCTGGAACGGGGATTTTCCCGATAACGCTCAAAAATATCCTCGATTGCTCAACAGTCATCGCCTACCCGTTGATCGGATTTGTTTTTCCGCATTCAGGCGCCTGCGATCGAGCCGTAGGCAACTGAAAACAGGCTACTTTTGATATCCAATCGATCATTTTCAGATGAAATCTGAAAATTTGGCCTCAATCCGGTAAAATACTGGCCTTCGTTGCCCGTCGGCTGATGTCGGCGCGCTCCGCTTTCACACACGGGAGAACGCGCATGCTGCTTGCCACTGATCTGGATGGCACCTTCCTCGCGGGTGCTGCGGCCGACCGGCTGCAGCTCTACCGCCTGATCAATACCCACCCGGATATCCAGCTGGTCTATGTCACCGGCCGCGGCCTGGAAGCCGTGCTGCCGCTGCTGTCGGACCCCACCCTGCCGCAGCCGGATTACGTCATCTGCGATGTCGGCGCCACGGTCGTGCACGGCAGCACGCTGCAGCCGGTGCAGCCGCTGCAACAGCAGATCGCGACGCGCTGGCCCGGTGAGGCGGCGGTGATGGAGGCCCTGGACGGCATTCCCGATCTGTTGCGCCAGGATGTGCCGCAGGAGCGGCGCTGTTCGTTCTTCGGCCCGGAGGCGCTGATCACCGACGAGCTGCGCACCCGCGTCGAGGCCCTGGGCTGTGAGCTGCTGCACTCGGCCGACCGCTACCTCGACGTGCTGCCCCGCGGCGTCCACAAGGGCGGCACGCTGCGCGGCCTCGTCCAGCTCCTGAACCTGAACGAAGACGCCGTGCTGGTCGCGGGCGATACGCTCAATGACCTGTCGATGTACGACGCTGGCTTCAAGGGCGTCTGCGTCGGTGCCTCCGAAGCACGGCTGCTGGCGGCGACGCGGCAACGCGCACGCGTGCTGCACGCACAGAAGCCCGGGTGTGGCGGCATCCTGGAGGCGATCTCGCACTTCGGCTTTCTCGGCGATCAGGGCCTGCAGCATCACGGTGCGGCGGCAGTCCACCCCGGCAGCGCCGATCTGCTGATCGTCTATCACCGTCTGCCCTACGACGAATCACTGGAGAACGGCGAACTGAAGCGGCGTCGCCCGGCCTCCCCCAACGGCATCATCCCGACGCTGCTCAGCTTCTTCGCCGATGGTCGCCAGGGCTCGTGGGTGGCCTGGTCCGTGCACGATGCCAAGAGCAAGAGCGACTTCGACGAGTACACGCAGGTCGACGGCGAGCGCTATCCGAATCTGACCGTGTCGCGCGTGCCGCTGAGCAAGTCCGATGTCGATGTCTTCTACAAGAGCTTCTCCAAGGAAGCGTTCTGGCCGACGCTGCACACCTTCTGGGAACGCGCCCGCTTCCGCGAGGATCACTGGCGCATCTTCGTCAAGGTCAATCGCGCCTTTGCCGCACGCATCGCGCGCGAGGCGGCGACCGGTGCCACCGTGTGGCTGCACGACTACAACCTGTGGATGGTGCCGGCTGCGCTGCGCGAGCTGCGCCCGGATCTCAACATCGCGTTCTTCCATCACACGCACTTCCCGTCCGCCGACGTCTTCAACGTGGTGCCGTGGCGGCGCGCGATCATCGCCAGCCTGCTGCAGTGCGACTACATCGGTTTCCATATCCCGCGCCAGGTCGAGAATTTCGTCGATGTGGCCCGCGGCACGCTGCCGGTGGAAACCGTCGAGGAGCGCAGTGCGGCACCGCGATTCCTGACCTACGGGTGTGGGGTCGGTCTCGATCGCTACACGACCTGCATCGACACCGGCCAGCGGCAGGTCCGGCTCGGCGCGCATCCCGTGGGCCTCGACATGCAGCGTGTGGATGCCCTGCTGTCCCGCCCCGACGTGCAGCAGCAGATGGCCACGCTGCGCGATCAGTTGCAGGGCACGCGCGTCCTGCTGTCAGTGGAGCGGCTCGACTACACCAAGGGCATCCTGGAACGGCTGCAGGCGTTCGAGCGTCTGCTGGACCAGTATCCGGAGCTGATCGGCAAGATCAGTCTGGTCACCATCTGCGTGCCGGCGGCGCGCGAGATGACGATCTACCGGACACTGCAGAACCAGATCGAACAGGCCGTCGGCCGCATCAACGGCCGCTACTCGCGGGTCGGCTGGATGCCGGTGCAGTTCTTCTTCCGCAGCCTGCCGTTCGAGGAGTTGCTGGCCTACTACGCGATGGCCGATCTGATGTGGATCACACCGTTGCGCGACGGCCTGAATCTGGTCGCCAAGGAATTCGTCGCGGTGCAGGGCCTGATCGGCGGCAGCGGCGTGCTCGTGCTGTCCGAATTCGCCGGCGCCGCCGCGGAACTCAAGGGCGCGGTACTGACCAATCCGCATGATCCGGAAGATCTGGTCAGCGCCTGCTACTACGCACTGAGCCTCGGCCGCGCCGAGGCGCGCTCACGTCTGCGCCAGCTGTTCGACATCGTCAGCTATCACGACAATCGCCGCTGGGGCGAGGAGTTTCTCGATGCCGCACACGCGGCCGCACAGGATCGCAACGACCCCTCGCAACGCGTCGCGGCCTGAGGCGCGGCCGCACGCGCGCGCATGCTGACCATCGTCCGCACCATCTCGCCGCTGCTGGCCAGCGTGGCACTGCTGCTCGCCGGCGCCGGCCTGCTCGGCACGCTGCTGGCCGTGCGGGCGGCGCAGGAGGGATTTCCGGATCGCGTGATCGGCCTGGTCATGTCCGGCTACTTTGCCGGTTTCCTGCTGGGCACCTGGCTGGCACCCCGCGTGATCCAGCGCGCGGGCCATATCCGTGCCTTCGCGATGTTCGCGTCCGTCGCCGCCTCGGCCGCGCTACTGCATGTGCTGGCGATCGACCCCTGGGCCTGGGGCCTGCTGCGCATCGCCACCGGCACCTGCCTGGTCTCGCTGTACATGATCGTGGAGAGCTGGCTCAACGCACAGGCACCGCCCGGCCAGCGCGGGCAGGTTTTTGCGGCCTACATGATCGTCAATTTCCTCGCACTGGCCGCCGGACAATGGCTGTTGCTGCTGTACCCGCCCGATGGCTTCGCACCGTTCGTCGTGGTCGCGCTGCTGCTGTGCTGGTCGCTGGTGCCGGTGTCGCTCACGCGCATCCATCCTCCGGCGGTCGGCGAGGTGCGACGGCTGTCGCTGAGGCGCCTGCATGCCGTATCGCCGGCGGGGCTGGCGGGCGCCTTCGGATCCGGATTCGCGATGGGCGCGTTCTGGGGACTGGGGCCGGTCGCGGCGCAGCGCCTGGGGCTGGATACGGGCCAGGTGGCGGCGTTCATGATCGTCGCGATTCTCGGCGGCGCCCTGATCCAGTGGCCTGTCGGACACTGGTCGGATCGACACGACCGGCGCCGCGTGCTGGCCATGGTCTGCACCACGGCGGCCGCGCTGGCCTTTGCGGCTTATGCCGTCCGCGAACACCCGGCGCTGCTGCTGGTCTGCATGTTCGGATTCGGCGGTCTGGCGTTTACCGTCTATCCGGTCAGCATCGCGCTGGCCAACGACCTGCTGTCCGCCGAGGAGCTGGTGGCCGGAGCCGGCACCCTGCTGCTGGTGCACGGCGCGGGCGCGGCACTGGGCCCCAGCGCCGCCGGATTGATGATGGAGGCGTTCGGAGGCGGCGGCCTGCTGCTGCACTTCGGCACCGCCCTGCTGATGCTGTCGAGTTACGTCGGCTGGCGCGTGCTGCGGGCGGAGCCGGTGGTGGCCAACACGCAATTTGCGGCGATGGTGCGCACCACCCCCACCGTCCTCGAACTGCTGCCGGAGGCGACCGAATCGCCGCCGGCAGCGCCGGACGTATCGCTCAGCCGTTGATCATGCCGCGCTGGCGCAGGTAGGCGAGCAAGGCATCAACCGATTGCTGCACGCTCAACGTGCCGGTATCGATCGTCAGCTCCGGCTGCTCCGGTGCCTCATAAGGCGAATCGATGCCGGTGAAATTCTTGATCTGCCCGGCGCGCGCTTTCTTGTAGAGGCCCTTGGGATCACGGCTCTCGCAGACATCCAGTGCCGCGTGCACATGCACCTCGATGAACTCGCCCTCGGGCAGCAGCTTGCGCACCATGTCGCGATCGGCCCGGAACGGCGAGATGAATGCCGTGACCACGATCAGACCGGCATCGGCAAACAGCTTGGCGACCTCGCCGATGCGGCGGATGTTCTCGACGCGATCCGCATCGCTGAAGCCGAGATCCTTGTTGAGGCCGAAGCGGACGTTGTCGCCATCCAGCAGGTAGCTGTGGAAACCCTTGCGGAACAGCTCGCCTTCCAGGGCATTGGCAACCGTGGATTTGCCGGCGCCCGACAACCCCGTGAACCAGATCACGCAGGGCTTCTGGTTCTTCTGCGCCGCGCGCTCGGCACGGGCGACGTTGTGGGCGTGCCAGACGATGTTGGTGGCGCCGGTCTTGGTCGGCTGGTCCATGGTGGATCTCGCTCTCGGACGGTTTTTCGGGCGCGTAGTGTAGCGGCGCCGGTGACACCCGGGACTCGTCCGATCAGGTGGCGGCATCGTAGGATCGCGGTCCATGACAGGGCGATCAGCCCGGGGCGGGGGCGAGGAATGGGGCGGCACAGGCTGGGGGGCGTTGCGATCGGACTGCTGTCGATGCTCGGCGGCTGCAGCTCGGAATCGCCGCGATCCGGTGCGACACCGGATGACGTGACGCCAATCGAGCGGCCCTCACCGGCAACCTGCGCCGCGCTGCGGCCTGCCCGCTGGGCTCCGGCGACCGGGCACCCGCAATCCGGCGCACACCTGCGTGCGTTCGCGCTGCAGTACAAGCAGGAGATCCGCCACGTCGTCGACTATGCCGCCTTCCGCACCAAGATGCGCTGCCTGATGGAAGAGCACGTCGTGCCGTTCATGAAGCCGGGCGTGCCGTCGCTGGTGGTCTACAACGAGGACGCGGGCCTGATGACGATCGCCACCGGCTCGCGCGGCGCGCTGGTGCGCGCGCAGGCGCAGACGCCGCTGGGCGCCCCGCTCGGCGATGGCGCCCCGTTGGGCATTCTCGGCGCGCTGGGCCTGCTCAACGTGGCCTACCTGCCGCAGGTGATCGCCTACCAGCTGCGCTTCCCCGGCACCGATCCGCGCAAGCAGGTATTCCTCGCCGCGACCGACACCTTCGTGCGTGCGTACTCGCACACGTTCTCCGACATCGCGCGTGATTACGGCGTCTACGTGGTGGCGTCCAACAACCAGGCCCGCTACCGCGCCTCGCGCGACCCGCTCGACCTCGCCGTGTTCAAGGACCCGGACCTCGAGGAAGTCGACGAGGTCTACGTCGCGACCGAGGCGCGCATCCCCAACGTCACCTCGCTGTGGGGGCCGCACGATGTGCATCCGGATGCGCCCCGCGGCGAAACCAATCTGCTGTTCCGCAACGAGAAGGTACCGCTGACGTCGATCGAACTGCAGGTGCTGGGTCTCGACGAGGGGCCCGCCGACGGCGAGGCCGCACTCGCCAACGCAGCGGGTCACGAGGTGGCGGGCTTCCGGCTCGGTTTCGCGACCTCGCTGCCCGCCTTCCGCTGGGGCTATGCCTTCGGCGAGCGTCCGTCGGATTTCAATCCCTGCGCCGACATAAAGCTGAGCTACATGCCGTGCATGGACGCGCTCGGCGTCGACGTCGTCGTGCAGGCCGAGGCCAATCCCGGCCGCTGGGCCGTCGATGTCGCCGGCGGCTGGCAACCGCTGGAATGGATGGAGTCGACCTGGCGCACGGTGTCCGAGCCAACCGTCGCGTTCCGCTACAACATCACCGCGCACCTGGTCGGCAATCTGCTCGACCTGCCCTTCGACGGCCAGAGCGCGATCACCGCGCGCGGCGCCAACGCGACGCCGGCGCATTACGTCGGCAACCTCGAATTCGTCGACGGCACCGATCCGGACACCTATCGCGTGCACGTCGGCGACAAGACCGAATTCCTGGTGCTCGCCCCCTGGGTCACCGATGACGCACCGCGCGTGCAACTCGCCGACACCGGTGCGCGCCTGGGCCCCGGCAGCCGCGACGCGCTGGAAAACGACTATCTCGAAACCGCGGTCTGGGCCGACCTGATCCGCTGAGGAATGCTCAATCCCATGTCCACTGAAACTTTCGATGTCGACGTCGTCATCGTCGGCGCCGGGCTTGCCGGCCTGACGGCCGCACGCCAACTCGTCGGCGCCGGCCGCACGGTGCGCGTGCTCGAAGCACGCGACCGCGTCGGCGGGCGCACGCTCAATCACGCCCTCACCGCGCCCAGCGCCCGGCCCGGCACGGTCGTCGAGGTCGGCGGCCAGTGGGTCGGCCCGACCCAGGACCGCGTGCTCGCGCTGATCGACGAGCTGGGCCTCAAGACCTTCAAGACCTGGGGCACCGGCCAGTCCGTGGACCTGCGTAACGGCAAGCGCACGGAATACGGCGGACGCATTCCGCCGGGCGCGATGCTCGGCGCGGTCGAGGCGCAGATTGCGTTGTGGCGTCTGAACCGCATGGCGCGACAAGTGCCGCCGGAGGCGCCATGGGAAGCACCGAAAGCGTCGCAGTGGGACAGCCAGACTTTCCAGACCTGGATGGACCATAACCTTTACACGCGCAACGGCCGCGCGCTGCTGCAGCTCGTCATTGAAGCTGTGTTCTCGGCGCAGCCGCGCGACCTGTCGCTGCTGCACGTGCTGTTCTACATCCGCTCCGCCGGTTCCCTGGAAAAGCTGGTCGAGACCGACGGCGGCGCCCAGGAGGCACGCATCGTCGGCGGCTCGCAGCGCATCTGCCTGGAGATGGCCGATGCACTCGGCGACCGCGTGCGACTGAATGCGCCGGTATTGCGCATCGAGCATGACGACCACGGCGTCACCGCCTGCGGCGACGATTTCCGCGTGCGCGCGCGCCGCGCGATCGTCGCGATTCCGCCTGCGCTCGCGGGGCGAATCCGCTACGCGCCCGCACTCGATGGCCTGCGCGACCAGCTCTCGCAGCGCATGCCGATGGGCACGGTGATCAAGGTGCAGTGCGTCTACGACAAACCGTTCTGGCGCGATGCGGGCCTGAACGGCCAGGCCACCGGCGACATCCGCCCGGTCAAGGTCGCGTTCGACAACTCACCACCGGACGGACACGTCGGCGTGCTGATGGGGTTCATCGAGGGCGAAGACGGTCGCCGCGCGCAGCGCCAGACCGTCGAACAGCGCCGGCAGGCAACGATCGACTGCTTCGCCCGCTGGTTTGGCGAGGCGGCGCGGCATCCGGTCGAATACATCGAGCGCAACTGGTCCGCCGAGGAGTGGTCGCGGGGCTGCTATGCCGGCTACTTCCCGCCGGGCGTATGGAGCGATTTCGGTTCCGCGCTGCGCACGCCGATCGGCCGCCTGCACTGGGCCGGCACCGAGACCGCGGCAATCTGGAACGGCTACTTCGACGGCGCCGTGCGCTCGGGCGAGCGCGCCGCGCAGGAAGTGAGCGCGCTGCTGTAACGGCCTGTCACTCTGAGCCCTTCGACAGGCTCAGGATGACGGCACGGCAGCCGCAGCTTTCGACTTGGCTGCCTTGCCTTCCGGTGACGCAATGAATTCCGCAGCGAACGCTCCGTAGCGATCCTGCTCGATCGCGTCGCGGATGCGCCGCATCACGTTCTGGTAATAGCGCAGGTTGTGGATCGTGTTGAGCCGGCTGCCGAGGATCTCGTTGCAGCGGTCGAGGTGATGCAGGTAGGCGCGCGAGTAGTGCTGGCAGGTGTAACAGTCGCAGGCCGGGTCCAGCGGCGCCGCATCCGCCTTGTAGTGCGCGTTGCGGATCTTGACCACGCCCTGGCTCGTGAACAGGTGACCGTTGCGCGCGTTGCGCGTCGGCATCACGCAGTCGAACATGTCGATGCCGCGACCCACCGCCTGCACCAGGTCGCGCGGCGTGCCGACACCCATCAGGTAGTGCGGATGCGTCGCCGGCAGTTCCGGGCCGATCGCGTCCAGCACCTTCAGCCGTTCTTCCTCCGGCTCGCCGACCGACAGGCCACCGACCGCATAGCCGTGGAAACCGATCTCGGTCAGCCGGCGCAGCGACTCGCGGCGCAGTTCCGGGTGCATGCCGCCCTGTACGATGCCGAACAGTGCATTCGGGTTGTCGCCGTGCGCGGTCTTGCAGCGCGCACCCCAGCGTGCCGACAGCTCCATCGACTTGCGCGCCTGTTGCTCGGTCGCCGGATACGGCGTGCACTCGTCGAACTGCATGACGATGTCCGAGCCCAGCGCGTGCTGCACCTGCACCGCGCGTTCCGGCGACAGGAAGATGCGGTCGCCGTTCACGGGCGAGGCGAACTTCACGCCCTCCTCGGTGATCTTGCGCAGGCCCGACAGGCTCCACACCTGGAAGCCGCCGGAGTCGGTCAGGATCGGACCGCTCCACTGCATGAACCGGTGCAGGCCGCCGAGGTCGCGAATGGTTTCCTCGCCCGGACGCAGCATCAGGTGAAAGGTGTTGCCGAGCACGATCTGCGCCCCGATGTCGCGCAGCTCCTCCGGCGTCATCGCCTTGACCGTGCCGTAGGTGCCCACCGGCATGAACACCGGCGTCTCCACGCTGCCGCGGCCGTCGAAGTGCAGACGGCCGCGACGGGCGGCGCCGGAAGTGGCGAGCAGTTCGAATTTCACGGGCGACGCGGGTGGATGCGGACGCGTATTGTCCCATGCTTGCCGAACGCTGAACATTCAGCTTTGACGCCTGCGACGCTGCGGCGTACGGTCGGGCGCATGAAACTGTTCGTCGGCCTGCTTGACCGCATCCTGTTCGCCCTGGGCCTGCTGCTGGCGCTGCAGATCCCGCAGTTCCTGGATCACTACACGCAGCGCTACGCCGGCTACCGCGACGCAGTCGCCGATTCGGTCAGCGACTACCAGCGCACGGCCGACGCGCACTACGGCGGCAACCTCGACCGGCTCGTCGGCGACCTGCGCGCGGCACCGGGCGGTGGCGTGCAGGAGATCGGCGACAAGCTGCAACGCGACCGCGACAAGCTCGTCGAGATGGATGCGAACCTGCTGGTCCTGCGCGGCGACAGCCTGTGGGCGAAGCTGCGGTACCTCGTGGTCGACGTCGATCGCCCGCTGGCGCGCGGCGCCCTGGAGGACTTCAAGCCGGGCCTGCCGCTGACGACGGATGCGCTGATCTGCGGCGCGATCGGCGCGCTGCTGTTCAGCGGCCTGTTCAACGCGCTGGTCTGGCTGGTGACGCTGCCCTGGCGCCGGCGATACCGCCCGGCGCTCTAAGCGGCGCGGTCGATCAGCATCGCATCGCCGTAGCTGAAGAAGCGGTAGCGCTGCGCTACCGCATGGCGATACGCCGCCATGACGCGCTCGTAGCCGCCGAAGGCGGTGACCAGCATCATCAGCGTGCTCTCCGGCAGGTGGAAGTTGGTCAGCAGCCGGTCGACGATGCGGAACGCGAACCCTGGCGTGATGAACAACCGCGTCTCACCCTGCTGTGGCGCCAGCGTGCCGCGCGCGTCCTGCGCCAGCGCCGCGGACTCCAGCGCGCGCGCCGCCGTCGTGCCGATCGCGATCACGCGGCCGCCCCGTGCGCGCACCTGCGCGATGCGGTCACACAGCGCGGCGTCGATCGCATAGCGCTCGCTGTGCATGCGGTGCTCGGACAGGTCGTCAACGCGCACCGGCTGGAACGTGCCGGCCCCGACGTGCAGGGTCAGATAGCCGGATTCGACGCCGCGCTCGCGCAGCGCCGTCAGCAGCGCTTCGTCGAAATGCAGCCCCGCCGTCGGCGCCGCGACCGCGCCCGGTACCCGCGCGTAGACGGTCTGGTAGCGCTGCGCATCGGCCGCGTCCGGCGTGTGCGCGATGTAGGGCGGCAGCGGCAGTTCGCCGGCGCGCTGCAGGAAGGCGTCGAGCCCGTCGACGCCGTCGTAGCGCAGATGAAAGAGGTCGTCCTCGCGTCCCAGCACCCGCAACATGTCCGCGCCAACGCGGATCTCGCCGCCGGCCTTGGGCTTCTTGCTGACGCCGAGCTGCGCCAGGAATTCATGGGCGTCGAGCACGCGCTCGACCAGGATCTCGACCTTGCCGCCGGTCGGCTTCTCGCCGTGCAGCCGCGCCGGGATCACGCGCGTGTCATTGAACACCAGCAGGTCACCCGGCTGCAGCAGCGCGGGCAGTTCGGCGATGCACCGATCGTCGGTTCCGCCCGCCGCCACGCACAGCAGCCGGCTGGCGGAGCGCTGCGGCGTGGGGTACTGCGCAATCAGTTCGGCCGGCAGTTCGTAGTGGAAGTCGGAACGGCGCATGCCTGGACGTGAACGGTCGGGGAGATGCGCAAAGGGATGGTGCCTAAGGAGAGACTCGAACTCTCACGAGGGGTTGCCTCGGCGGATTTTGAGTCCGCTGCGTCTACCGATTCCGCCACTCAGGCCCGATGCGCTGGGGCCGGCATTATAGGCGTCTGCCGCGCGGTATCCAGCACCACCCGCGACGGCCGGGCAACAGAAAAGCGGCCGAAGCCGCTTTTTTGTTCAGCCCTTGCGTGAAGGGACTCAGAGACCGAAGTCGATCCGCAGGCCGGCGTGATAGCCGTAGACCCGTGACTTCTTCTCGGCCTGGTACACGGTGCCGCCGCCGCCGATGCGCACGTCGGGGAGCCACTCGACCCCCGTCAGCAACGGGATCTCGATGTTCAGACCGAAGCTCACACCATCAATGTCCTCGCTGACGTTGCCGCGCTCGACCGACATCATCGAGTAGCCCACCGGCGCGGCAACCTCGACGAGGTTGAACAGTACGCCCGTCGGCACGACGAACACGCCGTAATACTCGGCAACCTCGAACTTGCCCGGCTCGCTGCCTTCCTCGTCGGACACACCGATCTGGGCTTCCAGGCTGATGGCATCGAACACGCGGGCACCGATGCGCACGCGGTAGAACTCGGAATCGAACTCGTCACCGCCGAAGCGCGCGGCGAGGGTGTCGTTGGAGAAGGTGGCCGTTGCCCAGGCGCGGTCCAGACCCACGTACATCTTGAATGGCTCGCCGGTCGTGCCCGTCGTTTCCTCGTAGCTGTCATCGGCGGCGACCTCGCTGCTGCCGTCGTCGACCGGCACTTCTTCGGTCGTCTCGGCCGTCGCTTCGGCGCTGGCGGCGGTGTCGTCGGTGACGCCCGGATCGTCCAGGGCCGCCGCATCAGCCGACCCTTCTTCGGCCATTGCGTCGCCGGCCGCCATGTCCTCGCTGAGGCCCTCCGCCGGCGCTTCGGCGCTGAGGCTCTCGTCGACGACGGCTTCTTCCATCGCCGCCGACTCATCGACCGGCATCTCGTCCTGTGCGGCGACCGGCAATGCAACGAACAGCCCCAGCAGCAGTGCGCTCAACTGATTTTTCATGACTCCCCCTTACGCGACAACGACAGTGGTTGGTTTAGTTAGGCCCGGATGTTCACCGATTTTTCGGCGCAAATCCACTGAGGCGCTATAGTGACGCGCCGCTGCCAAAGACCCCCATGGAATCCGACATCCGCCACTGCAATGCCTGCGGTCATCCCGTGGAAGTCCGCGTGCCTGCGGGCGACCATCTGCCGCGCCATGTCTGCACCGCTTGCGGTCACGTGCAGTACCGGAATCCGAAGGTGATCGTCGGCGTCGTGCCCGAGGCGCCAGACGGCCGCATCCTGATGTGCCGCCGCGACATCGAGCCCCGACGGGGGCTGTGGACCTTTCCGGCCGGCTTCATGGAGCTGCACGAAACCAGTGGCGAAGGCGCCGCGCGCGAGGCCCGTGAAGAGGCGCTGGCCGAGATTGCGGTGGGCGGCCTGCTGATGGTGATCAACGTGCCCTATGTCAGTCAGGTGTACCTGATCCATCGCGGCCGCATGACGGCGGAGCATTTCGGTGCCACCCCGGAGAGCAGTGAAGTGCGGCTGATGCGCGAGGACGAGATCCCGTGGGACGACATCGCCTTTCCCACGATCTGGCACAGCCTCAAGGCCTATTTCGAGGATCGTCGCCAGGGCGTGGAGCGCATCCATCACGTCGATCTGACCCGTCGCCCACGGCCGCCACAACGGCCCGAGGTCGCCGGCGACGATCCCGCGGGCTAGGCGCTGCCGGTCGCTACTCCGGCCAGACGGGGCCCGTCGGCAAATTGATCGTTTACACTACGCGCCCCCTGACTCCGGCAACCCGTTTTGCGAGCGCACCATGACTTTCGTCGTCACTGAGAACTGCATCAAGTGCAAGTACACCGACTGTGTCGAGGTCTGCCCGGTCGACTGCTTCCACGAAGGCCCCAACTTTCTGGTGATCGATCCCGAGGAGTGCATCGACTGCACGCTGTGCGAGCCCGAATGCCCGGCGGAGGCGATCTTTGCCGAGGACGATCTTCCGGAACATCAGGCCCAGTTCAAGGCCCTGAACGCGGAGCTGACCAAGATCTGGCCGGTCATCACCGAGCGTCAGGAGGCCACGGCCGAGGCCAAGGAATGGGACGGCAAGCCGGGCAAGCTGGCGCTGCTCGAGCGCTGAGTCGCGCCGCGACACCCCGCTGTCGCCGACGGCCCCCGCAAGGGGGCCGTTTCAGTTGTGCGGCCGTCGGGCTCGGGTTCTGAGCCTGACCGGGCGCAGGATGCGGCCATGACCCCGAACAACCCGGCATCATGTCGTCCGTGCTGACCCTGACCGCTACCGATCGCCTCGCCCGCGCGCTGCGCGAGGATCACAGCCTGGCCGCGCGCGCCTCGGGCGCTGCGGTCTGGGAAGCCCCCCAGATCAAGAGCCTGCGACAGTGGGTGCAGGACCAGTGGACCGCGAGCTGGCCCGCCGAGCAGTTGCTCAACGCCACCCAGGAGCTGGTGCTGTGGCGCGATGCCGTGGCTGCCGACGAGGGCAGCGCACGCCTGCTGGCACCGCTGGCGGCCGCACGCGAAGCCCGCCGCGCCGATCAGATCGCCCACCGCTACCGGCTCGATCCCGAGCGTCTGTCGTCGGCGCGCGAGGAGCACGTCGCGTTCCTGCGCTGGCGTCGTCAGGTGCAGGCACGCAAGCAGCGCGAGCGCTGGATCGGCGCGGCCGAACTGCCGGCGGCCGTCACGCGCGGCCTGCGCGAGCGACGCCTGCGGGCACCGGCACAGCTGCGACTCTGCGGGTTCCTGGAGGCGCCCACCCCGGCAGAGCAGGCACTGCTCGACGCCCTGAGCGAAGCCGGCTGCGCGCTGGAACAGGTGCCGGTCGGACGGCTGGGCGCAACGACCCTGCAGCACCTCCAGCCCCCGGACGCGGAGGCGCAGTACCGGCAGATCGCCGTCGCCCTGCGCGAACACCTGACCGCCACCCTCGACACCGCGCAGCCACCCCCACGCCTGATCGTGGCGCTGCCGGATCCCGACGCACAGCGCGAAGCGGTCGAAAGCGCGTTCCGGCCGATCCTCGCGCCCTGGCTGCAGCAGATCGACGGCAGCAGCCGTGCCCTGCCCTGGCGCTGGGGCACCGGCCGTCCGCTGGCCGAGCACCCGTGGGTGGCGGTCGCCCTGGAAATCACCGCGCTGGAACTCGACGACAACGAGCCCGCCGCCATCAGTCGCCTGCTGCTGTCCACTGCCCTGTGGTCGGAGCCCGAGCGCAGGGCCACGGCCGCCGCTGACGAACAGCTCCGCGATCGCGGCTGGCCGCGCGTGCGACTCACACGCGTGCTGGAGACCCTGCCGGAGCCGTTGCGCGCCCGCTTCCAGGCCCTATTCGATCTGCTGCGGGGCGCACCGGCCCGCGCGCTGCCCAGCGACTGGGCCCTCCACTACCGCGCGCGCCTGCAGGCGCTGGGTTGGCCTGGCAGCACAGCGCCGGATTCGCTCGCCTTCCAGGCGATCCGCGACTGGGAGCAGGCACTGAACCGGCTCGCGGCCATGGATGGCCAGCTCGGCCGCGTGCGTCGTGCCGAGGCCGGCCGCTGGCTGGCCGACCTGACGCGCAGTACCCGCTTCGATCCACGGGTGGAGACCACGCAGCCGATCCAGATCCTGCCGCTGGACGAGGTCGTCGGCCTGCCCTGCGACGCCCTGTTTGTCGCCGACCTCGGCGGCGGCAGCTTTCCGGGGGCGGCCACCCCCAGCCCCTTTCTGCCGCTGGAGGCACAACAACGGGCCGGTGTGCCGGGCGCGCTGCCCGCGCACTGGCTGGCGCGCGCGCGCACGCTGGCCGAGCACCTGTGCAGCCGCGCGCCGCGGGTGCAGCTCTACGCGCCGGCCACCGACGCCAATGGCGCGGAGCAGACCCCGTCGCCGCTGTTCGGCGGCAGCGCACCGTGGACGCCCGTGGACGCGCCCGTGGACGCATCCACCCTGGAGCGCTACGTCTCTGCCGGCGCCCGACTGCACTGGCCTGCGCAGGACGCGGTGCCGGCCGTCGATGCGGCGGAACTCGCCGCGTTGCGCGCGGATTCGGCGCTGTTCAAATCCTGGTTTGAATCCCCGTTCTTTGCGTTCTGTCGCTATCGGCTCGGTGTCGAATCGCTACCGCGACCCTCGCGCGGCCTCGATGCCCGCCGCCAGGGCACGCTGGTACACGGCGTACTGCAGGATCTGTGGACGGTGCTGCGCGATCATGCCGGACTCGCGGCACTCGACGAGGCCACGCTGACGCAGCGCATCACCGAGGCGCTCGACGCACGACTGGAGCGCGCGATGCCCGCCGCAGACTACGGTCGCGCGCAGGTGCAGCTCGAACGCGCACGCCTGCTCGACGTGATGGGTCAATGGCTGGGCCATGAGCGGCGTCGCATCGACGCCTTCACCGTCGCGCATCTGGAAACGGAGGTGCGCACGGTGGTCGGCGGGCTGCCGCTGCGGTTGCGCATCGACCGCATCGACCGCGTGCAGACCGAATTCGGCGAGCGCTGGCTGGTGCTGGACTACAAGACCGGCCGTGACGCCCACCCGCGCGGCTGGAATGCCGAAACGCTGCAGGAGCCCCAACTGCCGCTGTATGCCAGCCATGCCGTCGGCGACGCCACCGGTGTGCCGCAGGTTGACGGCATCTGCTTTGCGCATCTGAAGGACGGACATCCCGCCTTCGTCGCCCGCACCAACTGGCGCGAACGCCTGATCGAGCCCAGCCCCGGACGCTATGACCAGCGCTGGGAGACCACATTGGCGCAGTGGCGCGAAGCCCTGGACGGCGCGGCGCGCGGCTTCCTCGCGGGCCGCGCCGAACTCGGCAGCCGCGTCACCGCCCGCTCGCACGACGCCGAACTGCTGCTGCTCACCGGCACTGCCGCGGAGGACGAAGCGTGAGCGCAACGCTATCGGATGCCCGCGCCCGCGCCGAGGCGCTGGAGTTGTCGCAGCATGTGCTGGCGATGGCGCCGGCCGGCTCCGGCAAGACCGGCCTGCTGGTGGGCCGCCTGCTGCGGGCGCTCGCCGTCGTCGAGGAACCCGAGCAGGTGGTCGCGATCACCTTCACCAACAAGGCCGCTGCCGAAATCCGGCATCGCGCCATCCACCTGCTGCGGCAGGCGCACTCCGAAGACGAAGCAGGTGACGATGCGCATCTGGCGGCATCGCTGCGCAGCGCGCGCGCGGTGCTGGCACGCGATGCAGAGCGCGGCTGGCACCTGCTCGATCAGCCGGAACGCCTGCGCGCCACCACCATCGATGCCTTTTGCGCACACCTGGCCGCGCAGCTGCCGCTGCTGTCCGGGCTGGGCGGCCGCATGACGGTTGCCGAGGATCCCTGGCCGCTGTACGCCGAGAGCGTCATGCGCCTGATCGCCGAACTCGAGGACGACGATCTGCCGGCCGCGGAGCGGGAGGTGCTGCAGATCGTGTTGCGTCTGGCCGACAACCGCGTCGACCGGCTGCTGCCGGCGCTCGCCGATCTGCTGGCACGTCGCGAGCAGTGGCTGCGGCTGGCGGCGACCGACGAGCCGTCGGACGCCGCCGCGAGTGCGTTGCTGCATGCGCTGGTGCGTGAGGGCCTCGCGCAGTTCGACGATGCGCTCGATGCCGGCGCGCGTCACGAGCTGGCGGAACTGCTGCGCGAAGGCAGCGGCCATTCCGAACCGCTGGCCTGGGCCGCGTTCCTGCGCGGCTGGCCCGCCCCCGAGCCGGCCAATCTCGCCCTCTACCGCCGGCTCGCGGCGCAGCTGGTCACGCAGGCCGGCACGCTGCGCTCGGCGCGCGGCGTCACCGTGAAAACCGGATTCGGCCCGGGCCTGCCGCATACGCTGCGGATGAAAGCCCTGCTGTCGGCGCTGGAAGGCGATCAGCGTCTGGAAACCGCCACCGCCCAATTGCTGAAGCTGCCGGATGCCGACTATCCCGTCTCGCTGCGCGCGCTGAGCCATGCCCTGCTGCGGGTCATGCGGCGCCTGGCTGCACATCTGGTGGTCGTCTTCGGTGAACGGGGCCAGACCGACTTCGCGCAGATTGCACAGGCTGCCCTCGCGGCACTGCGACCCGAGGGGAGCTACGGCGATGCCTTGCTGTCCGCCGATCGCCAGATCCGTCATCTGCTCGTCGACGAGATGCAGGACACCAGCGAGGCGCAGGTCGAGCTGCTGCAGCAGCTGACCCAGGGCTGGCAGCCGGGCGACGGCCGCTCGCTGTTTCTGGTCGGCGATCCGCAACAATCGATCTATGCCTTCCGCAAGGCCGAGGTGCGCCTGTTCCTCGAGTTGTGGGAACAGCAGGCCCTTGGCGAGCTGCCGCTGCACTGCGTCGCGCTGGACGCCAATTTCCGCAGCCGGCCTGCCGTCGTGAACTGGTTCAACCGCGCGTTCGAGGCGATCTTTCCGGCACACAACGATGCGGCGCGCGGCGTCGTCCGGTTCAGTCGCAGCACGCCACAGCGGGCCGACAGCGCCGACAGCGGCGTCACGGTCGTGGCGATGCCGGCCAAGGCCGAAGCCCTCGCCGCCGAACAGGCGGCCGCCGATGCCGCCAGCCTGATCACGCAGGGCAGCGTTGCGATCCTCGGGCGCGCCCGCACCCATCTGGCGCCGGTGATTCACGCGCTGCGCGCGCGCGGGCTGACACCGGCCTGCCAGGATATCGATCCACTGGCCACGCAACCCGCCGTGCGCGACTACGTCGCGCTGGCGCGGGCCTTGTGGCAGCCGCAGGACCGGCTGCACTGGGCGGTGCTGCTGCGCGCGCCCTTCGTCGGTCTGTCGTGGTCGGACCTGGTGGCGCTGTCACGCGGCCGTGTCGAAGCGCCGTGGCCGCAGCGCCTGGCCGAGCACGGCGACGACGCAGCCCTCAGCGACGACGGTCGCGCGCGCATCGCCCGGCTGCGCGCCGCGCTGCGCGCCAGTGATGCTTCACCGTCCTTGCGCGCCGACCTCGCCGAGCGCACCGAGGCCGTCTGGTACGCCCTCAACGGCCCGGCGGGTCTGGCCCCCGGCGAGCTCAGCGATGTGCAGGCCGCGATGCGGCTGCTGCGCCAGCAGGCCCGTGACGGCGGCATTGCCGATCTCGAAGCGCTGGAGCGCGGCCTGTCGCGGCTGTACGCGCAGCCTCGCGCCGGGCAGATCCAGGTGATGACCGTGCACAAGGCCAAGGGCCTGGAGTTCGATCACGTGCTGCTGGTCGGTGCCAACCGCAAGTCGCGCGGTGAGGACCGGCCGCTGTGGCATCTGCGCAGCATCGGCCATGCCGAGCAGGCCGGCGAACTGCTGGTGCCGCGTCCACCCGACGCGCTGGCCGAGGACGATCCGGCGCGGCGACTCTATGACTACCTGCAGGGTGAGCATTGCGATGCGCGTCGGCACGAGGCGCTGCGCCTGCTGTATGTCGCGGTCACGCGCGCGCGGCAGACGCTGCGCGTCTATGTCTGCGCCGATCCCGACGACGCGGGTGCACCCCGCTTCGCGACCGACTCCTTCGCCGCGCTGCTGGCACCCGTGATCGCCGCCGGTTTTGCACCGGCCTCATCGGATCCGCCGACACCGCCCGCCGACCGCGACGAGCGTCCGCCGCTGCCCCCGCGGGCACCGCAGGTCGCGCTGCAGGAATCACTGCCAGTCGATGCCGGGGCCTATCGTCCGGCGGAAACGCGCACGCTGCGGCCCAGCGAATCGGTGCTGAACGCCGTCGAGGACAAGCGCGAGACCTGGAGCGGCACTGAGGATCTGGAGGCGCAGTTGATCGGCACGCTCTACCACCAGGCCCTGGAGCGCATTGCCGGCGAGGGGATGGCGACCTGGCACGATCGCGGACGCGCGCAGCGCACCGCACTGGCGGCCGGCTTCCAGCGCCTGGGCCTGCCGGCGCCCCGCGTCCCCGCTGCCGTGGACCGCGTGATGGATCTGGTGGCGCGAACCCTGGACAGTCAGGACGGCCGCTGGCTGCTGGCGGACAAACGCTGGGCCCGCAACGAGTACCACCTGGCCGGATACCGCGAGGGACGCTGGGTCGCCGCCGTGATCGATCGCTGCTTCGAGGATGACGATGGCACGCTGTGGATCATCGACTACAAGGCCGCCGCACGCCCGCTGACGGTCGAGGCGCTCGCCGACTATCCGCAGACCTTGCGCCTGCGCTACGCCGAGCAGCTCCGGCTCTACGCCGAACTGCTGGCGGCACTGCGGCCGCAGCGCCGCATCCGCACCGCGCTGTATCTGGCGGAGACGGCCCGCCTGCTGGAACTGGATACGGTCGAGCCCTGAAACGACGAAGGCCCGCGCCAGGCGGGCCTTCGTCGGACGGGCTCGACCGAAGCCTCAGCCCTTGCTGCCTTCCTTGAGCCGCTGCGTCAGCACGGCAGCCGGCACATAGCCGTTTACGGTTTCACCGTCCGGCAGCACGATCATCGGAGTGCCGCGCAGACCGATCTGCTGGCCCAGCTGGTAGTCGGCCAGAATCGGGTTGTCGCACTGCACGTTGAGATTCTGCGGCTCGCCGGCCTTGGCACGCGTCAGCGCGTCGTGGCGGTCGGCAGCACACCACACCGCCACGGCCTTCTGGAACGACTCGGTCTGCGGGCCGGAGCGCGGATAGAACACGTAGCGCACGGCGATGCCGGCCGCGTTGAGTTCCGGCACCTCGCGGTGCAGGCGACGGCAATAGCCGCAGTCGATATCCGTGAACACCGTCACCGTATGCGCAGCGTCGGCGCCTCCGGCCGGAGCGAAGGTGATGGTGCGCTTGTCATCTAGCGGGGCCAGCTTGGCGACACGATCGGTCCGGCGGCGGCTTTCGGTGATGCCTTCGCCGCTGGCCATGTCGATCATGTCGCCGCTGATCAGGTACTTGCCGTCGGCGGTGACGTAGCCAAACAGCGAGCCCTGCTGGATTTCGTAGATGCCGGTGGCGGCCGAAGGACGGATGTCCTCGCGCTTGATCTCCGGCAGGAACTCGATCACGCGGTCGCGAACGGTCTCCAGTTCCGCGTTGCCGCCGGGACCTTCGCCCGCGCAGGCGCCCAGCAGCAGGGCGAGACCGAGGGAAAACGGCAGCAGAGCGGACGGCAGGCGCTTCATGGGGTGTCCAGGATGTGTCGGGGCGCCATTATGACCGACGCCCGGGGTCGACAGGTCCTTACGCAGGAATCAGCCGCGCGGATGATGGCGTGCATGCAACTCGCGCAGCCGCGCACGGGTGACGTGGGTATAGATCTGTGTGGTCGACAGGTCGGCATGGCCCAGCAGCGACTGCACGGCGCGCAGGTCGGCGCCATGTTCCAGCAGGTGGGTCGCAAAGGCGTGACGCAGGGTATGCGGCGACAGCGGCGTGACGATGCCGGCCGCACGCGCATGGCCCTTCAGCCGGTGCCAGAAGTTGTGGCGCGTCATCGGCTCGCCCAGGCGGCTGATGAACAGGCCGTCGTCGACGCGACCGTCCAGCAGTTCGCGTCGGGCAACGTCGACGTAGCGCTGCAGCCATTCCAGCGCGACCTCGCCGATCGGCACCAGCCGTTCCTTGCCCCCCTTGCCCAGCACCAGCACCACCCCCTGCCGCAGGTCCACCGCGGCGAGCTTGAGCTGCACCAGTTCGCTGACCCGCAACCCGCTGGCGTACATCAGCTCCAGCATCGCGCGGTCGCGCAGACCCAGCGCCTCGCCGGTGTCCGGCGCCTGCAGCAGGCGCCCGATGTCGGCCTCGGCCAGCGTCTTGGGCAGGCGCAGGCCCTGCTTCGGTGAATCCAGGCGCGCAGTCGGGTCATCCTCCCGCTGACGGTCGGCATGCAGGTGTCGATAGAACTGGCGCAGCGTCGACAGCAGCCGCGCCTGCGAGCGCGGATTGAGCCGGCGCTGCGCGAAGTACTCGCGGATCTCGACCTCGCCGGCGCGACACAGTTCGACCTGCCGCGGACGCAGCCAGCGCGCGAACAGCACCAGATCGGAGCGATAAGAGGCCTGGGTGTTGGCCGACAGGCCACGCTCCATCCACAGCCGGTCAAGAAAGCGCTGCACCGCCGCCAGATCCTCGGCGGCAGCCGATGCAGCAATGACAGGGGTGGCGGCGGGCATGCGGTCAGTGTGGCAGCGGAACGGGATCGTGAGCGGGTCCGGACGCGGACGAAACCAAGGATAATGCGCACCATGCTGCGACGCCTCGATGATCTGCTGTACGCCCCGCTGGCCGTCGCCGTGATGCTCGTCGGCTTCTTCGTGCTGTGCCTGGCGGTGATCGCCGGACCGACCCTGCGCATCCGGCGCGCGATCGGCCGACACGGCGTGCGTCTGGTGCTGCTGTGCATGGGCGTGCCAATCCGCGTGCGGGGACTGGAGCGGCTGCCGACCGGTGCGAGTATCGCCGTGGCCAATCACGCCAGCTACCTCGACGGCCTGATCCTGACCGCCGCACTGCCGGCGCACTTCCACTTCGTCGTGCAGGATGGCGCGGCGCACTGGCCGCTGGTCGGGCGCACGATCACCCGCATGGGCGTGATCTACGTCAACCGCGGTGCGGCTCGCGACGCGGCGCGCACCACACGGCAGCTGATGCGCCGCCTCGCGCAGCAGGAATCGCTGGCGATCTTCGCCGAGGGCACCTTCAAGGCCGAGGACGGACTGCTGCCGTTCAAGGCCGGGGCCTTCCTGATTGCCGCGCGCACCGGCGCTGCGGTCGTGCCGGTCGGCATCCGCGGCACGCGCCGGCTCTACGGCGGCGGGCGACGCCTGCCGCGTTGGAGCCGCGTCGACATCGAGATCGGTGCGCCCCTGCGCGCCGCGGGCAGTGATCGCGAGGCGGCGCTGCAGCTGCGTGACGCCACGCGCAATGCCGTGCTTCAGCTATCTGGCGAACGTGACCGCGGCGATCCGGCAACGGACACGACCGAGTGATTTCGCTATTCTTGCGCGCCTTCGCCGGCCCGCTGCGCCGGCCCGCCGGATACCCACCCCTTTCCGCACATGATTGCCCGCCGTCGCCGCCGTGAGTGGAGCAACTGGTCCGGCTCCGTTCGCTGCGAACCCAACCACGTCGCCCAGCCGGTCACGATCGAACAGATCCAGTCCGAAGTCCTGCGCGCGGCCGAAGAAGGCGAGCGCCTGCGTGTCGTCGGCGCCGGCCACTCCTGGTCGCCGCTGTGCTGGAGCGACGACAATCACCTGTCACTGGCGCGCTTCACCGGCATCGAATCGGCCGATGCGCAACGGCACCGCGTGTGGGTCCGCGCCGGCACCCGCCTGCGCGATCTCGCCGAGTCGCTGTCGGATCGCGGCTGGGCGCTGGAGAACGCGCCCGACCACGACGCCCAGACACTGGCTGGCGCTATCGCCACCGGCACGCACGGCAGCGGAGCGGCCTTCGGCAGCCTGTCGACGCAGGTGACCGGCCTGCGACTGGTTTGCGCCGACGGCGCCGTACGCAGCTGCAGCGCCGAGCAGGACCCGGACCTGTTCAACGCGGCGCGCGTGTCGCTGGGCGCGCTGGGCGTGATCACGCACGTGGAGTTGCGCTGCGTGGACGACTACCGGCTGCGCCGCCGCAACGTGCGCGCCTCGCTGGGCGAAACCCTGGGCAGGATCGAGGAGTTGCGACGCGACCATCGCAATTTCGAGATCTTCTGGTTTCCGCACACCGGCAGCGTGATCCAGCGCCGCTTCGACGAGACCCGCGACCCGGTATCGACACTGGCACCGCTGGCGCGACTCAAGCATCGCACCGTGGACCTGTCGATGTTCCAGATCGCCTCGGAGGCTGCCCGCCGCGCGCCGCGGCTGTCGGAGCGCGCCAGCACGGTGATCATGCGGCGCGCCGCGCATCGCAATGAAGTCGTGACCGCGCAGGATGCCTACACGGTGCCACGCCGCACGCGGTATCTGGCGATGGAGTACGCCGTGCCGGTCACGCGACTCGCCGACACGCTGCGCCAGCTCGAGCGCGTGATCCGCGCACTGCATTTCAGCCTGCCGCTGCCGATCGAAGTGCGCTTCGTGCGCCACGACGAGATCTGGCTATCCCCGCAGTACCGGCGCGACAGCGCCTGCATCGCGATCCCCGCCTTCCCGCGCAGTGAGTACGGCGGCTACTTCTCGCTGATCAGCGAAATCTTCGATCGCGCCGAAGGCCGTCCGCATTGGGGCATGCTGCATGACAAGACCGCAGCCGAGCTGCAGCTGCTGTACCCGCGCCACACCGAGTTCTGCGCGCTGCGGCAGCGTCTGGACCCCCGCGGCCTGTTTCTGAATCCACACCTGGCGAGCCTGTTCGGGCTGCCGCAGAAGTAGCTGACGATGAGCGACCACCCGCGCCAGACACCGCGCCAGCGTTATGAACAGGATCTGCAGCGCGACGGTTTCGTGGCCGATGCCGCGCAGGCTCATGCTGTGGATGCACTGCAGCGGGTCTACGAGGAACTGGTCTCGACGCCGCCCAAGCGTCGCTTCGGCCTGAACCGCACGCAGTGGGCCGCCGTCGGCGGGTTGTATCTGTGGGGCGGCGTCGGCCGCGGCAAGACGCACCTGATGGATGCGTTCTACGAGGCGCTGCCGTTCTCGCGCAAGCTGCGTACGCATTTCCACCGCTTCATGCTCGATGTCCACGAGCGCCGCCGTGCCTATCCGGACGAGCAGGATCCGCTCAAGCGCGTTGCCGAGGGGTATGCGAAAGAAGTGCGCGTGCTGTGCTTCGACGAGTTCTTTGTCTCCGATATCGCCGATGCGATGATCCTGGGACGACTGTTCGAGCATCTGTTTGCCCAGGGCGTCACGCTGGTCGCGACCAGCAACATCCCGCCGGACCGGCTGTATGAGAATGGCCTGCAGCGCGCCAACTTCCTGCCGTTCATCAGTCTCCTCAATCGCCATGTCAGCGTGATCAACGTCGATGGTGGCATCGACTATCGGCTACGCGCGCTGACCCATGCCGAGATCTATCACCACCCCAGCGACGCTGCGGCCGAGGTCAATCTGTCGCGCTGGTTTGCCGAACTCGCGCCCGAGCACTGCACCCAGGATCTGGACCTGGTGCTGCACGGCCGCCCGATCCGCAGCCGCCGTCTGTCGGAGGGCGTGGCCTGGTTCGATTTCGATGCCCTGTGCGAGGGGCCACGCGGGGTGGCCGACTACATTGAGATCGCGCGGACACACCACACCGTGCTGCTGTCACGTGTGCCACAGCTGACGGCGCTCCACGAGGATGCGGCGCGCCGCTTCGTGAATCTGGTCGACGAGTTCTATGACCGCGGGGTCAAGCTGATCATCGCTGCCGATGTCGCCCAGCCAGCGCTCTATCTCGGAGAGAAGTCGCGCTTCGAATTTCTGCGGACCCAGTCCCGCCTGACCGAGATGCAGTCGCAGGAATATCTGGCGCGGCCGCATCTGCCCTGAGCCGAGGCGCCGTCCGCCTCGCTGCGTTTGCGCAGGAGCGACCCGGGCTGTCCTGAATTCCCCTGACAGGCTGTCCTCGCCGCGCCTACAGACCGCACCGTTCCTCGCTCAAAACCCGCCGGTCTTCGGCGCTGGAGCCTGAATCCAGCCGTGCCTTGCGTAGGGTGATCGCCATTCCGCGTTCCCGGACGGGACGCACCCCCCCACGCACAGGAGCACACATGAACAAGATGAAGCAATGCTGGCTGGCTGCCGGTCTGGCCGTCGCCGTATTCGCCGCCGGTTGCGGCGGCGGTGGCGGTGGCGATAGCAGCACGGGCACGCCGACCCCCGGCGATACCGGAACCATGCCCGCCAAGGTGACCGGTCCGCTGGATGCCGTGCAGACCCCGCTCTCCGCCAGCGTGCTCGGGCAGCTGGCCAACGCTGTTGCCGGCACCCCGCTGGAAGCCGTGGTGAACTCGGCGGACAAGATCGTCGTGCAGGACCTGCTCGATATCGTCGATGCCCTGGCCGTCGGCCTGCAACGCGCCGCCACGCAAGGCAACCCGGCGGCACTGGCTGGCGTGGCCAGTGACGTGCAGCAGCAAGTGCTGCAGCTGGCACTCGACCTGCGCGGCCTGCTCGGGGCGCTCGGCACGGGCACCGGCGGCAGTGCCGGCGGCGGCACCTCCGACCCGCTGGCAGGCACACCGCTGGCACCGCTGAGTGCCGCACTGCTGCCGGTCCTCAATCCGCTGATCAGCCAGCTGCAGTCCAGCACGGCCAGCGATCTGCAGTTGACGCAGCTCGCGGCACTGGTCGGTCAGATCAATACGCAGTTGCAGGCGGGCCTTTCCCAGATCCCCGCCGACGCACGCAACGCCCCGGTCGTCGGCGGTGTGTTCGCAACGCTGAGCGGCTCGTTGAACGACGTGACCAGTCTGCTGCAGGCAGCAGGCGCCTACAACGGCGCGTTGACGACCTCGCGCCTGGAAAGCACGGTCAACAACCTGCTGCTGAATGTCCTCACCAAGGTCATCCCGCTGGAGTTCCTGGAGTCTCAGAGCGGCCGTCCCGGCGTGCTCACCGACCAGATCGAGGCCGGGGTCGCACAGCTGTCGGGTGTGCTCGGCGACAACGTCGGTCGCGTCCTGACGCCGGCCCTGGAGCAGTTGCTCGGTGGCGCCCTGTCGCCGCTGCTCGATCCGATCGAGAACAGCGTGCTGCCGATGGTGCTGACGCCGATCATCGACGCGCTGGACGGTGGACTGACGGGTGGCAGCGGTCCGGGCTTTCTCGGCACGACGCTGGGCAGCGTGACCTCCGTGGTCAGTGGCGTGTTCACCGGCGTGCTGGGCCAGATCGTCGGCGGCAGCGGCACGACACCCACCTGCCTGTTCCGCAACACCCCGCTGCAGTTCCTGTGCGGTGTGCTGGGGGCCTGAAACACCACGAGGTGGTGACTGATGAAAGGGCGCCGTCCGCGGCGCCCTTTTTTTTGGCGTCCCAATTGCCGATCATGGGGCCGCCACGCCCGAACCTTCTACAGTGCGGCTCATGCAAATTCCGCTGCTTTCCCTGCTGGTGCTGTTTCTGGCTGCGATCGTGTTGTGGCTTCGCGAACGGGCGCGGGCACAGGCGCTGTTGCGCGAACAGCGCGAGATCCATGCGCGACTGGCGCACAGCTTCGACACTGAACGCGCGCTGGAGCGCAGCCGGGTCATTGCCGAGGAGCGCGAGCGGATCTATGCGGATCTGCACGATGACATGGGGGCCAAGCTGCTGACCCTGGCCTACGCCAGCCCCCATCCCGAGCAGGCGGATCTGGCGCGAACGCTGCTGCAGGATCTGCGCGATGTGGTGTCGCGCTCGCGCGGGGCGCCCGGCCGTCTGCTCGACGTGCTCGCCGACATCCGCCACGAGAGCACGCAGCGTCTGCAGGTCATGGGCGGCACGCTGGACTGGCAGCAGCCGGACTCGCTGCCCGATCCCGCCATGGATCATGGCCAGGCACTGCACCTGTGTCGCATCGTGCGCGAAGCGATCAGCAATGCAATCCGCCACGGTCAGGCCCGCCAGCTGCGCATCCGCGTGCGCGTCGCCGAGGACATCCTGCTGCTGGATATCACCGACGATGGGCCAGGACTCGCACCGCATCACCCGGACGGCCGCGGTGCCGACAACATGCGTCAGCGCGCGGCGGAACTGCAGGGCTCGATTCGCTGGGATGCCGGCACCCACGGCGGCACCAAGGTGCTGCTGCAGTTTCCGCTGCCTTCCGATGACATCGCAGAACGTCCATGAGCGAGATCCGCCACGCGCTGATCGTCGATGATCTGGCGGCCACCCGCGGCTGGCTGCGGCAGGCCCTGAATCTGGCGTTTTCCGATCTGCAGATTGAGGAGGCCGAGACCTTGGCGCAGGCCCGGATGCGGGCGCGCGTCACGCCCCCGGACCTGGCATTGATCGATCTGCGCCTGCCCGACGGCCATGGCACGGCGCTGATCCGCGAGTTGCGGCGGACACGGCCGCAGGCGTTGTCGGTGGTGCCGACGATTTTCGACGACGACGGCTATCTGTTCGGTGCGCTCTGCGCGGGCGCGGCCGGCTATCTGCTAAAAGATCATGCGCTGCCACGGCTGGCGCAGGCCCTGCGCGCGATCGTGGACGGTCAGCCGCCGCTGTCACCACCGCTGTCTCGCCGCCTGCTGCAGCTGGCGAGCCAGCAACGCCTGCTGCTGGACACTTCGCAGCGCACCCTGCTGCAGTTGCGCGCCCGCGGTGCCACGGCGGCCGAAGCGGCGCAAGGCGCGGGACTGGAACCTGACGCCGCCAACGCAACCCTGCGCACGGTTTATGCGCGGCTGTCGGAACTCGACGACGGCGCCTGACGCTGGCGCAGCCAGCGCTCGGCCGGCTCCCGCAACAGCGCCGGCGAATACAGGAAGCCCTGCGCGTGATCGATGCCAAGGCTGCGGCAGGCATCGGCCTGTTCGCGCGTCTCTACGCCTTCGGCGACCGTGCGGATGCCCAGTTCGGCGCAGAGCCGGCTGACCGCGCGGACGACCGCTTCGACACGACGGTCGCTGTCGACCCCGGCGATGAAACTGCGGTCGAGTTTCACGGCGTCGATGTCGAAGCGGTGCAGCTGCGACAGCGCGCTGTAGCCGGTACCGAAGTCGTCGATCATCACACCCACGCCCATGGTCCGGCAGCCTGCAAAGAAATCATGGGTGATCGCCTGATCCTGCATCAGCACCGATTCGGTCACCTCCAGCTTGATCTGCGCCGGAGTGAGCGAGGACTGCGACAGGGCCTGCTCGAGGCTGGGGAACAGCTCGGGGTCCGAAAACTGGCGCACTGACACATTGATCGACAGATACGCGCCGGGCACCAGGGACTGCAGCGAATCGACCGTGCGGATCGCGTGACGGATCACATAACGCCCGAATTCGCGCATCAGACCGGATTGTTCGGCCACCGGCACGAAACGCGACGGCGGCACCGCCCCGTATTGCGGACTGTGCCAGCGCGACAGCGCCTCGAACCCCGCCGTCGATTCATCGGACAGCGCCATGATCGGCTGCAGGGCGATGCTGATTTCCTCACGCTCCAGCGCCGCAGTCAGCCCCTGCGTCAGCTGAATCTGCATCAGGGCACGGGCCTGATCGACATCGGCCTGGAGGCTGGTCTCCACCGGGACGTCGAGCTGTCGCTGCAGACGCGCCGTGACCGTGCGCAGCAGATGCCGCGTAATCGGCTCGGTCTTTTGCAGGCAGTCGGCAAGAAATTCCTGGGTCAGGACCGTCAGACAGGTATCGGTCATTGCACGGGCGCTGGCCGAGCGCATGCTATCGCCGAGCAATGCGAGTTCACCGAAGATGTCGTGCACGCCCAGCGTGGCGACGCGACGCTCGCCACCCTGCCCCTCCCGGTGCAGGATCTCGACACTGCCGCTGTCGATCAGGAAAGCGCAGCTCCCCTGATCGCCCTGGACGAACACGGGCTGGCCCCGCGCGATGCGGATTTGTTCGCGGATCATGGGCAGAGCCTACGCCGGTCTCAGGACTTGCGCAGTTGGAACAGCGTGGCGTTGGCGTAGATGCCACCCGTCGATGTCGTCGAGAACGTGGTCGTGACCATCACCAATGTAAAGGTTCCGTCGACCTCGCGGCGCAGGGTCGCCAGACCCGTCTCGTCCGGCGGCGCCGGATTCGGCGTGTTCGCGCCGCACTGCGGCGCCAGCGACACCTGGTACAGGTTGTAGGGCTGCTCGATCAGGGAGACCTGGCCGCTGTAGGAGCAGCCGGGGCCGCGGCCGAAGATCGTGCCGCTCTGGCTGATCGACAGCGAGATGATGTCGGCGCCGAACGGGTCCTGCTTGACCCAGGTGCCTTCCAGCAAGGGCAGGTCCGAACGACGCTCGTAGGCGCTGGCGCGGTAGTCCAGCGACAGGGTGCCGGTCCCGAACTCGCCGGTATAGGCCACCAGGAGGTCCTGCTCCGGGTCAAAACCGCCCTGAGCCGTCAGCGTGCTCACTGCCACGCCCTCACTGCCGGCACTGAAGGTGCGCGCCTGCAGGTTGAGGTTGCGCTCGCTGGTTCCGTACAGGCCGCTGGCAATGAAACTGCCGTCGAGGTTGAACAGATAGA
Organism: Nevskiaceae bacterium; assembly: GCA_040377605.1. Taxonomy (GTDB): domain Bacteria; phylum Pseudomonadota; class Gammaproteobacteria; order Nevskiales; family Nevskiaceae; genus Solimonas. Next base: position 12,589 of record JBEIOK010000005.1, on the reverse strand, counting down.
CGCGGGTGGCGCTGACCAGGGCTGTCACCTCCATCGGCGTGCCGACCGCCTCCGGGGACAGCGTTCCGACGTAGATTCCTGCCGGTGCCGTGCTGGGCGGCCGCACGTCGGGTGTGTCGATGACATCGATCTGCGAGCCGCAGGCGCTGACCATCAGCACGACCAGGGCTAGGAGGCCGCACCGCGGCGCGCGTGTAGACAAAAAAACCATCGGCAAATCCATTGGATGTCGTGTACTGTCGGGAAAACGCGGCGGGAAAGCCATGACTTGGCATTGCCCGTGCATAAGGTAGCCGATATCATGTGTAGGATAAATCTTACACAAGCATCTGTCTCCTGATTCTTTGGGGTTGGAGGGCGGCAGGAACGCCTGAACATGGACTCACGCAGCATCGAATACCTCGTTGCCCGCACGCGCCAGGAATCGGCCGAGCCGGTGCTCCGCGTTCTGGCCACCGAGCTGGAGTTACAGATCCCGTCGGGACAGCTGCGCTCGCTGACCTACATGGCGGGTCGGCGTTTTGGCGCACAGCGGTCGATTGGCGAGATCAAGACGCTCGCGGATTTCGAGGTGTTTGCCAATGAGGTGCTGTCCAGTCTGGACTGGGGATGGGTCCGGATTGAGGAAGCCGCCGGCGCTGTTGATATCCTGCACGGATGCGCCCCCCTGCAGCGCTGGTTCGGCGACGCCGCGATGAGTTGGTCTCCGGGCTTCTTTGAAGGCGTCTACGCCGAATGGATGCGCCAGTTGGGGGCGGGCGAGCGTCTGGATGTGCGCGAGATCACGCCATCCGGGCCGGCGTCCGAGGTGCTGCGCTTCCGGCTGGCGCACGAATCCAGCTTTGCTTGAGAGGGAACGCTTCATGAGCGGTCACAAAGACAAGGATTTCGACGATGTCAGCTCGCTGGTCAGCCAGCTTCATCTGGGCGGCGTGCGATATCGCGAGTTCGGCAAGCCGCGCACGTCGGCGCTGCCGCCAGTCGCTGACGAGCTCCCGGTGGTCACCCCGGCAGCAACGCCCACCCCGGTGGCAGCGCCAGCCATGGGGATGGCGCCCGCCGTGGAGCCCGCACGCCCGGCCCCTGTAGCCGTAGCCGCCGAGCCTCCCCCCCGCCTGCGACCGACGGCGCCGCCGAGCCCGATAGCCTTCACCTTCGAGCGGCTGCGCCGGCAGGCAATTGCGACCGCCGTCCGCGCCCCTTTCATCACCCTGCAGCTGCCGGAGCGCCACGCCGTGGCCGCCGACCGCCTGCGCAGCAGCCTGCATCAACGCACGCTGACCACCGTGTTCGCCGAGCTAGAGGGCCACGCGCGCGCACGCGCCGCGGCCTGAAGCACGGCGACCGAGCGCTAGCCTGCCATGGGTTCCCGCGCCACCGCGGCGTTGATCGTGATCCTGCTGGCGATCCCGGCGTACGTCCTGATCGCGACTCCGCTGTCGCTGGAATGGCAGGCCGGCTGCGCCGTGGCGATGGTCTTCGCCGCATGGCTGATCCAGCGGGCACGCAGCCGCGTCGCGATCATCATGCTGATGATCGTCTCGGTGACCGCCAGCTCGCGCTACCTCTACTGGCGCCTCACTGAAACCCTGCCACTCGGACCGCAATTCGACGGCTGGGACCTGTTCCTGGCCTCGGGCCTGATCTTTGCCGAGCTCTACGCCTTCATCATTCTGCTGTTCGGCTACATCCAGACCGCATGGCCGTTGCAACGCCGACCGGTTCCTCTGCCCGAGGACGAGCGCGAGTGGCCGATCGTCGACGTCTTCATCCCCAGCTACAACGAGCCGCTCAAGGTCGTGCGGCCCACCGTGCTGGCGGCGTTGTCGCTGGACTGGCCGGCCGACAAGCTGCGCATTCACGTGCTGGACGACGGACGTCGCGAGGAGTTTCGCGAGTTCTGCGAGCAGGTCGGCGTCAGTCACCTGACCCGTGCCGACAACAAGCACGCGAAGGCCGGCAACATCAATGCGGCGCTGAAGGTCACCAGTGGCGAGCTGATCGCGATCTTTGACTGCGATCACATTCCGACCCGCTCCTTCCTGCAGATGACGGTCGGCACGATGCTCGCCGATCCGAAGGTCGCGCTGGTGCAGACACCGCATCACTTTTTCTCGCCGGATCCGTTCGAGCGCAACCTCGGCACCTTCCGCAAGATTCCGAATGAAGGCGAGCTGTTCTACGGCCTGATCCAGGATGGCAACGACTTCTGGGACGCCTCGTTCTTCTGCGGCTCCTGCGCGGTGCTGCGACGCACGGCACTGGAGCAGATCCGCGGCATCGCCGTCGAGACCGTCACCGAGGACGCACACACCTCGCTGAAGATGCACGCCCTGGGCTGGAAGAGCGCGTACATCAACATCCCGCAGGCCGCAGGTCTGGCCACCGAGTCGTTATCGGCGCACGTGGGCCAGCGGATCCGCTGGGCGCGTGGCATGGCGCAGATCTTCCGCGTCGACAATCCGTTCCTGAAGAAGGGCCTCGATTGGGGGCAGCGCGTCTGCTACGCCAACGCGATGATGCACTTCTTCTACGGCCTGCCGCGCATCATCTTCCTCACCTCGCCGCTGGGCTATCTGCTGCTCGGTGCCGACATCATCAAGGCACAGGGCTGGATGGTACTGGCCTATGCCGCCCCGCACGTCGTGCTCGCGACGATGACCAACAGTCGCGTGCAGGGACCGTTCCGCCATTCGTTCTGGTCGGAGGTCTACGAGACGGTGCTGGCGACCTTCATCCTGTGGCCGACGCTGCTGGCCTTCATCAACCCGAAGCTCGGCAAGTTCAACGTGACCGCCAAGGGCGGCATCGTCAATCGCGACTATTTCGATCAGGACATCGCGCGTCCCTACTACATCCTGTTCCTGCTCAGCTTCATCGGCGTGCTGGTCGGCCTGGTGCGCCTCTTCACCGAATCCGAGCATGCCGACACGGTGATGCTCAACCTCGGCTGGACCTTCTACAACCTGATCATCATCGGCGGTGCGCTGGCGGTGGCCTCCGAGCGGCGTCAGGTCCGTCATGCGGTCCGCGTGCGCGTCAAGCTGCCGGCCCTGATCCGTGCCGACGCACAGTCGCCCGCGATCGCCGTCAACACGCTGGACGTGTCCTACTCCGGGGTGGCTGTCGACTGGCCCGCCGACTTCCCGGCCAAGCATGGCGCGCCGGTCCAGATCGTGCTGCTGCCGCAACGCTCCGATGTCTGGTTGAACTGCCATGTGCGCCGCGCGGGTCACAAGGTGCTGGCCATGGAATTCGACCCGATGGATGTGGCGCAGGAAAGCGCCCTGGTCAACGCGCTATACGGCCGTGCCGATGCGTGGATCCAGTGGCGTCAGGACCAGCGTCCGGATCGCCCGCTGGCCGCGCTGGGCTCCGTCGCCCGCTACGGGGTGCTGGGCGCCTATCAGTTCATGCGCTGGCTGGTGGCCAACTCCATTCAGCGGCTGACCCGGCGCACCCCCGCGAGCGCGCGTTCCTAACATGCGTCTGCCCGCATCGCACTCCGGTTCGTTGCGTGCGGGCACCGCTCGTCGATCAGGTGTCGTAGGCTGCCCGCGATCGAAGTTCGTTGTTTCTGCCGGAACACCGGCCTTTTCACTGTGGTTTGTCTGCCGATCATGAAAATCGATTCTGGTACTGCTGCGATGTCCCGCCCGTCGTGGCACACCGGCCTGCTGGCCCTGGCCGCGCTGCTGATCGCGCCCGCGCCACTGCTTGCTCAGGTACCGGATCCGGCGACGCCAGTCGCTGCCACTGTGCCCGGCGAACAGCAGGTCGAACTGACCCTCAAGGATCTGGGCATCACCTACCCCCTGCGCCTGAAGACCGTCTTCGGCCAGGCCTCGGTGCCCCTGAACCTGCGGGCCGATGAACTGGCCACCGCTGCGGAACTGGAATTGCGGGTCGCGCACTCGCCGTCGCTGCGTCACGACCTGAGCCATCTGACCGTGCTGGTCAACGATGAAGTGGTCTGGACCAAGCCGCTGACGCTGGAGGGCGCTGGCGGCGGCGTGTACCGCGTGCCGATCAATCCGCTGCTGCTGGTCAACAAAAACCAGATTCGCTTTGAATTGGTGGCGCATTACGCCAAGGAAGGCGAGTGCGAAGACCCGGCGCACTCCACGCTGTGGGCCGACATTTCCAATGACAGCCGCGTGCGTCTGAAGCTGCGCACCGTGGAGCTGGCGCCTACGCTGGAAAAGATGCCGGCCCCGTGGTTCGACGCCGCCGAGCCCAAGCGCCTGGTGCTGCCGTTCGTGTTCGCCACGGCGCCGAGTCCGGCGACCGTGCGCGCAGCCGGCATCGTGGCGACCTGGTTCGGGGCACAGGCCGACTACCGTGGCGCGGATTTCCCGGTGGTGTACGGCGCCGCGCCCGCCGGCAACGCGGTGCTGTTCCAACTCGGAGCCGCCACCAGCGAACTGCGGGCGATGCGCAACCCGCTGGATTCGCGCGGCCAGCTGCTGGTGTTCTCCGCCCCCGATGAGGCAGCGCTGGTGCAATTGGCGCAGGCCTTCTCGATCGGCAGCATGGTGATGCGCGGCGACGTGACGCGTCTGTCGGCACTGACGTTGCCCGATCCGCAAGGCGCGTGGCGTTCGCCGCGCTGGTCGAATCCGAAGCTGCCGCTGGCGCTCAAGGATCGCCTGCTTGGCCCGGCCAGCGTGATGGGCCTGAATCCCGGCCCGGTCACCTATGAGTTCACGTTGCCGCCGGATCTGTACTTCCTGGGAAACAGCGGCGCGCAGATCGAGATGGGCTATCGCGCCAGCCGCACTAGCAGCGTGAAATCTTCGCTCAATGTTTCGCTCAATAATCAGTATCTGGGTTCGGCACTGCTGAACCCGCGCGGAGACGTCGCCACCGATGACGTCACACGTCCCCTGGAGATCGAAGTCCCGCCGACGCTGCTGCGCGCCAAGAACCGTCTGATCGCACAGTTCCAGTTCCTGCGCGACACCAGCAAGGCCTGCGAGGACTTCCGTAACGAGTCGCTGCAGGGCTCGATCGATCCGCGCAGTGAAATCACCCTCGCTTCGTATGCAAACTTCGCGGAAATGCCGGCGTTGCAGAAGCTGGTGGATGGTGGCTTCCCGTTCTCCAAGTACGCGGACCTGTCCCAGACCGCCGTCGTGCTGCCGGATACGCCGAATCCTGCGGAAGTCTCCGCTGCGTTGGTCGTGTTGGGCCATGTCGGCCGCTGGTCACAGGACGCCGCGGTTCACCTGGAAGTCGCGCCGCTGTCGGCGATCGATGCCGTCGCCGAACGTGACCTGCTGGTCATTGCCCCGGCCGGGGCCAGCGGACTGCCGGCGTCCTTCGAGGACAAGGGCGTGCTGCGCCTGAACCAGGACGGCGCTGAGTTGAAGACGGCGTCTGGGTTGTCGGTGCTGCAGGCCCGCATCGAAGGGCGTCAGCTGCGCGACGCCGAGCGCTATGCCGGCCGCGTGCTGGTGCAGTCGGGAAGCAACCTCGGCACGATGCTGCAGTTCGAGTCACCGCTGCAGCGCGGACGCACAGTGGTCGCCATTCGCACGACGGCGGGCGCCGATCCGCGCCGGGTCGCGCTGACGCTGACCGATCCCGGTCAGTCGCAGTACGTCGAAGGCGGGCTGGTGTTGGTGACGCCAACCCAGGTCAGCGGCTATCAGCTCGGCGACACCTACTCCGTAGGCAGCCTGCCGTGGTGGTATGCGGCCACGCGCTGGCTGCGCCTGCATCCGTATCTGCTGGTGCCGCTGCTGGTGCTGCTGGCCCTGCTGGGCGCACGGCTAGCAGTTGGCTTGCTAAAGCGCCACGCCGCAACGCGCGTGCCGGACGCCAAATGATCAAGTGGGTCCTGCTGCTGGTGACGTTGCTGGCAACGCAGCCCGCCTGCGCGGCGAGGTCTGCATCGAACAGCGCCGGATGGGAAGACTGGCACGCGTTCAGGAGCGCGTTCGTCAGTGATGAGGGCCGCGTGGTCGACTGGACACACGGTGGACGCACCGTCTCCGAGGCGCAGGCCTACGGTCTGTTTTTCGCGCTCGTGGCCAACGATCGCGCGAGCTTCGATCGGCTGCTGCTATGGACCGAGCGCCACCTCGCCGACGGCGACCTGAGCCGCAAGCTGCCGGCCTGGCTGTGGGGGCTGGCCGATGACGGTACCCGCAAGGTGCTGGATACCAACCCGGCCACCGATGCGGATCTCTGGCTGGCCTACGCGTTGATCGAGGCCGCGCGACTGTGGCGACAGCCGGCCTACGAGGCCAAGGGCCGCGCGCTGCTGCGGCTGGTGCGTGAACAGTCGGTGCTGCGACTCGACAATGGCGCAACCCTGCTCAGACCCGCGCCGAACGGCTTCCAGTTTGCCGATCGGCTGCGACTGAATCCGTCCTATCTGATGCCTGCGCAGCTGCTGCGTTTCCAGAACATGGACCCAGACGGCCCCTGGGGTGCGATGCTCACCCAGTACCCCGCGATGATCGCGGAACTGACGCCGACGGGCCGCGTGCCGGACTGGTCGCAATACCACCTGACCGACCGGCGTCACGAGCTCGATGCCGAGACCGGTGGACTCGGCAGCTACGACGCGATCCGCGTCTATCTGTGGGCCGGCATGGGACCGTCATCGAATCCCGCGGCGCGCAAGCTGCTGGCGCAGGTCAAGGCCTATGCCGACCTTGTCGCGGAAGCCGGCCGCGTGCCGGAGAAGTGGACAGCGCGCAGCAGCTGGATCGAGGGCAATGCCCCGATCGGCTTCGACGCCGCGCTGCTGCCGTTCTATGCCGCGCTGAAGGATCAGCAGGCCCTGCAGCGGACGCGTGAACGGGTCCGCGCCGCGCGCGAGCAGAATCTCTATGGCAACCCGGCCCGTTACTACGACCAGGTGCTCGTGCTGTTCGGCAAGGGTTACGACGACGGCTGGTTCCGGTTCGATCCAGCGGGGAGGCTGGTACCTCAATGGAAACACTGAAGCGCAGTCTGATCGCCGCCGCGCTGGCGAGCTGCACCCTGGCGGCGACTCCGCTGCAGGCGGCAGATCCCGCGGTCATGGATCAGCTGGTCAAGCAGGCGCAGTTCTGGGACGCACGCAATCGGCCAGACCTCGCCCGCGAGGCCTGGGGCAAGGTGCTGGAAGCGGATCGCAACAACGTGCGGGCCCTGGAGCGTCTGGTCGATCTGGAGGCGCGGGCCGGCAACGCCACTGCCGCCGCAGACTATGAAGCCAGGCTGAGGGCGAAGGCGCCCCAGTCGGAGACGCTGCGCCAGCGCGCCGCCGGGTTGCCCGGCACGAATGATCGTGATGCCGCGCTCAATCAGGCACGGACGCTGGGACGCGCCGGCAAGGCTGACGAGGCGATCGTCGCGTACCGGCCGCTGCTGGACGCGCGTGGCCAGCCGCCGCGCGAGATTGCGCTGGAGTACTACGAAACGCTGGCCGGCACTCGCAATGGCTGGGAGGCCGCCCGCGATGCGCTGCGCCGCGGCGAGACAGAGAATCCGGAGGATCCGCGCTATGCGTTGGCCCATGCCCGGGTACTGACCTACCGTGCGAGTACCCGGCGCGAAGGCATCAATCGCTTGGAATCGCTCGGTGCGCGCGTACCGGCACTGCGCGCCGAGGCGCGCGCCGCCCAGCGCAATGCCTTGGTGTGGTTGCAGGCCACGCCGGCAGATCGCGCCTATTACGAGCGTTACCTGAGTGCCGGCGAGGATGCACAGCTATCCGAAAAGCTGGCGGGCCTGGCCGCCGGCGCCAAGGTGCAGGCACAGGCGCAGGCCGATGCGCGCCGCGCAGAGGCCCTGAGGGCCGGCTATGACGCCCTGGAGTCCGGCGATGTCGCCGCCGCCGATCGTTTCTTCGAGGCCCGGTTGCGCGAGACGCCGAACGACGCGGATGCCCGCGCCGGTCTTGGCCTGGTGCGGCTGCGCCAGCAGCGGTTCGCCGAAGCCGAAACCGCCTTGAATCAGGCGGTCACGCAAAAGCCCGCGCTGCGCGGCAACCTGTCCGAAGCGCTGATGACCAGCCGCTACTGGCGCCGCGTGGGCGAAGGTCGCACCGCGCAGCAGCGCGGGCGCTGGCGCGAGGCCGCGAGCGCCTTTGACGCCGCACTGGGGCAAAAGCCCCATTCCGATCCCGATGTGCGTCGTGACTACGCGGTGGTCCTGCGTGAACTGAAAGAGCCCGCCAAAGCCGAACGTCTGTTGCGCGAGGGGCTCAAGCTGGCGCCCGACAGCACCGCGCTGGTGGGCGAACTCGCCGATCTGCTGCTGAGCCAGCAGCGCGAGGCCGAAGTCGAGAAACTGGTCGCCAGCGCCGAGCGCCAGAAACCGGGGTCATTGCGCAAGGTGCGCGTCGAGTTGCTGCGCAAGCGCGCCGCACAGGCCGTCGGTGCCGGTGAGCGCCGTCGCGCCGAAACCTTGCTGCAGCAGGCACTGGCCGCCGATGCGCAGAACGTCTGGGTCCGCCTGGATCTCGCGCGCCTGTACCGCAGTCTAGGCCGCACAGCTGAAGCCGACACGCTGCTGCAGTCGCTGGCCGAGGCGGGAGACGCCCACCAGCCGGACGCACTGCTGGCACAGGCCTACGCGCTCTCCGAGTCGCAGCGCTGGTATGAAACGCTGGTCACGCTGGAGCGTGTGCCGCAGGCCAATCGCGATGCCGCCGCCGCGCGGCTGCAGCGCAGCAGCTGGATTCGCTACCAGCTGCAACGCGCGGCTCAGGCCGGCGCCACTGGCGACTCGACGCTTGCCGTGGATGCGTTGAACAGCGCCATCGCCGCCGCCGGAAACGATCCGGAATATGCCTCCGCGATTGCACAGGGTTGGCGCGCCATGGGCGACCCGGCACGCGCAGTGGCCGCCCTGCGTCAGGCGTTTGCGCAGCGCCCGCCCTCGGCCGGCGACTCGATCCAGTACGCGGCCCTGCTGCTGGAGCTGGGTCAGGACGCGGAATTCGAGGCAGTGACAACCTCGCTGATTCAGTCCAACACGATGACGGCCACCGAGCGCAAGACGCTGGAGGACTTGATTGTTGGCTACCGGATCAAGCTGGCGGACCGCCTGCGCGAGCGCGGGCAGATCGCCGAGGCGTACACGCAGCTGCGTGAAGTGGTGCTGCGCTACCCGGCGCAACCGCGCGTGCAGACGGCGCTGTCCCGACTGTTCGTCAGCGCCGGCGACACCGACAAGGCCCTGGCGATTGCCAACTCGCTGATGCGCACCGAATCCGAAGATCCGAGTGTCCGGCTCGGCGCCATCGATGCAGCCCTGGCCGCCAATGATCGCGACAGCGCCAACCGCTGGCTCGCAGATGCCCGCAAGGCCAATCCCGACGATCCGGCCGTCGATCGCGCGGCAGCGCGACTGGCGGAGCTGCGCGGCAATCGCGCCGAGTCCCTGAAGCTGTTGCGCCGTGCGGCAGAACTCGAGGATCGCGAGCGCCAGGACTCGGTGATGCCGGTGCTGGTGCTGATCGATCCAAGCAGTCAGTCCGGCCTGCTGCTGCCGGCGCCGGTTCGCGAACTGCTGCAGGACGAAGGCGAGACGATCGGCCCGCTGCTGCCACGCGCGGGTGACAGCGGCACGACCACACCCGCTGCGCCTGCACTCCGCCACGGCACCTTCCGGCTCGACGGCGCACTGGATGCACACGCACCGAAGGCCGGCACTGCCAGCGCGGCGGCCCCGGCTGGCGGCATGAGCCTGCGTCTCGACGACCGTGCGGCCACTACCCGCGCCTCGTCGCTGCGTGGCGCGGGTCCGACCGCAGCCGTGGCGCCCAGCGCGGCGCCCGCGCTCGATGACGAGTTGCGGCGGCTGGAGTCCAGCGTCAGTCCGTGGATGGCCGGCAGCTTTGCCAGCCGCAGTCGTCGCGGTGAAGCCGGTCTGTCGCGCCTGCTGGCACTGGAGATTCCCTTCGACTTCGCCACGCCCGAATGGGAGACCGGCCGCATCGGCGTCCGGGTGAAACCGGTGGTCCTGGATGCCGGCGTCGTCTCCGGGCGCAACAAGCTGCGCTACGGCACGCTCGCATTGATCAATGGCGAGACCGACGATATCGACCAGTCGCAGGATGGCGTCGCGTTGTCACTGGACTATGACATCGGCGAACTCGGGTTCGATATCGGCACCACGCCGCTGGGATTTGCGGTCGAGAACATCGTCGGGGGTCTGCGGTGGCAGACGCGGCCGAGCGAGTCCTTCCTGCTGGCTGCCGAGCTGTCGCGGCGCGCCATCACTGACAGCCTGCTGTCCTACGCTGGGACCTACGATCCGCTGATCGGTCGCAACTGGGGCGGCGTCGTACGCACCGGCGCCCGTATCGATGTGGCCTACGATCTCGATAGCTACGGTCTCTACGGCAGCGGCGCCTACTATGGCGTTGGCGGCCGCAATGTCGAGGAGAACTCCTCGCTGGAGTTCGGGGGCGGCCTGTTCTTCCGCGTGCTGCAGGATGCACGCCTGGGCGACGTCACGCTGGGACTCAATCTGACGACCTTCGGCTATGACCAGAACCTTCGCCACTTTACGCTGGGTCACGGCGGCTACTTCAGCCCGCAGTTCTTCACGGCCGTGACGATCCCCATGAGCTGGGCGGGGCGGTACGGGCAGCTGAGCTACAGGCTGGATGCGGCGATCGGGCTGCAGTCGTTCCGTGAGGACGGTGCGCCGCTGTTCCCGGGTCGCGCGTCGTTGCAGCAGGAGCTCGAGGATATCGCGGAGTTCGAGCCGGATAACGACATCGTGCTCGGCTACGCCTCGCAGAAGAACTCCGGGCTGGGCTACAAGTTCGGCGGCACGCTGCAGTATCGCTTCAACCCGCGCCTGTCGGTCGGAGGCGTGCTGTCGCTGGATAATGCGCGCGATTACGAGGAAAGCACGCTGCACGCCTATCTGCGCTACTACTTCAATGACCGCGATGACGGCGCCGACTCCATCGTCATCCCGGACCTTCAACGGGGGGCCCTGCCATGAAGCTCACGGTGAAACGCATTGCAATGGGGGGCTTGCTGCTGAGCCTGTCGGTCGCGGAGGCCACCTCCGATACTGTGAGCCTGCTCGAAGCGGGGCGACTGGATGGCGCGATCGTGCAGCTGGAACAGGAGCTGGGCGACAACCCGTATGACGCCGTGGCGTTGAATAACCTGGCCGTCGCACGGGCCCGCAGCGCCGAGGTGTTCTCGGCGCTGGATCTGCTCGATCGCGCCGCGCGGCTGTCGCCCGAGCACCCGGTCATCGACAGCAATCGCAAAGTGTTGCGTGACTGGATTGCGCGACGTATCAGCGCCGGGCGCACACGGGTGGAACTGACTCCGGTCGGCAACCAGCGCCTGCCGGATCCACCCCCGCTGTGGACCCCTTGATCGACGGCTCCTCGTTGCCTGTGATGGCCTGAGCCCGTCTCGTCGTGCGCAGGCCCTCCCGCATCCCCGAATCCGGCCAGCCGGGTCGAGCCGACTGGCGCGTGCTGCGCCAGCTGCTGCCCTATCTCAGCGAGTTTCCGGGTCGAGTCGCGTTGGCCATGCTGCTGCTGATCGCAGCCAAGCTGGCGAGCGTGGCGCTGCCGCTGGGGCTCAAGCACATTGTCGATGCGCTCGACGCGAGCCAGCACGCCCTGGTGGTGCTGCCGCTGGGCCTGCTGCTCGGCTACGGTGCCCTGCGGTTGGCCAGCATCCTGTTTGGCGAACTGCGCGACGTGGTCTTCGGGCGCGTTGCCGAGCGCGCGATGCGCCGCGCGGCCCTGAGCGTATTCCGGCATCTGCATCGCCTCGATCTGGATTTCCATCTCTCGCGCCGCACCGGCGGACTGTCGCGCGACATCGAGCGCGGAATCTCCGGCATCAGCTTCCTGCTGCGCTTCATGCTGTTCAACATCCTGCCGACCTTGCTGGAAATCGCCCTGGTCGCCGGCATCCTGTTCTTCAGCTACGGCAGCGCGTTCGCGTTGATCACTGCCGCTGCCGTCGCGGCCTACATCGCATTTTCCGTGGTGGTCACTGAATGGCGCACGGCCTACGTCCGCGAAGCCAATCAACTCGACTCGCGCGCCAATACACGCGCTATCGACAGCCTGCTCAATTACGAAACGGTCAAGCTGTTCGGCAATGAGCGCTATGAAGCCGATGAGTACGATCGTTACCTCGCCGATTGGGAGGGGGCACAGCAGCGCAATCGCCTGTCGCTGGCGGCCCTCAATACCGGACAGGCGCTGATCGTCGCAGGCGCACTGACCTGGATGATGGTGCTGGCCGCGCAACGCGTGACCGACGGCACCATGAGTCTCGGCGACTTCGTGGCGATCAACGCCTACATGATTCAGCTCTTCATTCCGCTCAATGTGCTTGGCTTCGTGTATCGCGAGATCCGCCGGGCGCTGTCGGACATGGAGCGCATGTTCGGCCTGCTCGATGCGCGTCCGAAGGTCGCCGACGCCGCCGACGCGCTGACGCTGTCGACCACTCAGGCGGACGTCCGCTTCGAGGCTGTCGATTTCGGCTATCAGGACAACCGCCGCATCCTGCAGCGCGTCAGCCTGCACATCCCGCAGGGCCGGACATTGGCCGTCGTGGGTCCCAGCGGCGCTGGCAAATCCACCCTCGCC
>JBEIOK010000240.1:0-3249 GCA_040377605.1 Nevskiaceae bacterium | reverse complement strand
TTGTCGGCGACGGCGGGTACCAGGGCCACGCGCTTCTCGTTGGCGCGCGTCTCCTTGAGTACGGCGAGTTTGACCGGCATGAATGACTCCGTGAACGCGAGAATAAAAGCTCGAAAGATCCGGGGCTTGGCGCTTGTTTGGAGCGCTTCCCGGACGCAAACGGGCGCCAAGTCTAGCCCAAGGTTCCCCGAATCACACCCGCCCTGTGGCCTGGGGGCGGGGGCACTGCGGTCGGCCTAGGGGGTCTGCGACGGCGCCGGATTCGAAGCCGGCGCCTCGGTGGCCAGGCGCTCGAAATCCTCGGCCAGCGCCAGCATGCGTTCCTTGACATGTGCCCGTTGCGCCGGGGTCAGCGTCGGCCCCAGTTGCTCGAACAGGTCCAGCCACTGCGTGCGATTGCGCGCAAAGGCCGTCTGCTGCTCGGGCGTCCACAGCGTGCCGCCGTCGGCGATCAGCGTCGTCACGCGTTCGCAGTATTCCGGCTGCTTGCGGGCGGCCATGACGCCGGCCAGCGACTGGCGCCAGCTGCGGCGGTACGTCAGCCAGGCCTCGGCGCTGAGCTGGCGCTCGGCGCTCCAGGTGCGGATCAGCGTGCGCTGCGCCGCCGACAGGTCGCCGAACCAGCGGTCCAGCTGGGTCCGCACTTCGCGTTCGGTGTCCTTGCGCTGCCGCTCTTCCGGGGGCTCGACATAGGTTTCGGCGTATTCGGCCAGATCCTCGTCCACGGCCTTGAGCAGGGTCTGCACCTGGGCGTCGCTGAGCAGGACGCCGACAGTGCAGGCGATCGGCGCAGCGGCCCGCAGCAGCGTCTGCGAGCGCTCACGGTACTGGGCCGAGACGGCCTCGAGTGCCGCGCGATCGGTCGGGTCCTGGCGTTCGGCGAGGGTTCGCAGCGCGGCCACGTACAGGGGCAGCTCGGTCTGCCGGTGCCAGGCCCACAGGGTGCGGAACTCCCGATCGAAGACCGCCCGTTGCGACGGGTCCAGATCGACGTAGTCCGACAGCTCCCAGCGCGCCAGCACGTCGAGGCGGTTGTAGGCGAACTGCGCCAGGCTGCAGCCGGTCAGGACCAGCAAGGCTGCCAACGGTCCCAGCCAGCGCAGGTGGCGCATGAGCGATATGGCCCTCAGTTCTTGCTGAACAGGGCGTCGAGCTTCTGCTCGTACTGCAGGTAGTCGAGCACGTCGTAGAGATCCTTGCGGGTCTGCATCAGATCGATGACGTTGCGCTGGTGGCCGTCCTGGCGGATGGCCGCATAGACGGTTTCGGCGACCTTGGCCATCGCGCGGGAGGCCGACAGCGGGTAGAGCACCATGCCGACGCCCTGCTCGCCGAGTTCCTGCTTGCTGTACAGCGGGGTGGCGCCGAATTCGGTGATGTTGGCGAGCACCGGCACCTTCACCGCGTCTACGAACTGCTGGTACATCGTCAGGTCAGTCATGGCCTCGGCGAAGATGAAGTCGGCGCCGGCCTCGACCGCGGCCACCGAACGGTCGATCGCCGACTGCAGACCCTCGACAGCCAGTGCGTCGGTGCGCGCCATGATCAGCAGGTCGCGGCGGGCGTCGACGGCCGCTTTCACGCGGTCGACCATCTCGTCCTTCGACACGATGGCCTTGCCCGGACGGTGGCCGCACCGCTTGGCCTGCACCTGATCTTCGATGTGCACGACCGCGGCACCCGCGCGCTCGATCTCCTTGACCGTGCGCGCGATGTTGAAGGCGCCGCCCCAGCCCGTATCGATGTCGACCAGCACCGGCAATTCGACGCGACCGGTGATGCGGCGCACGTCCTCGCAGACATCGTTGAGCATCGTGATGCCCAGATCCGGCAGGCCGAAGCTGTGATTGGCAACGCCGGCGCCAGAGACGTACAGCGCCTTGTGCCCGGCGCGCTGCGCGAGCAGCGCCGAGTACGCATTGATGGTGCCGACGATCTGCAGCGGCTTTTCGGCGGCGAGGGCGGCGCGGAAGCGCGCGGCGGGTGTTTGCGGATTCGACATGGGGTGGCGAGGCTCGGGTCGGTGGAGGGGCGCAACCGCGCTACGATGGGGGTCCCAGGCGCGCGCGGGAACCGGATTATGAAGCATCGCCCCTCGCTGGAACTGCTGCCTTTGCAGGAGGCCTCGGCGCTGATCGCGCAGAGCAAGTACCTGCTGCCCGGCGAGGACCTCGACGGCCTGCGTCGTCGGCTGGCGCGTGCGCTCGCCCGGCCCGAGGCGCGACCCGGCGACTGGGAGGAGCCGTTCTACCGTGTGCTGCACTACGCCTGGCCCGGCGGCCGCATCATGGCCAATGCCGGTGCCGAGGGGCTGCGGCCCGATACCTCCACGATCAACTGCACGGTCTCGAGCACCCTCGAGGATTCGATGGCTGGCATCATGCGCGCAGCCTCCGAGGCCGCGCTGACGCTGAAGGCCGGCTGCGGCATCGGCTACGACTTTTCCACGCTGCGCCCGCGTGGCGCGCGCGTGTCCGGTGCAGGGGCCTCGACCAGCGGGCCGTTGCCGTTCATGGACGTGTTCGACGCGGTCTGTCGCACGGTCTCCAGTGCCGGCGGTCGTCGGGGCGCGCAGATGGGTTGTCTCGACATCGGCCATCCGGATATCGAGGACTTCATCCTCGCCAAGCGCGAGACCGGGCGTCTGCGGCACTTCAACCTGTCCTGCCTGATCAGCGACGCGTTTCTGAGCGCCGTGCGCGAGGATGGCGAGTGGGCGCTGGTGTTTCCGGCACTCGGCGACGAGATCGATACGCAAGAGATCCTGTGGCGCGTCTGGCCCGCGCACGATGCGGATTACCGCGTCAACGAGCGGGGCGAGACCGCCTGCCGTGTCTATCGGCGGTTGCCGGCACGCGATCTGTGGGCGCTGATGATGCGCTCGACCTACGAGTACTCCGACCCGGGCTTTCTGCTGATCGACGAGATGAACCGCATGAACCCGCTGTGGTTCAGCGAGCACATCCGGGCGAGCAATCCTTGTGGCGAGCAGCCGTTGCCACCCTGCGGGGCGTGCCTACTGGGTTCGGTGAATCTCGCCGCGCTGGTGACCCGGCCGTTCACGCCGCAGGCGAGGTTCGACTTCACGCGCTTTGCCGAGGTGGTGCGCACGTTTGCGCGACTGCTCGACAACGTCGTGGACCTCAATGGCCTGCCGCTGGCGGCCCAACGGACGGAAATCGAACGCAAGCGGCGTCATGGTATGGGGTATTTCGGCCTGGGCTCGGCGATGACGATGCTGGGCATCCG
>JBEIOK010000049.1:0-16538 GCA_040377605.1 Nevskiaceae bacterium | reverse complement strand
TCTCTTCATCGGCCTCGACGGCTGCACCTTCACCGTTCTCGACCAGATGACGCGCGAGCTGCCGGGCGAAGGCCTGACGATGCCGTTCATGAAGTCGCTGATGGAACGCGGCGTGCGCGCCAAGCTGCGCTCGACGCCGAACCCGCTGACGCCGCCGGCCTGGTGCTCGATCATGACCGGCCGCAATCCCGGCGAACACGGCGTGTTCGACTTCATCCGCGCCGAGGACCGTGGCGGCGAGGTCTACTGGACGCTGTACGACGCGCGCGACATCGACTGCGAGACGATCTGGTCGATCTGCTCGCGCAAGAACAAGTCGGTCGCCGCGCTGAACTTCCCGCTGACCGCGCCGGCCGCCGAGGACCTCAAGGGGTCGATCGTGCCGGGCTTCATCCCGGCCAAGCACCTGCGCCGCAACACGCATCCGCGCGAACTGTTCGAGCGCATCAAGACGCAGATCCCCGGCTTCGATCCGAAAGAACTGGCCTGGGACTTCGACAAGGAAAAGCAGGCGATGGAATCCCTCTCCGCGGACGAAACCGCGAAGTGGGTTCGCTACCACCTGCCGCGCGAGGAGCAGTGGTTCAAGGTCGCCGAGTTCATCCTGAACAACGACAAGCCGGACTTCATGGCGGTGATGTTCGACGGCACCGACAAGATCCAGCACCAGGCCTGGCCGTGGCTGGACCTCGACCTGCTGCCGAAGGATCCGCAGGGCCACGACAAGGAGATGCGCGAGGTCTGCCTCGAGTACTTCCGCAACCTCGACGGCTACATCGAACAGCTGGTCACCGCCGCAGGCCCGGACGCGCAGGTGTTCTTCGCCTCCGACCACGGATTCACCGCGTCGACCTATGTGCTGCGCATCAACGCCTTCCTCGAAGAGAAGGGCTACCTGGCCTGGGCCAGCAGCGACGGCAGCGACATGTCGATCCGTCGCGAGGCCGCCGACTTCGCCAACCTCGACTGGTCGAAGACCACGGCCTACTGCCGCACGCCGTCGAGCAACGGCATCCACATCCGCGTCGCCGACAAGCCGGGCGATCCCGGCATCAGACCCGAGGACTACGAGACCTTCCGCGACCAGCTGATCGCCGACCTCAAGTCGCTGAAGCACCCGGTCACCGGGCAGCCGATCATCGTCGACGTGCTCACGCGCGAGGAGTGGTTCCCCGGCCAGCACATGAAGCGCGCCTGCGACCTGACGCTGGTGCTGTCCGACCACGGTTTCGTGTCGATCAAGAACCTGAAGCCCTGCGTCGCCGACCGCCCGCACGCCGCCGGCACGCACCATCCGGACGGCATCTTCATGGCCGTCGGCCCCGGCATCGCGGCAGCCGGCATGGTCGACACGCGCCAGATCGTCGACGTCGCACCGACGCTGCTGCACAGCCTCGGCCTGCCGGTGCCCACGGATTTCGAAGGCCAGGTGCCATCGACGTTCTTCGACGGGGCATGGCTGGCCGAGCATCCGGTCAAGAAAGGGGCACGCACCAAGGCGCCGCAGCGCCGCGAGCTCGACCAGGAGATGGATGCCGGCGAGCAGAAGCAGATCATCGAGCAGCTGCAGATGCTGGGCTACATGGAGTAGCCGCCGGTCCGCGGATCGGCGCCGTCGATCCGCTGCGGCACATCTCCCTAGCTTCTGTACGCCGGAGGCTGACTCGCCTGTCAGTCTTCTCCCGGCAGGCAAGGTGCGTGCGACACGGCAGCATGAACCCACCCCTCGCCATCACGCCACCCCCCGCGTATGCGCCTGTTGACCGGCCTCACGGCCAAGCAGTTGCTCGATCACGGATTGAAGGTCTACGAAGGCAAGTCGATTGCCGGCAGCCTCGTGTACGAGCGTCCCGCCTTCATCCTCGACCCGCGCCGCATCAAGAACTGCAAGGTCGGCGCCTTCACCTATTTCAACGGCCACACGACGTCGAGCATGTACGCGACCGAGGTCGGCCGCTATGGCCAGATCGGCGAGTCCTGCGTGATCGGTCCGCCGGAACACCCGATGGACTGGTTCAGCACGCACATGTTCGCGTTCACGCAGCCCGAGCACCTGCCGCGCTTCTACGAACTGCCGGACGCCGCGCGCCTGGCGCCCGAGGGCCCGCTGCCGACGCCGTTCACGCTGCCGCACAAGACCGTGATCGGTCACGACGCCTATGTCGGCGCCGGCGCGTTCATCAAGCGCGGCGTCACGATCGGCACCGGTGCGGTCATCGCGGCACGGGCCGTCGTCACCAAGGACGTGCCGCCCTACGCGATCGTCGCCGGCACCCCGGCCAAGGTCATGCGCCTGCGGCTGCCGGAGCCGTTGGTGGAGCGCCTGCTCGCGCTGGAGTGGTGGCGCTACGACCTCGCACCGCACAAGCAGGCGCTGGATTTCGCCCAGGTCGAGGCGACGCTGGACTACCTGGAGGACGCGCTGAAAGCGGGTACACTGCTGCCCCTGAAGCCCGACACCTACCGCGTCGTGCGCACCGGCACCGGGTTCGACCTGGCGCAGCTGCCGCAGCCGCTGTACTACCCCGATTCGATATGTCCACCAGCAGCGCGTACTTCACCCAGCTCGTCGCCCTCCTCGAAGACTTCACGCAGGACTGGGATCTCGACTTCGATGGTGAACTGAGCCGCGATACACGCCTGCTGGCCGATCTCGGCTTCGAGTCGATCGACATCATCCAGCTGGTCGTCGCGATCCAGGAAGACATCCTCAAGCGCAAGCTGTCGTTCGACCAGCTGCTGATGAAGAACGGCCGTTACGTCGACGACCTGTCGATCGGCCAGATCGCGGATTACCTCGTGGCGAACACGCCGGCCTGAGGTCTGCTCCGGTCTCTCGATACGCCGCCTACGGCGGCACTCGAGACGAGCGGAACTAGTGGGAATCTTCCTAGAGGCCCGATCGTCCCGAGTGCCGCGCGCAGCGCGGTGTATCGAGGGACCTCATCAAAACCCTAACCCGGCTTTACGCGCCACGACCAGCACGTAGTCCTCGCCCGCGTCGATGACCGCCTGCAGCTTGTCGGCGTGGCGGATCACCTTGTCGCCGTCCACCGTCGTCGGGCGCTGGCCGTACTCGCGGCAGGCCGTGACGAAGCGCGCCAGCGCGAACGCCAGGATGGACTCGATGCGCACCTGCGCGAAGCCCGACTCGCGCAGATAGCCTTTGTAGACGTCGGCGTCGTAGGCGTTCTTCTCGTTGTACATGTCGATGTCGGCCGCCAGCTCGTTCTCGGCCTTCACGTAGGCCGCCAGATCGATGCCCCGCTTCGGGATCAGGTCGGTGACGACCAGCGTGCCGCCGGGCTTGAGCACGCGGCCGGCCTCCCGCAGGAAGTCGCGGCGCGTGTCGAAGTGGAAGGCGCATTCGACGGCGATCAGCTTGTCGAAGCTGGCGTCCGGGAAATCGAGATTGGTGGCGTCGCCCAGGCGCAGGTCGATTGTCTGCGACAGCCCGCACTGCTCGACGTACTCGCGGCCGTGCTCGATGCGCGTCGGCGTGATGTCGATGCCGATGATCTTCTTGGGGCCGAAGCAGCTGGCATAACGCACCGCGCAGGCGCCGTAGCCGCAGCCGACTTCCAGCACCTCATCCTGCGGTCCCAGGCCTGCGGCACCCGCAACCAGTCCCGCCATCGCCTCGGCGGCGTCGGCCATCGACAGCCCCGGACGCGTCCAGTAGCCGTAGTTGGCATAGGGACGGTCGAAGGCATCCCGCCGCTGGGTGTGGCGGCGCGTGTAGTATTTGACGATGCCCTGCGTGTGCTCCGACGTCATTACCCCAGACTCCTCGTGCGTTGCTGTTGCGGAAACGGTGATGCGCGATGCCCTACGCCGTGCGGCGTGCGACGACGAGGACGTAGTCCTCGCCGACTTCGACGAACTCGCGCAGCCGCGCCGCCGAGCGGCGCCAGGCCGTGCCGCGCTCGCCGCCTTCGCGCTCGCCCATCGCGTCGAGCGTGCGCGCGAACGGCAGGCGCGTCCATTCGACGATCGACTCGATGCGGATCGCCTCGAAGCCCAGCGTCTTCAGATGGCCGGCGTAGACGTCGGCGTCGTAGGCGTTGGAAAGATTGTCGAGGCAGACACCGCTGTTGAGCGTCTTCTCGCCGCGCTGGTAGCGGCGCGGATCGACACCGCGGCGCGGGATCATGTCGGTCAGCGCCAGGGTGCCGCCGGGCTTGAGCACGCGTGCGGCCTCGCGCAGGAAGTCGACGCGCGTGTCGAAGTGGAAGGCACACTCGACCGACACGACCTTGTCGAAGCTGGCATCGGCAAAGTCCATCGCGGTCGCGCTGCCGAGCTGCAAGGTGATCACGTCGGACAAGCCGTGCGAGGCCACGTACTTGCGTCCTTCGTCGATGCGCACCGGCGTGATGTCGATGCCGACGATCGCCGCAGGCTTGCAGCGCTGCGCGTAGATCACCGCGCCGGCACCGTAACCCGCGCCGACGTCGAGCACGCGGTCGCCCGGCCGCAGGCCGGCGCTGGTGGCAACGACCTCGGTCAGCGCCTCGGCGGCCTGCGCCAGGGTCAGGCCCTCGCGCGTCCAGTAGCCGTAATTGGCGAAGGGCTGGTCGCCGAACAGACCGTCGCGACCGTCGTGGCGACGCGTGTAATGGGTGACGACGTCCTGACTGTGAGCCGACAGCATCTGCAATCCCTGTTCTCGAAAATGACGGCGGTGGCGGAGACCGGCGCATGAGCATCGCGCCCAAGCTCGCTGCCCAGCAGCTGGGCGAAGGTCCGGACCTCGTGCTGATCCACGGTCTCGCCACCAACCGTGCGTTCTGGTACGCCACCGCGGTCGCGCTGCAGGACCGTTACCGCGTGACGATCTTCGACCTGCGCGGCCACGGCTACAGCGAGCGCCCGGAGAGCGGTTACCGTGCCACCGATTTTGCCGAGGATACCCTACGGCTGATGGACTCGCTGTCCGTCAAAAACGCCGCGTTCGTCGGCCACAGCTACGGCGGCGCCGCAGCGCTGGAACTCGCGGGACTGGCGCCATCGCGCGTGACCCATCTGGGCCTGATCGACACCCGTGTCGCGCGCCTCCAGCCGCTGATGCGCCTGCACGACACGCCGGTCATCACCGAAGCCGAGAAGGAGGTCGCCGCCACCCATCCGGCCGACTGGGCCGGCCTGCCCCAGGTCGGCTACCTGTTCCTGGAAGCCGCGGCGCGCATGCGCCTGGCCGGCAAGCTGCCGGTCGCGCGCGACGACTTCACGCCCTTCGGCGAGGGCCGCGGCGCGGCACGCGCCGCCAAGGCCTGGCTGGACCTGCTGGACCGCACGACGGCCCGCGACGAACTCGACCAGCCCGGCATGGCGGCAGACCGCATCGCCGCGCTGCGCATGCCGGTGCTGCTGATGTACGGCGCGCTGTCGCGCTGCGTGCACTCCGGCCGCGCCTTGCAGGCGCTGCTGCCGCAGGCGCGATACGTCGAACTGCCGGATGCCGGACACTTCTTCCCCCTGAACCAGCCGCAGCGCGTGCAGGACGAGATCCGCGCACTGCTGGCCATGTCCACGAGCTGAGCCCCTTCCTCCATGTCGAGTCTCAACGGCCTGCAGATCCTCGAACTCAGCGGTCACGTCGCCGGTGCCTACTGCGGCAAGCTGATGGCCGGCTTCGGTGCCGACGTCGTGCACCTGCCCGGCGGGCACGACGCGGCGCTGGACGAGGTCGACGACGCCTGGTTCCACACCGGCAAGCGCCGCCTGCCGGCGGACACGCGCGGCGCAGCGCTGGAGGCCCTGCTGGCACGCGCCGACGTCGTCGTCGATGCCTGGGGCTGCGCCGCGCTCGACGCCGCCGGTTTCGATGACGCGCGGCTGCGCGCGCTGAATCCCGGCGCGGTGATCTGCCGCATCACGCCCTACGGTCTCACCGGCCCGAAGCGCGAGTGGAAAACCGACGACATCACGCTGTATGCCGCCGCCGGGCTGATGCAGTCCACCGGCGACGGCGCGCGCGAACCGCTGAACGCCGCGCCGCGCATCGCGGAGCTGACTGCGGGCATGAACGCCTACGTCGCCTGCCTGATGGCGCTGCGTCGACGTGCGCGCGAAGGCGGCGGCGACACGATCGACCTGTCCATCGTCGAAGCCTCGATGGAGAACTACGAAGTCGCGCTGATGGAACAGCTCGCGCTGAACAAGACCGCGCGCCGCAACGGCGACCAGCACGCGATGGTGCCGTGGCGCACCTATCCCTGCGCCGACGGCGAGGCTGCGATCATCGGCGGACCGATCCGTCACTGGCTCAAGGCGGCGCCGATGTTCGAGGCACCGGACCTGCTGGCGCCGAAACTCGGAGCGATGGGCGGCCGCATCCAGCATCGCGCCGAGACCGAGGCACTGATGAAACCCTGGCTGGCGACGCAGACGCGGCAGGCGCTGTTCCGCGCCGGCCAGCGCGCGGGTCTGGCCTGGGCGCCGCTGTACACGCTGCCGGAGTCGCTGGCCGATCCGCAGCATGCGGCGCGCGCTTATTTCGTCGAGGCCGCAGGCGGCGGGCGCATGCCAGGTGCGCCGTTCCGTCTGGAACGCGCGTCCTGGCACGACATACCGGCACCGGCCGGCACGACACAGTCCGAAGCACTGGACTGGAAACCTCGCGATACGTTCGCGGCGCGAGGCGCTGCAGCGACCGCACCGTTCGCCGGCCTGCGCGTACTGGACTTCACGCACGACTGGGCCGGCCCACATGCGGCGCGCGTGTTCGCCGACTACGGCGCTGACGTGATCAAGATCGAGTACCCGCAGCGGCTCGACGGCATGCGCGGCGGCTACGTTGAGAAGATCGACGACCATCCGCGCTTCTGGCAACTGCACCGCGGCAAGCAGTCGCTGACACTGGACCTCAAGCTCGACACGCACCGCGCGGTGCTGGACGAACTGGTGCGCGGCACCGACCTGGTCATCGAGAACTCGCGCGCCGGCGTCATGTCGCGCAAGGGCTACGGCTACGAACGGCTCAAGGCGCTCAATCCCCGCATCGTGCTGCTGTCGATGTCGGCCTTCGGCGCCACCGGCCCCTACGCGGACTACTGCGGCTATGGCGGCACGCTGGAAGCGGTCAGCGGCCTGCAGTCGCTGACCGCCTACGGCACTGGCAGCGCGCGCCATCGCGTGCGCGAGATGGACGTGATGAACGGCATCATGGGCCTGTGCGCGGCGATGACCGCGCTGTGGCAGCGCGAATGCGACGGCCAAGGACAGTGGATCGACCTGTCCGAAAACGAGACCACCGGCTGGTTCGTCGGCGAACACTTCCTGCGCTGTGCGCGCGAGAACGCGCAACCCGCCGCGCTCGGCAATCGCCACCGGCGGCACGCACCGCAGGGCTGCTACGCGACCACCGGCGAAGACCGCTGGCTCGCGCTGTGCGTGCGCAGCGACGCCGAATGGCAGAGCCTTGCCCGGCTGATCGGTGGCGATCCACTGGCTCAGGACCCGCGCTACAACAGCGCAGCCCAGCGCCGTGCGGCGCATGACGACCTGGACCGACTCGTTGGCGGCTGGCTGCGGACCCGCGACCCGTTCGAGGCCGAGGCGCAGCTGCAGGCCGCCGGCATCGCCGCGGCGGCGGTGATGCGCACGTCCGACCTGGTCGCCGATGCCCAGCTCGCGGCGCGCGACTGGTTCCTGGGCGCCGGCGCCGACCGTTTCCCCGGCCTGCCGTTCCGCTTTGCACGCGGCGGCGGCGCGGTATTGGCCCGTGGCCCGAACCTGGGCGCACACAACGCAGCCTGGTTCGCCGCCGCCGGCCAGACCGGTGCGCTGCCGGCTCTGACCCCGGACACGATCGGCACCGCCTACGCGCTGTCTTGAACGGTTCGCGGTTTCCGCTTCATCATGCGTTCACCCCGGTTCGCGGACCCTGCGGTCCGCTCTCACCTGCGAGACCCCTCATGATCCGTTCCTTCGCCTTCCGCCTGCCCCTGCTCGCGCTCGGAATCGCCCTGCTGCTTGGCTCGCCGCTGGCGTCGGCGCAGAAGCCGGGCACGACCAGCGAGCACGAGTTCCGCTCGGGACTGCTGAAGCGCAGTTACCGGCTGTATTTGCCGGCCAGCTATCAGGCCGGCAAGCCACTGCCGCTGCTGGTGGCCCTGCACGGCGGCTTCGGCACCGGCAAGGCGATGGAAGAGTTGACCGGCTTCAACCGCATTGCCGACAGCCGCGGCCTGATCGTGGCCTATCCCGATGGCATCAGCCGCGCCTGGAACGCCGGCAGCTGCTGCGCCAAGCCGATGGAGAACGGCGTCAACGACGTCGCCTTCATGCAGAACCTGATCGAGGATGTAAAGAAGAAGGTCGCAGTCGAGGCCAAGCGCGTCTACGGCACCGGCTTCTCCAACGGCGCCATGCTGGTCCACCGGGTGGCCTGCGAGGCGCCGGGCACGTTCACGGCCATTGCCGCCGTCTCCGGCGGCATCATGGTGCCGGACTGCAAACCGGCCAAGGGCACGCCGACCCTGCTGATCCAGGGCCGCGACGATCCGCGCATTCCCTGGGAGGGCGGTGAGTTCGAGGGCAACTTCCGCCCCTCGATCACCAGCATTGTGTCCACCCTGCGGATCCGGAACGGCTGCAGCGCCGACCAGACCGTGGTCGAAAAAAACGAGGTGACGATCTGCACGGCGCTCAAGAGCTGCCGCAATGGTCAGGACGTGCAGTGGTGCGGACTCAGCGGCGTGGGCCATCAGTGGCCGGGCGGCAAGGCGCTGCTGCCCAAGCTGCTAGGGCCCAACACCGATCGTTACGAAGCCTCGACGCGCATCGTCGAGTTCTTCCTGCGACATCCGGCCTCGTAGTTCCGATTTCCCTGCGGCGCGCGAAGGCCGGCCATGCATAATGGCCGTCAGACAACGACTACAAGCAGCGCGAGAGGGGAATCATGGCGGGAACAGCACACGCAGCGGTGGCCCTGGTCACCGGCGGCGGCGGCGGGATCGGCCGTGCCGCGAGTCTGGCGTTTGCCGCCCGTGGCTATCGGCTCGCGATCGCCGACATCCGCGGCGAGGCGGCCGAGGCCGTTGCGGCGGAACTCCGTCAGCAGGGCGCCACTGCCACCGCCTTCGCGGTCGATGTCGGGGAACGCAGTGCCGTCGAAACCCTGATGGCCTCGCTGCGTCAGCTCTACGGGCGGCTCGACGCCGCCTTCAACAATGCCGGTGCCAGCAGCCTGCGGGCGCCGCTGGCCGACGTCGAGGACGACGACTGGGACCGCGTGCTGCGCGCAAACCTGACCGGCACCTTCCTGTGCATGAAGCACGAGATTCGCTGGATGCTGGAGCAGGGACACGGCTGCATCGTCAACAACTGCTCGGTCTTCGGCCTGGGTGGCAGCATCGGTGCCAGCTATACCGCCTCGAAGCATGGGATCGCCGGGCTGACACGCTCGGCCGCGCTGAGCTATGCGGGCCGGGGCCTGCGCATCAACGCGGTATGCCCGGGACTGATCGACGCCGGCATGGGTGCCCGCTTTCTGGAGCGCTCGTCGGAAGACAACATTGCGGAGGCGCTCTCGCTGCATCCGGCCGGTCGCGCCGGCACCGCCGAAGAGGTGGCCCTCGCGGTCACCTGGCTGTGCTCCGAGGACGCGCGCTACATCCACGGCCACCTGCTGCCCGTGGACGGCGGCTACTCGGCGCGCTGATCAGCGATAGCCGTAACCGCGCGCCAGCGCCGTGACGGCGGCATCGAACACCGCCTCGTCCGGCCGCCATGGCAGCGGCTCGTCGAGCACGGTCAACGCGGCACGCTCGCGATCCGCGACCGGCAGCGGCTCCAGGACCTCGGCTTCCAGGCCGTAGGGCGCCGCGCGCGGCCCATGGCCGTGGAAGATCCAGGCCTGCGGCTGGCGCAAGCCACGCAGCACCGTAGCCGCCTGCGATACCCCGAGCCAGCCGCACAGATCCGCCAGACTCGCGCCGGCCGTCTCGTCCTCCAGCCTCTCGATCTTCAATCGTTGCCGCTGGGTCGGCGACAGACGCTCGAATGCCGTCTCCAGATTGCGGTTGGCGCGCAACCAGGGGATCTGCGGATCGACCAGCGGCGGATCCCAGGCGTGGTCGCGAAAATCCGGTGGCATGAAAAGACGCTCGCGCGCCCAGGCCGTCATCAGACATCCCTGCGTCCACGGATGACGGGTCAGATGGATCACCTGGGCCAGCGGCGCGGCGCGAAGCAATCGCC
This sequence comes from Nevskiaceae bacterium, assembly GCA_040377605.1. GTDB lineage: Bacteria > Pseudomonadota > Gammaproteobacteria > Nevskiales > Nevskiaceae > Solimonas. The sequence continues at coordinate 6,332 of JBEIOK010000049.1, read as the reverse complement.
GCAGATCCACCGGCCGCAGCGGCGACTCGGTGTCCGGGATCACCAGACGGCGCGGCGCGGCACGCAGCGCCAGCTGCATCAGCAACTCCGCGACCGACAACGAGGCGCGCTGCGCCAGCCATTGCCGCGCGCCGTCGATTTCGGCGTCGTATTGCGCCCCGAACTCCAGCACCGCCACCGCGCGCAGCAGGCCATCGGCCTGCGGCCCCTGGCTCATGCGGAAGATGTCGAGCAGTTCAGCCACCGTATCGGCCATGAACAGACACAACTCTGGCAGCACCATCAGCTGAGGATGCGTGCCGAGATCACCGGCCAGACGTGACGCGCCGCAGAACGGCGCCGCCAGCACGAAGACCGGATCGGGCGCGATGCTCATGGGCTGACCTGCGTCGCGGGGCTGCCGAGCCAGATCTCGCAGCCGCCGCGCGGGTTGTCGATGTAGCACCACTTGCCTTCACGTCGTACCGCTACGTTGGGGGCGAATGGATTCGCAGTGCCGACGAACAGACCCTGCGGCGTCGAAGCGAGGGTGCGGAAGCCCCAATTGAACTTGTTGCCGAATCCCGAGCGCGTCACCGGCTCCCAGTGCACGCCGTCGTGCGTGCGCCACAGTTCTGCGCCGCCATAGCGCGTCAGCAGATTCTCGGTGCCCCACCGGCGCACGAGCGCCAGCACATCCTCGGGCCAGAAACCGATCGGCAGGTACGGCATCGTGTTGGTCCAGTTCAGCGTGCCGGCATAGAGCCAGCCGTCGTGCACACACATGCGCCAGACATAGCCGTTGAACAGGCTGTCGAAGCCAGGCCCGAGGCCCGACAGCGGGTACTTCAGCCCCTGCTCGGTGGTGCGCGCCGCGCCGACCAGCAACTCCCAGCTGTCGTCCGGCCACACGCGGATGATCTCGGCAGCGGCAGGACCGACCTTGGCGCCACGGTGGTAGCCGCCATTGATGATGCCGTAGGCAACATACAGCGCGCCCTTGAATTCGCAGATCGTGGCCGCGGCCTCGTTGAGCTGACCGCGGCCCGCGCCGCGCGTGATCACCGGCTGCCAGCGATACGGCGCCTGACCCCCGCGCGTCTTCCACAATTCACCGCCGGTGGACGGGTTGATGGTGCCGCCGTACAGATGCCCGTCATATTCGGCCATCTCGAAGACGGTCACGTTGTCCGGGTTTCCGAACCCTTCCTCACTGACCGCCACCCAGCGGTCGGTCCGCAGATCGTCGTTGGCATAAATCACGGCCTCGGAGCTGATGTCCTGCAGGAAGCCCTTGGCGGTACCTGAGGCGGTCGGGCTGATATGCACCCGCTGCTGGAACGGCTGCAGCGTGCGGAAGGCACGCACCGTGGGCGCGAACGGCGGGCGCGGGACCGGCGCAAAGTGGCGGCCGTCCTCGCTGCGCAAAAGATCCGGAGAATGCGCCGTGTGGGGTGACCAGGTCGTCACGTACAGGCAGGGGGCCGCATCGCCGGCGTCCTGATACACCGCCATGCCGCGCAATCCGATATAGCTCGGCACGTCATCGCGACCGTTGGTGCCCCGCACGACCGGCGCGCGGAAGACGCGCTCCCAGGTATCCGTCTCCGGTGTGTAGGCCCAGATCTGTGCACGCCGGTCGATGTCGTAGAGATCGTCGGGCGCCAGGATCGGCCACGGGTACAGCCGCGGCGTCGGCGTCGACAGGCGCAGCGCGGCCATCGAGCCCCGCGAGGTCCCCACGTACAGACGCCCGCGAAACCAGGCCATGCTGTGCGCATAGTGGTTCCAGCCGTCGCCAAACCCGTTGTCGCAGGTCAGGCGAAAATCGGCTTCGGACAGCGCGTCGGGCACCGCGTCGATCACGGAATCCAGGACCACAACTCGACGAACAGGAACCGCGAGATCGCCCGCGTGAACACGACCAGCACGATGCTCCAGCCGGAGTCGACCTTGGCATTGCCGGTCATGCCCGCCTTCAGCCGATTGTCCGGATCCTCCAGCACGACCTGCACGCGCACAACCTTGCCGTACCGCCCTTCTTCGGCGGCCGGCGCAATCGCGCGTACCCGGCCCTCGAAGCTCGATGCCGGGTAGGCCCAGGGCTTGAGCGAGGCCTCAGCGTCGATCTCGATATCGGCGATGGCCGATTCCGGCAGGCGGATATCGGCATACAAGGTTCCGGTATCGTCCACGGTCGCTAGCAGATCGCCGCGCGCCAGGTAATGTCCGCGTGCAAACTGGAGCTGCGAGGACACGACCCGACCGTCGATCGGTGCCGTGATGCGGGTGTAGGCCAGCTCCTGCTTGGCATAATCGAGTTCGGCCTTGGCACGCTGCACATCGGCTTCCAGAGCCTGCAAGCGCTCATCGCGCGCCGGGCTGCCGACCAGCTCAAGCTCGCGCTCGGCTTCCGCCAGCTGCTGTCGGGCCACATCGGCTGCGCCACGCGCACGCTCGTACTCCTGCGGCGTCACCGACTTGCCGCGGTAGGCGATGCTGACGCGACGAGCCGTGTTCTCGGCCAGCTCGGCCGCAGCCTTGGCGGTGGCGACACGGCTCCTGGCGACTTCGAGTTCTTCCGCGCGCGCGCCTTTCTTGACCAGGCTCAGATCGGCGTTCAGCCGCGTGAACTCGGCCTGCGCTGCAGCAACCTTGGCGCGCTGCGCGGCGTCGTCGAGGCGAGCGATCACCTGGCCGGCCTTGACGGCATCGCCTTCCTTGATCAGGACCTCGCGCACGTCGCCGGCCACCAGCGCCCGCACATCGGCACGATCACGGGGCAGTACGTCGAAGTCTCCGCTGGCCGCATAGGGATACGGCATCACGCAGATCGCCGCGACGATACCCGCCACGATTTTCTGCCGGCGCGTCGGCCGCCACGGCCGCTTGACGTGGCCCATGTTGGTCCGATCCGTCGCCACGCGTGTGTACTGCTTGACCATGTAAACCCCCATCACGCTCAGTAGAGCCAGAAAACCGATGCCGTGGAAGCGCTCGCTGAGCCAGCCGCCGACCGCCCACAGCAGAAACACCATCAATCCGAAAATGAAACTCAGCATTGCCAGCCCGTACAGCAGCAGGGCACGGTAGGGCACCTGCCGCAGCGCCACCGACCAGGCCCGCTGGCGCAGCCCCAGCAGGGCCCCGATCGCCCGCTCGCGAATGTCCGGCACATCGACTGCCGTGCTGAGCAGGAAGTACCCGTCGTACTTCAGCAGCGGATTGATGCGCAACAGCAGCGACACGCCGGTGACAATCGTCAAACCGACACAGAAGCGCGCTATCGACAGCTGCGTATCGACGTACAGGAACCAGACCAGCACCGACAGCGCCATGGGGGCGGCCGTGCCGATCAGACCGCTGCCGACAATGCGCATGCGATCGTCTCGCGCGGCCCGCTCCGCAGCGCCGGCGGTATCGACGAACAGGCGCGGAATCCCGAACGCACCATGGACCAGACCGATACGCGGCAGCTCCGGCGTGTAGCGCTCGATTGCCGCCGCGCGCGCCGACATCGAAAAGAAGTTGACCAATACCGCACTGACGATCGCCGTGGCGATCGCGCGATAGCTGCCCAGCAGGCCCACCGACATCGCCAGCCAGTCGCGGTGATGCGCAACCAGCAACGCGCCGGCAAAGAGGCATAGCAGCAGGAACGCCAGCAGATGCCCGCGCGATGCCAGTGGCCAGATCAGCAGTCGGCCGAATCGCAGGAAGATCTCGGGGGACAGCGCCACATCGATCTGGTTGGCCTGTCCGCGACGACCGGTCACCAGACCGGTCAGCCCCCCCATCAGTCCCGGACTGACGCGCGAGCCCGGCACCGTCGAGGGCGCCAGCGCCAGCGCCGCCTGCGGGGCCACGGTCGGCACCCCACCAAGCCATCCCAGGGCGCGCAGTTCCTCGTCGTTGTGGGCCGGCGGCGGCACCGTCTCGTGTGTGCCGCGCCGCATCAGGCGGCGTTGTGCAAGTTCGGCGACAAACCCCTCCAGGGCCGCCGCCGTCACGCGCTGCCGCATCGCCGCGGCGGCGGCATGCACCTGCGCCGCATTGCGCGTGCCGTCATGCAGCTGCGCCAGCGCATAGTCGTCCTCGCTCAGCAGTACCGGCCTTGCGCCCTCGTCACCGGTCCATACCGCAACGCTGCCGTTCTCGGCCGCTTCGACGCGGGCACAGACGAACTGCCGGTAACGGGAACGCGACATGGGCCGGGCAGACCGGAACTCAGGGCTGGGCGGGGATCGGCGCCGGCTCGGCGGCCGCGGCGCGCAGCAGGCGACTGATCATCGCCAGGTCCGCAGTCACCAGCTGGCCGGTCTGCTGCTTGAGGCGCAAGGCGTTGATCAAGGCCTTGTAGCGCGCCGAGGCATAGTTGCGTTCCGCACGATAGCGCTGTCCCAGCGTCTCCAGCAGATCCGTGCTGCTGCGGGTCCCTGCGTCATAGCCGGCACGCGCGCCCTGCTCCGCCGCCACCGCCGCTTCCACTGCGCGCTTCAAGGCGTTGGCGCGATGCAGGCCGGACACACTGTTCAGATAGGCCAGACGCGTATCGCGCACTGCCTTGGAGGTGACATCGTCCAGCAGCGCATCGGCGCGCTTCTGCATCTGCTCGGTCTGACGGATGCCGGCGCTGATCTGGCCACCGCTGTAGATCGGCACTTCCAGATTGACGCCAATGCGGTCATAGCGCTCGATGCGGTCGCCCGACACGCCACCGCCGTTGTCGAGCTGGAAGACACCGCCGTTGATATCCAGCTTCGGCCAGGCCACGCGACGCGCGCGCAGATTGTCCATCTTCGCCGCCTCGGCCGCCGCGCGCTGCGCCAGCAGCGCGGAGTTCCCCAGCTTCGCGCGCTCGATCCAGGCCTGCTCATCCTGCGGATTCGGCGGCAGCAGCTGCATGTTTTCCGGCAGGCGCTTGAGCTGTGGGTAGGACTTGCCGGTCAGCGACTCCAGCCGCGCCGTCGTCGTGAGCACACTGTTCTGGGCTTCAAGCTCATCCGCCAGCACCAGCTCGAAACGCGCCTGCGCATCCTTCAAGTCCGCCTCCGTCGCCAGACCCGCGTCGACGCGGCCATGCAGCGTCTGCACCTGTTCGCCCAGCGACTTGACCTCGGCCTGCGTCGAGGTCAGCGCATCCTGCGCCGCCAGCACCGAGAAGTAGGCCTCGGCGACATCGATCAATAGTTCGTCCTGCGCCGCTTCCAGTGCGTGGGCAGCCGCCTTCACCCGGAGATCCGCCTGGCTCAAGCCGACGAACAGATCCGCGCGGAACAAGGCCTGCTGCAGCACGGCACCATAGAGGTAGGTTTCGTAGCCATCTTCGCGATTGATGTCGCGAATGCCGTAGTACTCGCCTTCGACGTCCTGTTCGGTCCAGTCGGCAGAGCCCATCAGACCGATCTGGGGCAGCAGCTTGCCCTTGGCGATCGGCACCAGCTCCCGGGCCGCCAGATACTCGGCGCGCGCCGCCGCGTAGCGCGGGTTGAGGCTGAGGGCATCGGTCGCGATGCTCAGCAGATCGACCGGTTCCGCAGCATTCGCACCGAATCCGCATACCAGTCCCGCCAGCAGCGCCAGCAGCTTGGTCCTGTTGTCCTTGGCTCGCATCGTGATCCCCACCCTCGCCTTCTCTATGCCCGCTAGTGTGCCGCAGCCGGGGCCGCGCAAGCCTGACAGAGCGGACGCAGGGCTTCCAGCGTCCGATGACACCGGCCTCTGTCAGCCACCACGCACAAACACGAAGCCCCGCCGGGGGCGGGGCTTCGGGGTTTCCACTACACCGCGTCTCAACCGTTCGGCAGCTTCATCAGATACCGGCAGAGTGCCGGGCAGACGAAGATCGCACCGATCATGTTGGCGAAGAACGCGAAGGTCAGCAGCAGGCCCATGTCGGCCTGGAACTGCAGACCCGACCACAGCCACGTGGCCACCGATCCCGACAGCACCAGACCGGTGAAGATCACCGGCTTGCCGGTCATGCGCAGGGTTTCGTAGAAGGCCTCTTCCAGCTTCATGCCCTTCTTCACGAATTCCTCGATGGTCGAGTAAATGTAGATGCCGTAGTCAACACCGATGCCGACCGCCAGTGCTGCCACCGGCAGCGTCGCCACCTTCATGCCGATACCCTTGACGGCCATCAGGGCCGAGATCAGGGCCGACACCACATACAGCGGCACCAGGATCGAGAACACGCCTGCGACATTCCGGAACGACAGCCACAGGAAGATGATGATGACGAGGTAGACGTAGTAGACGATCGGCTTTTCCTTCTCCTGCACGACTTCGTTGGACGCCGCCATCACGCCGCCCTGGGCCGAAGCCAGTGCGAAGTTGACCGGGCAAGCCTT
>JBEIOK010000244.1:0-2920 GCA_040377605.1 Nevskiaceae bacterium | reverse complement strand
CCGCCTCGTGGCGTTCCAGGCTGCGGGTCGCAAGCACGACATCGGCACGATGATCGAGGTGATGGGCGATGCCGCGTTCACCGATCTGCGTGGACAGGATCTGCTGCCGCGACTGCTCTCGCTGATGCGGGAAGGTGCGCTCACCGCAGACCAGCAGGCCGTAATGGAGCTGATGCAGTCCTGGGTCGACCAGGGCTCGCGCGAGTGGATCGACAGTGACAACGGCCTCGGAGGCTACCGACGCGACCGGGATGCCGATGGCGTCTACGACCAGCGAGCGCAGGTCGTGCTGATGGACGCCTGGTACCCGCACCTGATCGAGCAGCTGATGCCGCAACTGGTGGCCATCGAGGCGGCGGGCGCCTCAGCACTGACCGGTCGCTACGATGCGCCACGTGCGCAGGGCTCGGCGTACCAGGAAGGCTGGTTCCAGCACATGATCCGTGTCATCGATACCGTGCAGGACAAGCCGGGACACACGCCGTACCGCGTGCTTCGCTGCGCGGACGGCTCGCGCGGCGGATGTCGCACGGCGGTTCTGGCGGCACTGGATCTGGCGCTGGCCGATCTCGGCGGCCTCGGCAATCAGGCGGCCTGGGACGGCACCCAGCTGATCTATCCGAAGGGCGCGGACTGCGGCACGGTCGAAGACTGCGATGCCATTGAGCACACCTCATTCAGTTTCATCCCGGTGCCGCCGATCCATTGGTCCAACCGTCCGACGTTCCAGCAGGCAACCGAGGTGCGGGCAGAACGCCCCTGACCGGGGCGATGCTTCCGGCTCCCGCGGTGGCGGCGTAGAGTGGGCATCAAGCCGCCGGCCATGACCGGTGGCATCGACAGGGAGTGGACCATGTGCAGGATTCGCGGCGGCGTCGTCTTCGGGATGGCGTGGGTGATGGTGTGTGTGAGCCCGTCCGTAATGGGACAGGCCACGGTGCTGGTCTCGCACGATGCGATCAGTACGGAACAGGCGCTGGGCCGCAATCCGTCTCAGGGGATATCCGAATTTGCGGCTTCGGCCGACGGCCGATTTGTCGCCTTCGTCTCCGCTGCCGGAAACGTCGTGCCGGGTCAGGTTGACGAAAACTCGAGCAGTGGACTGGGGCAGGCGAGTGACGTCTTCCTGTGGGACCGCCAGAGCGGAGCCATTGAACTGGTCAGTCACCGACTGGGGGATCCCGCGACTGCGTGTGGCTATGTGCATCCCACCGCGCCTGCGCCGGCCAATATCGGTGGCGGGTCGCGTCGGCCCAGCATCAGCGATGACGGTCGTTATGTGGCTTTCCTGAGCGATTGCAGCGATCTGGTGGCCCCCATCCGGGGCGCGACCAGCGGCGCGACCGGCGCGACCTACGTCTATGATCGTCTGAGTCGCGCGGTCGAACTGGTTTCCCGGTGTGTCGAGCAGTGCGGTACCCCCACCCAGGAGGTGCTGGGCGGTGGCAGTCGGCCCTTCATCAGCGCCGACGGACGCTACGTCCTGTTTGATGCAGACCCGCGCGTCATGGCCGGCGAAGAGGGTAGCGCATTCGCATCGGAGTTCTTCATCCGCGATCGGCAACTCGACACCGTGCGGCTGGTGCACCACCTGCCGGATCAGCCGACGCGCGCCGCCAATCGTGGGGTGACGCCGCAGCCGATCGAATCGGCGGTGATGTCTGCGAATGGCGCCTATGTCTACTTCGTCAGCGGCAGCAGCGATCTGACCCCGGGCCTGGCCGGCACTGCGACCGCGCTCAACATCTTCGTCTATGACGTCGCAAGCCAGGTCGTCACGCTGGCCTCACATCGCGGCGCGGCTGTCTTGCTGGAGGCCAATGCCGACTCTGCATTTCCGTCGCAACGGCGGAATGCGGTGTCGGCGGACGGTCGATATCTGGTGTATGTCAGCCGCGCAGCCGACCTCGTGGCGCTCGACGGGCGTCCGATCGGCCAATGGCACCACTACGTCTATGATCGCCTCACCAACACCAGCCGGCTGCTGGACCATGCGCCCGGAGGCCCCACAGTATTCGGCAATGGCGCTGCCGCGGGTGCGTCTGCGGGGCAGGGGGTGATCAGCGACAGCGGACAGTGGATCGCCTACGTCAACACCAGCACGGATCTGGTGCCCGGCGCTTCGGTCGCGGGCACGCACCTGTATCTGTTCAACCAGGGCAATGGCGAGAATCAGCTGCTGACCCATCTGCCGGGTCAGCCGCCGCAGGGTGTTGGCGATGGCGCACTGCGCAGCGATGGTCTCGCGCAACTCGATATCAGTGCCGACGGCCGCTACATCGCCTATGCCGCGATCAGTGCCCAACTGGTCAGTGGGCAGAATGCCGGCAGCAAGACGTTGGGCGACTGCCCAAGCTGCCTGAACGATGTCTTTCTGTACGACCGTGTGGCGCTCGCCCAGCGACTGGTGACAGCCGCGGCCGGGACGCTCGCCGTCGAAGCCAATGGTCACAGCGGCGGCGCGTCCGGTGCGCCCGCCGTGCAGGCGCCGCTGCACGTCAGTGACGACGGCACGCGGGTCAGCTACCTCAACAGTTCCAGCAATCTGATCAGCGGACAGAGTGATCTGGCTGCGGGCGGCATGGATGTCTTCCAGTTTGATCGTACGGCGGCCCCGCCCGTGCCACCGCCCGCGATCCGCAACGCTGGCGGTGGGGCATCGTCACCGGGGCTGCTGCTGATGCTGCTTCTTGCGGTTATCGCCCGGCGAACGCGTCCGGGGGCTGTCGTGGCCGTGACAGGATGACTTGCGCGGACCGTGTCCGGCCCGTGAACATCGCCGGATGCGTATCGGCATCGACCTCGGCGGTACCAAGATTGAAGGCATTGTCATGGGCGAGGGCGCGCGCATTCTGGCGCGCGAGCGCGTACCCACGCCGGCGGGAGATTACGGCGCAACCCTGAGCGCCCTTGTCGTGCT
>JBEIOK010000053.1:0-15762 GCA_040377605.1 Nevskiaceae bacterium | reverse complement strand
CGCGCATGGCCGTGCTGCCGCTGGAAGCCGCCGGCATCTACCGTGTCACGGTCGGGGCCGGTCTGGTCGATGCACGAGGACGCACGCTGGGCGCCACCCAGCAAGGCCCGGTCCAGATTCCCTGATCTCGTCCGGAACCCGTTCATGGCCACCCGACTGTTTGATCTGAGTGGGCGTATCGCGCTCGTGACCGGCTCTTCGCGCGGCATCGGCGAGGCTACGGCGCTGCTGCTTGCCGAGCAGGGCGCGACTGTCGTGCTGTCGTCACGCAAGGCGCAAGACCTGGAAAAGGTGCGCGACAAGATCGTCGCTGCAAGAGGCTCCGCCGTGGTCATGCCGGCCCACGCCGGCTCCAGTGCCGATATCCAGCGCCTGATGGCGGATATCGAGCAGGAATTCGGTCGCCTGGACATCCTCGTCAACAACGCTGCGACCAATCCCTACTTCGGTCACATCTCCGACACCGACATGGGCATGGTCGACAAGACCCTGCAGGTGAACGTGCGCGGCTACTTCGAGTTGTCGGCGCTCGCCAGCAAGCTGATGAAGAAGAACGGTCGCGGCGCGATCGTGAATATCGCCAGCATCAACGGCGTGAAGCCGGGCTGGTACCAGGGCATCTACTCGATCACCAAGGGCGCGGTCATCAACATGACCCAGTCCTTTGCCAAGGAGTGCGGTCAGTGGGGCATCCGCGTCAATGCGGTGCTGCCGGGTCTGACCGACACCAAGTTCGCCTCGGCGCTGACCCAGAACGAAGCGATGCTCAAGATGTTCCTGCCGAACATCCCGCTCGGTCGCGTCGCGCAACCGGCGGAAATCGCACCGGCGATCCTGTATCTGGTGTCCGATGCCGCAAGCTATGTGACCGGGACCACGCTGACCGTCGACGGCGGCTTCCTGTCCTGATCGACCAGCAGTTGGCGCAGACGCGGCTCCATCACGCGCGTCCATAGCGGCGGGATCAGTGCCAGAAACACCATCAGGAAAAAGCTGTACGGCAACCGCGGCGCCCGTGTCGACACCGGCAGCTCCTGCAAGGGCACTGCCGGGCACCTGTGGTGCACGGCATGACGCGAGAGATTGAATACCAGCAGCGGCGAGATCGGATCCGCCGATTCCCAGGCATGCTGTTCGCCCACAGCCTCCCTCTGGCCGGCAGCTCCGGCCCGGCGCAAGCCATAGTGCTGGACGAAATTGACGGCCTCCAGCAGGTGGATCGCGATCAGACTTTGCAGCAGAAACAGGGCGACACCGACCCCTCCGAACACGATGCCGATTGCACCGTAGATCAACAGTTGTAGCAGCGCGTACTGCAACACGCGATTGCCGGGCGCCCATACCGGCAGGCTCCGCGCCCGTCGGCGCACGCACTCCAGCCGCCAGGCCTGCGCCGGGCCTTGCCACAGCACCCGCGCGAAGTAAGACGGGAAGCGATCGCCCCGCGCAGCGCTGACGGGATCCTGCGGGGTCCCGACGAATCGGTGATGCCCCTCCACATGCTGGATGCGAAAGTGCAGGTAGCTCGCCATCGCCAGCAGCCCCAGGCCGAGCGCACGCTCCCGCCGGTGGCGGCGATGGACCAGTTCGTGTGCAGCCGTGATGCCACCCGTCCCCGTCATGATGCCGATGCCCGAGGCCAGCCCCATGAATCCGAGGACATCGAGCGTCTGCCGCGTGCCAAGCTGCAGGGCGCCGATCAGGGCGGCGGCCTGTGCCAGCGCGTAGATCCAGAACCAGGCCGGCGCAAAGCAGACGCGCTGCCAGGTCGGCGGCGGCAACCATCCGGGCCAGCGCCAGCGCACGGCATGATCGAGTGCGGGGACAACTGCAATATTGAAAATCACCAGCAGCCAGCCCGCACCTGCCCCCTGCGTCAACACGCAGGCCAGCAGAACTGGGTAGATCAGCGCGGGCATTCAACCGCTTCCTCGACCGCCGCGGCCCGGGGGGCGGGATCCGCGCGCGGTGTCCCGGCGCCGCATGCGGACTCTGCGGTCAGTCGACGACAGCGGGCCTGGATGCAGCGAAGGACATACTGCTGGTGAAACCAGTGCTGCGCCCGGCGATGCATGTAGCGCACCGAATCGCGGTCGCGCGTGTTGTAGAAGATCAGGAAGTCGTTGATGTCATCCCGACCCAGCAGATGCAGCGGCGGATGATCCACCGGCACCACGCCGAACTCGACGAAGAAGCGCAAGGTCTGCAGCCGCGTGACGCCCACCACGGCGTCAAACCCCATGGCATGCGCCAGCCGCGCGCTCTCGTACAGCAGCAGGCCCAGCACGATGGTCGCGCGGAACTCGGCGGCCACAATCACGTTGTTCACTTCCAGCCAGCGGGCCCCGGGCCCGGAGACCTCGGCTGGCAGCCATCGGTGATACGGCGCGTCCGCATCGCGCACCTCGGTCAGCCTGAAGATCGCGATGGGCGTCTGGTGATAGCGGATCAGATAGCGGCGCGAGTCCGCCCCGGGCAGCACACGCTCGCTCAGGAAGCCCAGCGGCTCATAGGTGTCCGTCAGCAACCGGTCGTAAGCGGCCGCGTCACGGCGCGTCAGCACGGCAGTGACGGTATAGGCCTCCGGGCGAAAGCGATCCGCAACTGCAGCAAGCGACGTCTCCGGCCGGTGCCGGGGCGCCCGATTCATGCCGCGACCCCACCCTCGACAAAATAGCGGACGTTCGATTCCACGGCATCACGGAACAGGCAGCCGTAATAGCGATACGTCATGCGCCGGGCCCACAGGACGTCGGCGTAGTCCGACGCGGTTGCGACATGGGCATTCACGGCACGCCGCGCCTGCTCCAGGTGACGTTGGTCGAAACCCGAATGACTGCGCAGGAAACTCAACGCCCGCTGCGGAATCCCGATGCGCTGCGCCAGCGTCTGCGCCAGGCCGCCGGCGAGCTCGGCGCCCATGCCCTCGGTGGCCGTCGCCACCCCCAGAATTCCCACCGGGTTGCCGTAGGACGCCATGTAGTAGTTCTGCGTGACCAGGCCCCAGGCACCGGCACCCGGGCCGTTGTCGACCACCTGCTGTGGCTCCAGACCCAGCGCGCGCAGGTCGCGGACACAGAACTGCTCGTGTCCGTGCTCCTCGTTGGCCTGCTCCAGGAACCAGGCCCGCAGGTCGCGACGGCCATCGTCCAGACGGGCCGCCGCCAGCGCCAGCGCCCGCGAGGTATGACGAACCAGGTGGTAGGTCTCCCCCAGGTAGGCCGCATACAGATCATGCGTGACCTCGCCGCGGGCCAGACGCGCCATCAGCGGGTTGCCGAGAATGTGCTCGCTGTAGTCAGCACCGGTCTGCGCAACCAGGCGTTCATAGGTGTCCATCGTTGCCCCCTCGCAGCCGGCTTGAAGGCTGCTCCCAGGACGCAAGCTGACCAGAAATCAGGCGCCGCCGACCCTGTCCTTCCGGACAGTGTTCCGATACTTGAATTTGGTGTATAAGCGCGCCCGACGCAGCGAGGACTTCAGCCCCAGTCGATCAAGCCCTGGGACAGGGCCATCGCCACCGCCTGCGAGCGATTGACCGCATGCAGCTTCTGCATGGCGTTGCCGATGTGATACTTCACCGCACGCTCGCTGATCGACAGCTGCACCGCGATATCGCCGTTGGTCTTGCCGAACTTCGCCCAGTTCAGCACCTCCATTTCGCGCTCGGTCAGACAGGGCTTTTCCTTGAGCAGGCCCAGATGCACCTTGGCCAGCGACGCATGCATGTGTGGCACCAGGTACTGGATGATCGTGACGTGGCGCTTGTCGCTGGTCAGCCCCTGGCCGGCGCAGGAAAAGAAACTGGCGGACGTCGACTTGATGAAGCGCGAGCCGAAGGAGAACCCGTCACGCAGTCCGAACTCCGCCGCCTTGGCGTAGAACCGCCGGTCTCGCGTCTCACGGTTGGCCTGACGCACCTGGGCCCAGATCAGCGGCTTGTCGGTCACGAACAGTTGCTTGGCCACCGGGTCTTCGTCGACGTAGCCCTGCTCGCGATAGGTCTCCAGCCACTGCGTCGGGAAATTGACGTTGATCTGGTGGCGCGTGCGGACGATGACACGACGTTCATCGAGATCAGCGACGCTGACATGCGAGCGTTCGATCGGAATCAGCTGGGCCGCCAGCTGCATCAGGCGCTGGAACTGATCCTGCGTCCGTGTCTCCAGCGCCGCGTCGATCAGATCGAGCGTCGCGACGAGGTCGCCCTTGGAGAGGTACCGCGCAAGGTCTGCAGCCGTCATTCCCGGATCCTGACATCCCCTGTGGTGCTTCTTGTTATGGCCGGAGTATGGCCGTGCGGCCGCCGCGCGCGCCAGCCCCTCAAGAAAGCCGGGGCGCTGCCGCTAACTAGAGCGTCCCGTGACCTACCGCCCATGCCCGTTTCCAACCTAGGACGTCTGTTGCGCCGCCTGCGGACCTGGCGCCCGTTTCCGCGCGGGATGCTGGTCTACGTCGACGTTCGCAACATGCGCAATATCAACCGCTTCGGCCTGCCGAACGCGGGCGACCGCGCGATCCGCGAGGTGCAGGATTGCCTGGAGGCCTGGGCCGGGCCTCATGGCATCGTCGAGCGGCTATGGAGCAACGAATTCGTGGCGGCCTGTGCGGTCGACAACGGCGAGTCGGCCATCGATGCGGTCACCGCCCTGCGACGCCAGCTCACCGACATCCACTACCCCTCTGCGCTGGGTGATAACCGCATTGCCGTATCGGTCGGCATCCAGATGGTCCATGGCGGCGTGACCGACTGGCGGCGCGAAATCGCCGAAGCCGGCATCGCCTGCGATACCGCCAAGCAGCGCGGCCTCAACCAGATCATCACCCGCAGCCGCGTCAGCGATCCGGCGGCCGCCAGCGCGATCAACTCCGCCCATGTGGTCAATTTCCGGCGCCTGCGCAGCGAAAACCGCCTGACCCTGCACGCGCAGCCGATCATGGACATCAGCGGCGCGCGCCCACGTCTGGCCAAGGCCGAGTTCCTGATCCGCATGGAACAGCAGGGCCGCTACCTGCCGCTGCCTGGTGGCACCATCGAAACCCTTGAAGCCCTCGGCCTGAGCACCGAACTGGACGCCTTCAGCGTCGAGTTCGTCCTGCAGTGGCTGCAGCAGAACCCGGCGATGGTCGAGAAACTGGATGGCCTGACCCTGAACCTGTCGGCCCGTTCGATTGCTGACGGACAGTTCATGGAGCGCCTGCTGGATGAAGTCCGCGCCCAGCACCTGCCACCGGGCAAGCTCGGGTTCGAGATCACGGAGACCGCAGCCATCGATCACCTGGCGGTCGCCGCGGAGTGGATCGAAGCCTTCGACGGCATCGGCTGCTTCTTCAGCCTGGACGACTTCGGCTCCGGACTGTGCTCCTTTGGTTACCTGCATTCGCTGCCGGTACGCGAGGTCAAGATCGACGGACGCTTCATCCGCGACATCGTCCAGGACTCGGTCTCTCAGGAGATCGTCCGCGCCGTCCACCAGGTCGCCCGCGCGGCCGGCAAGAAGACGGTCGCCGAGTTCGTCGATGATCCCCGCAAGCTGGCGGTGCTGCAGCGGCTGGGGGTCGACTACGCGCAGGGCTGGCTGTTCTACCCCGCCCTGCCCCCGGAACGCCTGCTCGAGCTGATCCCGCCGCCGAACTCACTGGCCGCCTGAGGCGGCCTGGACGCGTCCCCGCATGGCGTCCAGGGTTCCGGCAGAAGCCCGACAACGACCCCCTGCTGTTCAGGCCGTTCGTCGGTTTCCCACTGTTTTTTCTATTGAAACTGGCGCCAACCCCATAGGTTTGCGCTGCAACATACGCTACAGTACGGCCCGTCAATTTCGAGCGCGGCGACGCGCGATCCCTTTCAAACCTAGCCTTCAGGAGATTCACCATGGGTCAGTACCGTGCCCCCCTGCGCGACATGCAGTTCGTGCTGCATGAGCTGCTCAATGTCGAAAACGAGCTCAAGACGCTGCCGGCACACGCCGAGCTGGACGTCGACACCATCAACTCCATCGCCGAGGAAGCCGCCAAGTTCACGCAGAACGTGACCTTCCCGCTCAACCAGTCCGGCGACCTCGAAGGCTGCCAGCACGACAAGGCCACCGGCGACGTCACCGCGCCGAAGGGCTTCAAGGAGGCCTACGCGCAGTACGTGGAGGCCGGCTGGCCGGCACTGGCCTGCGATCCGGAGTTCGGCGGCCAGGGCCTGCCGGAAGTCGTCAACAACGTGCTGTACGAAATGCTCAACAGCGCCAACCAGGCCTGGACCATGTACCCCGGCCTGACCCACGGCGCCTACGCCGCGCTGATCGCCCACGGCACGCCCGAGCAGAAGGCCACGTACCTGCCGAAGATCGTGTCCGGCCACTGGACCGGCACGATGTGCCTGACCGAATCGCATTGCGGTACGGACCTGGGCCTGCTGCGCACCAAGGCGGACCCCAAGGGCGACGGCAGCTACGCGCTGTCCGGCCAGAAGATCTTCATCTCCGCCGGCGAGCATGACCTGGCCGAAAACATCATCCATCTCGTGCTCGCACGCCTGCCGGACGCACCGGCCGGCACCAAGGGCATCAGCCTGTTCATCGTGCCCAAGTTCATCCCGAAGGCCGATGGCTCGCTGGGTGCGCGCAACGGCATCAAGTGCGGCGCCATCGAACACAAGATGGGCATTCACGGCAACGCCACCTGCGTCATGAACCTCGACGGCGCCACCGGCTGGCTGGTCGGCGAACCGCACAAGGGCCTCAACGCCATGTTCGTGATGATGAACGGCGCGCGTCTGGGCGTCGGCATGCAGTCACTGGGGCTGGCTGAAGTCGCCTACCAGAACTCGCTGGCCTACGCGAAGGACCGCCTGCAGATGCGCTCCCTGTCCGGCCCCAAGGCCAAGGACAAGCCGGCCGACCCGATCATCGTGCACCCGGACGTGCGCCGCATGCTGCTGACGCAAAAGGCGCACGTGGAAGGCGCCCGCGCCTTCACCTACTGGTCGGGCCTGATGCTCGACAAGGAACACAACCATCCGGACGAGAAGGTCCGCAAGGATGCCGGCGAACTGATGGCGCTGCTGACGCCGATCGTCAAGGGCTTCATCACCGAAAACTCCTATGTCAGCACCACGCTGGGCATGCAGGTCTTCGGCGGTCACGGCTACATCAAGGAGTGGGGCATGGAGCAGTACGTCCGTGACGCCCGCATCAACATGATCTACGAAGGCACCAACGGCATCCAGGCGCTTGACCTGCTCGGCCGCAAGGTGTTGCTCGACGGCGGCTCCAAGCTGATGAAGTTCGGCAAGCTGGTCACCGACTTCGTCAAGGCCGAGAGCGCCAACGAGGCGATGAAGGAATTCATCGCGCCGCTCGCCGAGCTGGGCACGGAAGTGCAGAAGGTCACGATGGAGATCGGCCAGAAGGCGATGAAGAACCAGGACGAAGTCGGCGCCGCCTCGGTGCCGTACATGCACCTCGTCGGCCACTTCGTCTATGCCTACTTCTGGGCCCGCATGGCGAAGATCGCGCTGGAGAAGCAGGAGCAGGGTGACTTCTACAAGAGCAAGCTGCTCACCGCCCGCTTCTACTTCGCCAAGCTGCTGCCGGAAACCGCGATGAACCTGAAGCAGATCCGCGCCGGCGCCCAGCCGCTGATGGAAATGCAGGAAGCGCTGTTCTAAAACAGCAACGCGGTACCGATGCGAAAAAGGGCCGGACCGTTGTCCGGCCCTTTCTTGTTCAGGGCAAGCGCTGCAGCCCGCGCATGAACACCGCCACGCCCACGCCCCAGGCGCCGTTGAGCAGCAGCGCGCCGAAGATGATCTTCGGGTCCCAGCCACCCGCCATGCCCAGGCCCTTGAGCGGAAAGACGATGAACAGGGCGACCGCGCTGGGCGCGATGGCACCGATGATCAGGGCGCGAATCCAGTACGTGCCGCCCCGAGCCGTGCGCAGTAGCGGCCAGATCGCCGCGCCCCAGACCCCACCCCAGAACGCCAGCGAAATCACGGCGGGGATCCCCAGCGGCTCGGTCGATGTCATCGGATACGGCGCCCGCGGCGAGAGGCCGGCGGCATACAGCAGCGCCAGCAGGCCCTGGTGAAAAACGAGTGTCGACAGAAAGCCGGCGATGAAAGCTTTGATCGTGGCCATGGACTGGCACTCCCCGCAAATGAAGGTGCCCGCACTCTAGCACCGCCGCCCGCCCCCTTACCGCCGTCCCGTCCATGCGCCACACTTGTGCAAAACGAGGAGAAGCCACCCGATGAGCCGCCGTGCGGACTACGCCCATGTCCTGCCCCTGACCACGCGCTGGAAGGACAATGACGTCTACGGTCACGTCAACAATGTCGAGTACTACAGCTACTTCGATACCGTCATCAACACTTGGCTGATCCGCGAGGGCGGGCTCGACATCCACGGCGGCGCCGTCATCGGCCTGTGCGCCGAATCGCACTGCAAGTACCTGGGTCCGATTGCCTTTCCGGAAACCGTACATGCGGCGTTGCGGGTGGCGCATCTGGGCCGCTCCAGCGTGCGCTACGAGATCGCCCTGTTCCGTGAACTCGAAGACCTGCCATCGGCAGAAGGCTGGTTCGTGCATGTCTTCGTCGACCGCGTCACCCGCAAGTCCGCCGCCCTGCCCGACCGCCTGCGCGACTGCCTGGAACGGCTACGCGTGATGGCCCCGGAGAATCTGCCATGAAGGTCCGCGCCGCGGTACTGCGGGAAACGGGGCTGCCAGCGCCGTACGCGCAATCGCAGCCACTGACGATCGAAACCATCGAGCTCGATCCGCCCGGCCCGGGCGAACTGCTGGTGCGGGTGCGCGCCGCCGGCCTGTGCCACTCGGACCTCTCGGTGATCGACGGCTCGCGACCGCGCATCATGCCGATGGTGCTCGGCCATGAGGCGGCGGGCGATGTAGTCGCAACCGGGCCGAACACCCCGGGCTTCGCCCCGGGCGATCAAGTGGTCTTCGCGTTCGTGCCCAGCTGCGGCCACTGCGCGCCCTGCGCCAGCGGTCGCGCGGCGCTGTGCGAGCCCGGTGCGGCCGCCAACGTCGCCGGCACGCTGCTGTCCGGTGCCAAACGCTGGCATGGCGGCACGCAGGCGCTGAACCATCATCTCGGCGTCTCCGGGTTTGCCGAGATGACGGTCGTCTCCGCGCGCTCGGCGGTGCGCATTGCCCCGGCGCTGCCCCCGCAGATCGCGGCGCTGTTCGGCTGCGCGGTGATGACCGGCGTCGGTGCCGTCATCAACACCGCGCAGGTGCGGGCGGGGGAAAGTGTCGCGATCTTCGGACTGGGCGGCGTCGGTCTGGCCGCGCTGCTGGGAGCGGTCGCCGCGGGCGCCACCCCGGTGGTCGCGATTGACGTGGTGCCGGAAAAACTCGCACTGGCAAGGTCGCTGGGTGCTACCCACACCGTCCTCGCCGGCGCCGACGCGGTAGCGGCGGTGCGCGAAGCCACTGGCGGCGGCGTCCATCATGCGATCGAAACCGTCGGCCACGAGCAGGTGCTGGTGCAGGCCTATCAGGCGACGCGACGGGGCGGCACGACCATCACGGTCGGCCTGCCGCACCCGCAGAAAATGTTCTCGATTCCGGCCGTGAGCCTGGTAGCGGAAGAGCGCACGGTCAAAGGCTCGTACATGGGCTCGGCCGTGCCGTCACGCGATCTGCCGCGCTATGTCGCGCTCTATCAGGCCGGCCGCCTGCCGGTGGACCGCCTGCTGACGCATACCCTGACGCTCGACGAGATCAATGTCGGCTTCGACCGCCTGGCGCGCGGCGAGGCCGTGCGGCAGGTGATCCTGTTCGACTGACGACAGCGGCACGCGTCAACGGCTGACAGCGCGCCGGCGCTTTGCGCCGGTGACAGGCTCGCTGGCAGGTCCCATGCTCGCCGTTGATGGAACGATCGGCGGCAGGGGGCCGTCCCGCATGAATCTTCAGCACCCGGAGGACGTCCGTGCGCGGTGGCGGCGCCTCCTCATCTGGCCCTATCTACTGGGGTTGCATCTGGTCATTGCCGTCCTGGTGTTCAAGACGGATTTCCTGTCGCGCGCGCAGGCGCGTCTGAGCCCCGACCGCGGCAGCGCCCTGCATCCCTATGTCGCAGAGACCCTGACCTATCACCGCTGGCAGCAGGCCTCCGCCCCCGTCGGCTCGCTGGTCTTCATCGGCGACAGCATCACGCAGGGGCTCAGCGCCGCGGCGCTGGGGCCAGGCGCGCTCAATTTCGGCATCGGCCATCTGGACTCGCGCCAACTGCTGAAGATCCTGCCCGACTACCCGGCGCTGCAGCAGGCGCGCACGATCGTGTTGACGCTGGGCATCAACGACTACGTCAAGGGCCTGTACGGAGGACTGGCCGGTCGCTATCGCGATCTGGTCGCGGCCTTGCCCGCACAGACACCGCTGATCTGGAACGGCGTGATGCCGGCGCGGCATCCGCGCATCGACCCGGCCGTGATCCGTGCCGGCAATGACGCGATCCGGCAACTCTGTGCGGAGCGTCCGAACTGCCGCTATGTCGACACCTGGAGCGTGCTGGCCGATGCGCAGGGCCTGCCGATCGCCGGTTACTACCTGGATGACGGCGTGCATCTGAATGCCGATGGCTACCGGCGCTGGATCGCCTTGCTGCGGCCCCTGCTGTACTGAGCCCCCTCGCCGGAGGCGGCCGTCTGCGTCAGACTGCCGCCGTCAAAAACCGCAGGGGAGACGGATGATGCCGCTGGAACTCGCACCGTATACAACGACGATCTGCGCACTGGGGGCGATGGGCGCCCTGCTGGTGACCCAGATCCTGGTGCTGGATGTTGCCGGCATCCGCGCCAAACACCCGCCCGGTGCCCCGGTGCCGGTGGATCACGGCAGTTTCCTGTTCCGCGCGACGCGCGCCCATGCCAACACCAACGAGAACATCGCAGCCTTCATCCTGCTGGCCCTGTTCGGGCTGCTCAGCGCGGCAAACCCCGGCTGGCTGGGCACGATGGCCTGGGTCTATGTCGGCGGCAGAGTCGGCCACATGCTGTGCTACTACGCCAACCTGCAGACGCTGCGCTCGGTGGCGTTCGGCATCGGGCTCGTCGGACTGCTGGGGATGCTGACCGTCGGCGGACTGGCCGTCCGGTAAGCCGCCGTCGGGTGCCAATCGGCGCGCCCCCGGCGGCTGGCTCTATGATGGCGGCATGATCGCCCCGCTGCCGCGCCCCTCGCCGTGATTGCGATCCTGGAGGCCGCGCACGCCGGGTTGCTGCAGCGTCAGCACTGGGCCCGCAATGTGGTCGCCGGGGTCATCGTCGGTGTCGTCGCGCTGCCGCTGGCCATGGCCTTCGCCATCGCCAGCGGCGCCAAGCCCGAGCAGGGGCTGTACAGCGCGATCGTCGCCGGGCTGATCGTCTCGCTGTTCGGCGGCAGCCGCGTGCAGATCGCGGGACCCACCGGTGCCTTCATCGTGATCCTCGCCGGCATCACCGCCCAGCACGGCATCGACGGCCTGCTGCTGGCGACGCTGATGGCCGGCATCATACTGATGGCCTTGGGCTTTGCCCGTCTGGGCGGCGTCATCCGCTTCATCCCGCATCCGGTGATCGTCGGCTTCACCGCCGGCATCGGCGTGATCATCTGGGTGGGTCAGTGGCGCGACTTCTTCGGTTTGCCGCCGGTCGGCGGCGCACACTTCCACGAGAAGCTGTGGCAGCTGCTGCAGGCGCTGCCGCACCTGCACGTCGCGACCACGGCGCTGGCGCTGGCCGGACTGCTGCTGGGGGTCTACGGACCCCGGCTGCCCGGCCTGCGGCGCGTGCCGGGCCCCCTGATTGCGATGGTCGCGGTGACGCTGGCGCAGGCCATCTTCCGGTTTGAGGGTGTGGCCACCATTGGCAGTGCGTTCGGCGGCATCCCGCAGGGCCTGCCGCAGCTGGCCCTGCCGCCGATCAGCTTCGACCGGCTCGTCCAGCTGCTGCCCTCGGCGTTCACGATCGCGATGCTCGGGGCAATCGAGTCCCTGCTGTCGGCGGTCGTGGCCGATAGCAGCGCCGGCACGCGCCACGACGCCAATCAGGAACTGATCGGCCAGGGGCTGGCCAATCTGATTGCGCCGCTGTTCGGCGGCATCGCCGCCACCGGCGCGATCGCCCGCACCGCGACGAACATCCGCAACGGCGGCAATAGCCCGCTCGCCGGCATCGTGCATGCGGGGACGCTGATCCTGGTGCTGCTGGTGCTGGCCCCGCTGGCGGCGCAGATCCCGCTGTGTGCTCTGGCGGCGATTCTGTTCATCGTCGCCTGGAACATGAGCGAGGCGCATCGCTTCACGCGTCTGGTCCGCACGGCCCCGCGGGCCGATGTCGCCATCCTGCTGATCACCTTCGTGCTGACGATCATCACGGACCTGGTGGTGGCCGTGAACATCGGCGTGATCCTGGCGATGCTGCATTTCCTGCGACGCATGACGGAATCCGTGCGCGTGCGTCGGCTCCAGCATGCCACGGGGTCGGCGGACATCGAGATCTACACGATCGAAGGCCCGCTGTTCTTCGGCGCCGCCGAATCGCTGGAGCGCGCACTGGCCACCACGCCGGGCACGCCGCGCTGCGTGATCATCCGCCTCGATCGCGTGCCGTTCATGGACATCACCGGCATCGAGGCGCTGGAGCAGACGCTTCGCCGCCTGGAGGCCCGTGGCGTGCGTGTGCTGGTGTGCGAAGCCACCCCGCGCGTGCTGAAGAAGCTGTTGAAGGCCGGCACCGTGCGCCGCGACCAGACCCCGCCGAGATACTACGGCCGTCTCGAACTGGCGCTCAAAGCCTGCGACACTGCGCCCCCGTGAAAAGACCCACCATTTACCGCGTGCGCACGTCGCGCGCGGCCGACCATTGGTTCGAGATCCCTGGCAGCGTGCTCGGCGAGCGCGGCGTCATCCGCCTGCGGGAACCCGCGGACACCGATCTGCTCGATCTGGCGCAGCAGCTGCGCGAGAAGCGCTACGGCAAACCCTTCGTGATCGACGACGGCGACGCGCGCCGCCTGTTCTTCGACCTGCGCTTCGCACAGGCCGAGATGCAGATGGCCGATCCCGACGGCCTGAGCTTCGACTATCTGCATCGGATGATGGCCTTCCAGCTGTTCCAGCCCAACCCGCGCAGACTGGCGCTGGTCGGCCTCGGCGGCGGCTCGCTGACCAAGTACTGTCATCGCGAACTGCCACGCACACACATCACCACGATCGAGATCGACGCCCAGGTGATCGGCCTCAGCGAGCTCTTCGACCTGCCGACACAGAGCAAGCGCCTGGACCTGATCCACGCCGATGCCGTGGAATTCTTCGGCGCGACGGAGCGGCGCTTCGATGTCATCGTCATCGACGGCTGCGACAGCGCCGGCACTGCCCCGGCGTTCTGCCGCCCACGTTTCTACCAGCAACTGAAGCGCTGTCTGCAGGCCGACGGCGTCCTGGTCGTCAACCAGGTCGGCCACGACGCGCCGATCCAGGCGCTGGAATCGGTGATTGCCCGGGCATTTCCGTCCTCGCACATGGCGCTGGACTACAAGGCCGGCGGCAACCGCATTCACGTCGCCCTCGCCGATCCGCAGGCCCGCCCGGATTGGGGTCGCATCCTGGCGCGCGCAGAGGAACTCGAGGTCAGTTCCGGCCTGGCCTTTCCCCGCTTTGCCCGCGCGCTGCGTCGCAGCTGGCGCGCCAATGGCGGCGGCTGAATGCAATACGACGTCCTGATCATCGGTGGCGGCGCCGCGGGCCTGATGTGTGCGCTGACGGCCGGTCAGCGGGGCCAGCGCGTACTGCTGATCGAGCATGCCAACCGCGTCGGCAAGAAAATCCTGATGTCGGGTGGCGGGCGCTGCAATTTCACCAACCTGCACACGACCCCTTCGAACTTCCTGTCGCGCAACCCGCACTTCTGCAAGTCGGCGCTGGCGCGCTACAGACCTGCACAGTTCATCGCGATGGTCGAGCGCCACGGCATTGCCTATCACGAGAAGGAACTGGGGCAACTATTCTGCGACGAGTCCTCGAAGCTGATCGTGCGCATGCTGCTCGACGAATGCGCAGCGGCCAAGGTGCGCATCGAAGTGGACTGCGCGGTGCAGCAGGTTCAGTTCCGTGACGGTCGCTACAGCATCGATACACCGCTGGGCCGCGCTACCGCGCCGGTCCTGGTCGTCGCCACCGGCGGCCTGTCGATTCCGTCCATGGGGGCCACCGGCTTCGGCTACGAGCTGGCACGCCAGTTCGGGCACACGCTGGTGCCGACGCGGGCAGGCCTGGTGCCGCTGACGCTTTCGGGCACGCATCAGGAACACTATGCAGCGCTGGCTGGCGTCGCCTTGCCGATCGTCGCGCGCTGTGGCGCCGCCGCCTTCCGCAACGCCATGCTGATCACCCACCGCGGACTGAGCGGCCCGGCCATCCTGCAGATCTCGTCCTATTGGGAGCCCGGCCAGCCGCTGACGCTGGACCTGCTGCCGGATGAGCATGCCGCCGACTGGCTGGCCGCGCAGCAGACCGCGCGACCCGCGAGCGAACTCAAGACCGTGCTCGGCGACGTGCTGCCCAAGCGCTTCGCACAGCGCCTGTGTGAGGTGTGGTTCGAGAATCGCGCGCTGCATCATCTGAAGAAGGCGACGCTGCGCGAGTACGGCGAACGTCTGCAACGCTGGAGCCTCACGGCCAGCGGCACCGAGGGCTACCGCACGGCCGAGGTCACGCTGGGCGGCGTCGATACCGACGAACTGTCGTCAGCCACGATGGAATCGAAACGCCAGCCGGGCCTGTACTTCATCGGCGAGGTCGTCGACGTCACGGGCCATCTCGGCGGCTTCAACTTCCAGTGGGCCTGGGCCTCGGCCCATGCGGCTGCAACCGCGATTGCCGAGCGCGGCGCCAGCTAGAACAGCTCCACCGCACCCGACTGCATCGACACCTGCGCCACCGGTCGATGCGGCGGCGTCCGCCAGTCCTCGGCCGCCTCCGCCAGTGCCGGCCGGGCGGCGGCGAGTGTCGAAGCGTCACCCTGCGGATCGAGCGCTGCGGCTTCGGAGTTGATCGACTCGATGCGTCGTGCATGCCGCTGCGCCGTGCCCAGCGCCTGCGTGGAGATGTCTTCGAACTGCAGGCAGCGCACGGCCTGCGTGACCGCCGTGACGATGTGCTCGCGAGCCGCCGCGACTTCGCGGATGCCCGAGGTCAACCCGCGATTGATCTCATCCACCTGCCCCAGCAGGCGCCCGGTTTCGGCGCGCGCATCCTGGCTCAGATCGTGATCGCGTGAGGCCATCGTGCCGACGGTATCGCGCACGGTGGCCACGGCCTCCTTGGAGTTGGAGACGAGTTTGCGGATCTGCTCGTTGAAGCTGGTCGAGCGCTCGGACAGATTGCGCACCTCCTCGGCCACCACCGCGAAGCCCCGCCCCGCCTCGCCGGCGCGCGCTGCTTCGATCGCGGCATTGAGCGCAAGCAGGTTGGTCTGATCGGCAATCGTCTTGACGTCGCCGAGCAGTTCGAAGATCGCATCCAGATGCTTCACCATCACGTCGATCTGCTGCACGGTCGCCGCGCTCTGGCGGCTGACCTGGGCCAGGGAGTCGACCAGGCTGTTCATCAGCGTGGCGGCGGCGTCGGCAAAGCGACGCACATTGACGCCCTCGGCGTTCTCGCCATTGCGCGCCAGGATGCGCGCGACCGCCGCGTCCTGCAGCTGCGACTGCCGGCTCATCTCCTCGAACGCCGCCCCGAGCTGGCGCACCGAATCG
>JBEIOK010000242.1:0-3074 GCA_040377605.1 Nevskiaceae bacterium | reverse complement strand
GCGGCCAAAGACAAAGGGATCTCCACCCTTGAGCCGCAGCACGCGCTGGCCGGCACGTGCGCGCCGCACCAGCTCCTCATTGATCTGTTCCTGCGGCAGCGTGTGCTTGGCGCGACGCTTGCCGACATCCACCCGCTCTGCGTCCCGCCTCACCAGTTCCAGAATCTGCGGCGAGATCAGCGCGTCATGGAGCACGACATCGCACTGCTGCATCAGACGCAGCGCGCGAAAACTCAGCAGATCCGGATCGCCCGGCCCAGCCCCCACCAGATAGACCTCACCGGCAGTCGGCGCCTGTGCCAGCGCGGACTGCAGGGCTTGCTCGGCACCGGATTCATCTCCGGCCAGCACCCGCTCGGCGCCGCTGCCATCGAGAAAGCTTTCCCAAACCCGCCGAGGCGAGCGCCCGATCGCCGCCTGCACGCGCGTGCGTTGCCGCAGCATGAAGCGTGCGATGCTGCCGAAGTTCATGGGCAGCAGCCCCTCGATCCGCTCGCGCAGACGCCGTACCAACACCGGCGCCGCGCCCCCGGATGAAATCGCCACCAGCAGCGGAGCACGATCGACGATCGCTGGCGTGATGAAACTGCTCAGCTCCGGATCGTCAACAACATTCACGGGAATACGCGCGGCGGCCGCGGCGGCGGCGACCCGTGCATTCAGCTGGACATCGCTGGTGGCAGCGACGATCAGACGATGGGAGGCCAGCAGGGCCTCCTCGAAGTGCGTGGCCAGATGCCGTATGCGACCGTCGGCCAACTGAGCGGCAATCTCCTCGTGCAGCACCGCCGCCACCACCTCGATCCGCGCGCCGGCGCGCAGCAGCAGCCGCAGCTTGCGCAGGGCCACTTCGCCGCCGCCGACCAGCAGCACCGGCTCGTCCGTCAGTCTCAAAAAAACAGGGTAATAGGGCCAGAGCGCTGCCATGGGTGAAGATTAGCCCAGCGCAGCAGCAACCTTGGCGACCATGGTCAGACCGATGAAGACCAGAAACCCGGCCACCAGTCGCTTGAGCAATTGAGGCGGCAGTCGAAACCCGACCTGAGTGCCGATCCAGATGCCGGGCAGGGCCCCGCATAGCAGCAGCACCAGCATTCGATAGTCGACCGTGCCGATGCTGGCATGCCCCAGGCCGGCGATACCGGTGATCAGGACGGCGTGCGCCAAGTCCGAACCGACCAGCTTGATCGGCTCATGCCGCGGGTAGAGCAGCAGCAACAGCATCATGCCAATGACCCCTGCCCCAACCGACGAGATGGTCACCAGCGTGCCAATCAGGATGCCCGCGATCAGCGTCAGCGGACGTTGCAGCCGCTCCAGGGTCGCCCCCGGCAGGCTGAAACCACGGCTGCGCGCCAGTTGTGTCAGCGGCTCCTGCAGCAGCGCGAAAGTCGCGGTGACGATGATGGCGCAGGCCAGCACCAGGGTGATCAGGCGATCCATCTCGGGACCAGGCTCGATGTCGCGCAGGACCAGCAGCGTCACCAGGGTTGCCGGCAGGCTGCCAGCCGACATCCAGCCCACGATCTTCCAATCGACGGAGCCGTTCCGGCCGTGGAGCGCGACGCCGAAGGCCTTGCTAATGCTGGCGTAGAGCAGATCGGTGCCAACCGCGATCGCGGGTTTGACGCCGCAGACCAGAATGAGGATCGGGGTCATCAGGGATCCACCGCCGACACCGGTGGCACCGACCGCGATTCCCACGATCAGCCCCGCCAGTACGAATCCCAGTGGTTCCATGGCGCACAGATGAAGTCAGGAGCGTCGCACCTTAACAGCCGGCCTAATTCACCGAAAGAACCCTTTGGCTATACTTTTATATCGCCAGCGCATAAGGAGCGGCCCATGAAACTGCGCCAGTTGAACTACATCCACGAGGTCGCCCAGCGCGGCTTGAATGTCACGGCCGCGGCGGAAGCCCTCTTCACCTCCCAGCCAGGGGTCAGCAAGCAGATCCGTCTGCTGGAGGACGAGCTGGGGGTCGACATCTTCGTGCGCAATGGCAAGCATCTGGCGGAGATCACTCCGGCGGGGCTGCGGATTCTGGAATGCACACGCCGCCTGCTGGAAGAAGTGCAGAACATCCGCCAGGTCGCAGATGAGTTCCACGACGCGGATCGCGGCGATTTGTCGATCGCCACCACCCACACCCAGGCGCGCTACGCGTTGCCCAAGGTCATCCAGCCCTTCCGCAAGCACTACCCACGGGTGTCGCTGCACCTGCACCAGGGCTCACCCCCGCAGATCGCCAAGATGGCGGCCGAAGGCCAGGCCGACTTTGCGATTGCCACCGAGGCCATGCATCACTTCGAGACACTGGTGATGCTGCCCTGCTATCACTGGAATCGATGCGTACTGGTACGCCCCGACCACCCGCTGGCCAAGATCAAGAAGCTGTCGCTGGAGCAGATCGCCGAGCACCCGGTGATCACCTATACCTTCGGGTTCACCGGCCGCTCCAAGCTCGATCAGGCGTTTTCGGCTCGAGGCTTGAAGCCCAACGTCGTCCTGACCGCCGTCGATGCCGACGTGATCAAGGCCTACGTGCGCCTGGGTCTGGGGATCGGCATCACCGCGAACATGGCCTATGACCCCCAGCTCGACAAGGATCTGGTTTGCCTTCCGGCCGACCACCTGTTCGAGCGCAGCACCACGCACATCGGCTTCCGCCGGAGCATGTTCCTTCGGGGCTACATGTACGAGTTCCTGGAGTTGTTTGCGCCTCACCTGAAGCGCGAGCGAATCGACGAAATCGCCGCGATTGCGGATCCCGAGCAGCGGCGTCAGCGCACGCAGGAGCTGTTCCCGGAGAAAGCCTGGCCCGTGCTGTGAACCAGACTTGATAACTTCTGGTTCTTACCTAAGACCTGCCGCTGCCTTTCACCCCGGCGCGCGAGCGCCGATAATCACGCTGCACTGCAGCAGACCCTTCTCCATGTACCGCTACGATTCCTTTGATCAGCAACTCGTCGACCAGCGCGTAACACAGTTCCGCGACCAGACGCAGCGTTTTCTCGCCGGCCAGCTGCCGCCAGACGAGTACCGCTCCCTGCGCCTGCGCAACGGCCTGTATG
>JBEIOK010000178.1:0-5330 GCA_040377605.1 Nevskiaceae bacterium | reverse complement strand
GGAGGCCGCAAGCCAGAAGCCGCATCCCAGCAGCCACCGAAACCCGGCTCGGGGATTCTCGACTGCTGATAGGTGTTGCTGCTGCGTCATGCCTGCCTCGCCGGCTGTTGCCAGAGGTAGCGGCAGCCACCAGACGGATTTGAGCACTCCGGGGCCG
The DNA here is from genome assembly GCA_040377605.1 of Nevskiaceae bacterium. Taxonomy (GTDB): domain Bacteria; phylum Pseudomonadota; class Gammaproteobacteria; order Nevskiales; family Nevskiaceae; genus Solimonas. The sequence goes on along the minus strand of JBEIOK010000178.1, from coordinate 5,173 downwards.
TGAATCGCCGCGGTGGCGAGCAGTGGCAGCGGGCGCCCGACTATCGGCGCAGCACGGACGCCGGCGTTCTATGCTGTCGCCATGCTGCGCATCAACGACGACATCAGCCTGCCGCTGCGCGAGATCGAGTTCACCGCGATCCGCGCGCAGGGTGCGGGCGGCCAGAACGTCAACAAGACGTCGAATGCCGCGCATTTGCGCTTCGACGTCGGCGCCTCGTCGCTGCCGGAGCATTGCAAGCGGCGCCTGCTGGCGCAGGGCGATCAGCGCCGCACGGTCGATGGCGTGATCATCATCAAGGCGCAACAGCACCGCAGCCTCGAGCTCAATCGCACGGCTGCGCTGGAACGGCTGGCGGAGATGATCCGCCGTGCGGCGATCGTGCCACGCGTGCGCCGGGCCACCAAGCCGACCCGGTCCTCACAGCGCAAGCGGGTCGACAGCAAGACGCAGCGTGGTCGACTGAAGTCGCTGCGCCGCAGCGTCGACGACTGAGCCGGAATCAGGCCGCGAGCAGCGGCGCGCGCGGCACCACGCGGCTCGGGAAGGCGTGACGGAAGATCCGTCCCCAGACCTGCGCGAACTGACGCGCGAACGAGCCGGTGTTGTAGTGCTGGCCATAGCGTGCGCAGATGGCCTGCACGTCCGGCGCCAGCTGCGCGTAGCGACAGGCCGGCAGGTCCGGGAACAGGTGGTGCTCGATCTGGTGACTGAGATTGCCGGACATCACGTGCAACCAGCGACCCCCGCTCAGGTTTGAGGAGCCCCGCAGCTGACGCAGATACCAATGCCCACGTGACTCGCCGTTGACGCAATCCCGCGGGAAGATTTCAGCGTGCGCGGTGAAGTGTCCGCAGAAGATGATTGCGAACGTCCACAGATTGCGCATGCCGTTGGCGATCAGGTTGCCGATCAGCACCGCGAGGAATCCAGGGCCGGCGAGCAGCGGAAAGACCAGGTAGTCCTTGATCAGCTGGCGGCCGGCCTTGCGCCCCATCGGCTTGAACTCGATCCACAACTCGCGCCAGGTCTTGCGGCCCTTGAAGGCCAGGCCCAACTCGAGCTCCTGGATGGCAACGCCCCACTGGAAGTACAGGCCCAGCAGCGCCGCATACAGCGGCTGGAACAAACGCCACGGCTTCCACTTCTGTTCCGGAAAGATGCGCAACAGGCCGTAGCCGATGTCGTCATCCATGCCACGCACATTGGTGTAGGTGTGATGCTTGAAGTTGTGCGTGCGGCGCCAGGAGTCCGAGGTGCCGGCAATGTCCCACTCGTAGGTCTTGCCCTGCAGGCTCGGGTCGCGCATCCAGTCGTACTGACCGTGCATGACGTTGTGACCCAGCTCCATGTTTTCGAGGATCTTCGACAGGCCCAGCGTGAGCGTGCCGACGCCCAGCGCCAGCCAGGCCCAGGGCGAGAACAGCAGGGCAATCGCGCCGATCCACAACAGGCCACGACCCGCCGCCTCACTGTAGCGAACCCCCTGCACCACACGCCGGATGTAGCGCGCATCGCGATCACCGAGATCGGCGACCACGTGCGCCCGCAGGGCATCAAGTTCGGCACCGAAGGCATCGAGTTCGGCAGGTGACAGCGGACGGTTGCGGAAGGCGGTCATGCGAGAAAGGAGTCGGAAAAGTTCAGAGGTCGAGAATGAGGTCGCTGCGCGGCGCGCTGACGCAGATGCGCAACGCCGATTCGGGTTCGTCCTGCAGATCGCGGCTCAGCAGGTTCTGCGTGGTGCCGGACAGCTTTCCGCAGGCGCAGGTGTTGCAGATCCCCATGCGGCAGCCGTGGGCCGGACGTAGCCCCTGGGCTTCCAGCGAGGTCAGCAGCGGCTGGTTGCGCGGTAGGTCCAGCACACGGCCGCTGGCCCGCAGCTGCACGCGCACCGAGCCCTCCAGATCCCCGTCCACGGCCGGGGGCGTGAACGCTTCGATCTGCACGCTGCACGCGCGTGACGCCGTCAGCGCATGCGCCTGCGCGACGAACTCGGAGGGCCCGCAGGCGTAGACCGCGTGGGCTGCCAGGTCCGGGATCCACTGCGCCAGCAGCTCTTTGGTGATGCGGCCTTCGGCCTCGTCTGCTGACAGCGGCGACTGCCGCGTCAGCACGAAGCGCAGGCACAGCGCGGGGAAGCGCGCGGCCAACTCGCGCAATTCGCGGGTGAAGCACAACTCGTCGCGGGTCCGCGCCCAGTAGAGCAGCGTTGTTTCCACCGGGAAACGCTGGGCGGCCAGCGCGCGCGTCAAGCTCATAAGCGGCGTGATGCCGGACCCGGCGGCCAACAGCAGCAGCTTGTCCGGCGACGCCGAGGCCGGCAGCCGCAACTCGCCATAAGCACTCCCCAGTTCCAGCACGTCTCCGACGCGGGTGCGCTCGTACAGATGGGAACTCACCCGACCGCCAACGATGCGCTTGATCGTGAAGCTGATGGCCCCGTTGGCCTGCGGGATTCCAGTGGGACTGTAGCTGCGGGTCAGCCGCACGCCGTCGACCTCGACCGTGACCGCCAAGTGCTGGCCTGGCCGGAAACCGGCGAAATGGCGGTTCGGCTGCACCACCAGCGTGACCGCGTCGCGGGCCTCGACACGTCGCTCGACCACACGGGCCAGCGTGCGGGACCACGACCAGGTCGGGTGCAGACGGCGCACCCAGAAGTCAAAGACCGGCGGTGACACCAGCGGCGCCAGCACCCGCTGCCACAGCGGCAGACGCGGACGCACGGCCGCAGGCGGTGTCGGGATCGACGGAAACACGGCGGACACTCGGAACGCTCCAACCCGGAAAGGACGGACCGCATTATCAGCGGCGCCGGGACACTTGTCTATACAACTGTATATTAATTCTTCACTCGGCTATCATGCCGACGTCACACAGACCTGCCAGGCCCCGTTGAAAGCTGCCCAGCCCACCGCCGCGATGACGCTGATTCCGCCTCCGATGCCCGGTGTCCCAGGGCGCAAGGCGGTGATCTCGCGCGAGGACCTGATCGCAGCGGCGCTGAAGCTGGTGGGCCCGCATCGCAGCGTCTCCTCGCTGAGCCTGCGCGAGGTGGCGCGGGAGGCCGGGATCGCCCCCAACAGCTTCTATCGCCACTTCCGTGACATGGACGAGCTGGCGATCGCCCTGATCGACCAGGCCGGCCGCTCGCTGCGACATCTGATCGGCGAGGCACGGCATCGGGCCACAGCCGAGCGCAGCGTGGTGCGCAGCTCCGTCGAAGCCTTCATGGAGCAGCTATCCGCCGACGAGAAACTGCTGCACATCCTGCTGCGCGAGGGCAACGTCGGCTCCGATGCCTTCAAGCAGGCGGTGGAGCGCGAGCTGCGCTTCTTCGAGGATGAGCTGTGTGTGGATCTGGTCCGCCTCGCGGAAGCGCACGGCACCGGCATTCACGAACCCGCGCTGGTGGCCAAGGCGATCACGCGGCTGATCTTCACGATGGGCGCCACGGCGATGGATCTGCCGCGCGAGCGCCACGCCGAGGTGGCCGAGCAGATGGTGGTGATGCTGCGCATGATCATCGTCGGCACCCAGACCATGGCCCGTCACGGCGTCCCGGCCAACGACATCGCCGGGCCACCCCGCGAGGATCGACAGGCATAAAAAAACCGCGGCACCAGGCCGCGGTTTTTCGTTCCAGCCGACGAGGCTTAGAGCGGGCGAATCTGGGTGGCCTGCATGCCCTTCGGGCCGCGAACCGCCTTGTACTCAACCTGCTGGCCTTCCTTCAGGGTCTTGAAGCCGGTGCCCTGAATTTCCTTGAAGTGCGCGAAGAGGTCTTCACCGCCTTCCGACGGGGTGATGAAACCGAAGCCCTTGGCGTCGTTGAACCACTTCACGGTGCCGGTCGTAGCATTGCTCATTGATGCATTCCTTTGATGATGGGTAAATACAGGCATACCGCCTGCGGGGTGCATACGATCAAGGAAGGCATCGGGGATTTTCAGACCGTCTGGGACGGTGACAAACCACGCGGAAGTCCACTGCTTGAAGCGACTGCACGGCGAACGGTACGCGAATGTAATCCGTTTGTCGAGTGGAGGAAATACCCCCGCAGGGCTTGGTTTCATTGGCTTTTATGCACCGCTTGTGAACATCGGCGGCGGCGCGCATGATCGCCGGATGATCAAGTTTTCGTCTTCCGCTGCCGGTGACTTCTCCCTGTTCGACGCGCCCGCCCGAGAGTTGCTGCGAATGGCGGGACGCCTTGACGCGGCTCGCGGCGCCATCGGCGCGGACGAGGTGCCCGCGGCCCTCCAGGCACTGCAGGCGGCATTGAGCCACCTGCCCGCGGCGCCACCGGCAACCGCCGCAACCGACGACGCCAATGACGACGAGGCCCCGGAACCAGCCATCAGCCTGCGCCAGCGGGCATACCCCCTGATCGAGATGCTGGAGCGGGCGGCCGCGCGACGCGTGCCGGTGCTCTGGGATGCCGCCTAGCGGCTGACCGCGGCGACGCGGTTCAGGCCCGGTTCGAGCGGGTCGGCAGAGCATTCAGACGCTCTCTGGCAGCTCACCCATGCTCGATCACCTGAAATCTCAGTGGCACGCGCTGCGGCACTGTCCGCCCGGTGAGCGTTTCTCGCGGTATCACGCGCAGTTGCGCGGCACCGGACGCAGCCCCCTGCGGCGCGGCGCCTCGGTACTGCTCGGCGGTTCGCTGGTCATCCTCGGCGTGATCCTGCTGCCGGCGCCGGGGCCCGGGATGCTGGTCGTCATGGCCGGCGCTTGTGTGCTGGCTCGCGAATCGGGCGCGGTTGCCCTCCATCTGGACCGGCTGGAGCTGTTCGCACGGAAGCAGTGGCGCCGCCTGCGCGGCTAAGCCGGCTCAGCGCTTCAGCTGGTCCCCGAAGTAGGCGCGCAACTTGTCGACCTTGGGCAGCGCCACGCCGGCGATGTACGGCTGTCCCGGATGCAGCGCCGCGTAGTTCTGGTGGTAAGCCTCGGCCTCGAAGAAATCCTTCAGCGGCTCCAGTCGCGTCACGATGGGGCTGGCGAAGACCCCGGCCCGGTCAAGTTGCTCGATGTAGTCTTTTGCCACCTGCTTCTGCTGCTCGTCGGCATAGAAGATCGCCGACCGGTACTGCGTGCCGACATCGTTGCCCTGGCGATCGAGTTGTGTCGGATCGTGCGCAACCGCGAAGAACACCTGCAGCAACCG
>JBEIOK010000198.1:0-4723 GCA_040377605.1 Nevskiaceae bacterium | reverse complement strand
TCGTTGAGATTGCGCTTGGGCTTCCAGCCGAAGGTCTCGCGGAACAGCCGGCCATCGATGATCACCGGATACTTGAAGTAGTTGATCAAGTAAGGCGGGAAGAAGGCATTCCAGTTCAGCAGGTTGCTGACCAGCTTCGGCAGCACCGGTGGAATCGACAGCACCGGCAGACGCCGGCATCCGCACTGCGCCACCGCATCCTGGTAGGACACCCAGTCTTCCGGGGCCACGTTGTAGATGCCCGGCTTGTTCTGCTCGAACGCGGTGACCATCGCGTCCGCCATGTCATCGACATGCAGAAACTGCATCAACGGCGAAAACCCCATCAGCACCGGCGCCAGCGGCCGCGACAGTAGCAGCGACATGCTGTTCTTCACGCCGGGACCCAGCACATTGCACGGGCGCAGGATGGTGATGTTGAGCTCCGGGTACTTCCACAGGTAAATCTGCGACAGGCTCTCCACCTCCACCGAATCGACCAGATCCTGCGTGACTTCACTGGCCTTCAGAGGTGCATCCTCATCGAGCAGGGCTGGGTTGTAGGCACTGGCGCCGTACACGTAATACGTGGAGTGGAGCAGCACCTGCTTCACCGTGTACTTGCGACACAGCTCCAGCAATTTCTTGGTGCCAAGCACGTTGGCGTTGTAGCGGCGCATACGATCGGACTCGTGCGCGAAGATGCGGCCGATATGCAGCACCGCATCAATCTTGTGCGCACGGAAAATATCCTCGAAGCCGCGCTTGTGCATCTCCACCTTGTACGAGGGGATATCAGCGTCGGTCTCGACCTTGCGACGGAAATCCACGGCAATGACGTGGTAGCGGCCATGCAGGCGCGCGATCACGCGCTTGGCCAGCGAACCCGCCGCGCCGGTCACCAGGACGGTCTTCTTGTCGCCCATCCGCTGTTCCTCAGTAAACGCGTGTGCGCTGCTTGAGCCCAACGTCAATCAGCTCGCGGATCCGGTCCTTGACCTGCTCGACATGCGCCGTGACCTGCTCTTCGTTGGTGGCACTGCCGCTGAATTGCATCGGCTCACCGAAGTTCAGATACACCCGGGCGGGCAGCGGCACCGGCAGTGCGACCGGCGCATAGGGAATGCCCAGCAGCCTGGCCAGCGGCGCGATATTCGCGATCGATGGCATCGTCTCCTCGCAGCCAACGACCCCGACTGGAATGATCGGCGTGCGATGCGCCAGGGCGAGATGCACGAAGCCGTTACCAAAGCGCTGCAACTGATAGCGCTGCTTGTACAGCTTGCCGGATCCGCGCACACCCTCCGGAAACACGATGATCGCCTCTTCCTGTTCCAGCATCTTGCTGCAGTTCAGCGGGTCGCCGATCACCGCGCCCATGCTGTTGAGCATGTTGCCGAGGTATGGCACGGTCGGGAAAAAGCGCTCGATCATTGCACGCGGCGCACGCGGCCCGTGCGGGTTGGTCGCCAGGGCGTATCCGATCAGCACGCCGTCCATCGGCAACTGCCCCGAATGGTTGGCAATGATCAGTGCGCGCCCCTGCGCCGGCAGATGCTCGAGCCCGGTCGCAGTGACGCGGAAGTATTTTTCGTAGAGCCATTTGACGACGCCCAGGCCCAGACGCGCGGCATTTTCGTTGTAGCCCCAGGCATCGTAGCCAAAGCTGCCGACCGGCTTAGGAATACGTGCAAACTGCTCCTCCAGCTCCGGGTTCACAAACAACCGATAGAGCTCTTCGCGCGGGCTGAGGCTCGCAAGGCGCTTGAGGGTCTCGAAACTCAGCATGGCCATGCCGCAAATACTCGGGGTAATACGCCGCAATTAGGAAGTGGCTTGCACGGTATGCCAAAAACCGATGGCGCGGAAGGGGCCGGTCACGGACCCGACCCTCCGCGGTTCAGGCGTTGGATCCGTCGTTGATCTTGTCGATCGCGCGGATCACGTCCGAACGCGAGATCTGGCCCACGAGCCGGTTGTCCTCGACCACCGGATAGCGCCGGTAGGGCTTGGCCACGAACATCTCCGCCAGCGACAGGATGCTCAGATCAACGTCGACCGTGACCGGGTTCTTCGACATGAACTCCTCGACGCGGCCACCGAGCACCCCGTGATAGCTCGCATGCAGGCCGACCTTCAGACAGTCGTGTTCCGACAGCACTCCGATGATGTTGCCCAGGCTGTCCAGCACCGGCGCCCCGGAGATGCCTTTCTCAACGAGCTTGTGGATGGCGGCCATCACGTCCATGTCCGGCGTGAAGGTCACCACGCTGGCCGTCATGAAGTCCTTTACGGTGATCGAATGCAGCATGGACGCTCCCCTGTGGTGTAACGCTGCCTACGTCCGCTCCACCCCGGTCTCGCGGTCGCAGGCCTCAGTCTTGCCGCATACCTCGCAGACGCCGCCGGTGAAGGCCGCCTGACTCGCGCAGGTGCCCTTGAGTTCACGCCCTCGCAGCAGCCAGCCAATCCCCAGACCCGCGAGCGCCAGGCTGAACAGCGTGAAGACGGCGAGAAACGTTGCGAGCATGGGTCGAGTGTGGTCCCGATCAAGCGGCCGCGCAAGCGGACCGGTCACCCACCGAAGTCATCCAGCATGATGTCCTTCCGCTCGACACCGAGATCAAGCAGCATCTTGATCACGGCCGCATTCATCACCGGCGGACCGCACATGTAGTACTCGCAGTCCTCAGGCGCCTTATGGTGCTTGAGATAATTCTCGTACAGTACGTTGTGAATGAACCCGGTGTGGCCGGTCCAATTGTCATCCGGCTGTGGCTCCGACAGGGCGACATGCCAGGTGAAGTTGGGATTCTCGGCTGCAATGCGGTCGAAATCCTCGACGTAAAACATCTCGCGCTTGCTGCGTGCGCCGTACCAGAATGAGACCTTGCGCTGGGTCTTGATGCGCAGGAACTGGTCGAGCAGGTGCGACCGCATCGGAGCCATGCCGGCACCGCCACCGATGAACACCATCTCCTTGTCGGTCTCGCGCGCGAAGAACTCGCCGAAGGGGCCTGCAATCGTGACCTTGTCGCCCGGCTTGAGGTTGAAGATATAGCTCGACATCTTGCCCGGCGGCACGTCGGGCTGGCGCGGCGGCGGACTGGCGATACGCACATTGAGCATGATGATCCCGAGTTCTTCGGGATAGTTGGCCATCGAGTACGCACGCTCCACCGGCTCGGTGCAGACCGAGCGGTACTGCCACAGCTTGAACTTGTCCCAGTCCTCGCGATACTCCGGCTCGACATCGAAGCTTTTGTAGTCGACATCATGAGGAGGGCATTCGATCTGGATATAGCCGCCCGCGCGGAAATTCACACGCTCGCCCGCCGGCAGCTCCAGCACCAGCTCCTTGATGAAGGTCGCAACATTGTGATTGGAGCGCACGGTGCACTCCCACTTCTTGACGCCGAAGACATGCTCCGGAATCTCGATCTTCATGTCCTGCTTGACCGCCACCTGGCAGGACAGGCGATCGCATTCCTTGGCTTCGCGCTTGGTGATGTGATTCAGCTCTGTGGGCAGGATGTTGCCACCGCCCTCGAAGATCTTGACGCGGCACTGCGCGCAGGAGCCACCGCCGCCGCAGGCCGAAGGCACGAAAAGGCCAACGCCAGACAGCGCCTGCAGCAGTTTGCCGCCGACCGGCACCTCCACGGTGCGCTCGTTGTTGATCAGGATGCTGACGTTGCCGGCCGGAACCAGCTTGTCCTTGGCGAACTGGATGACGACCACCAGCGCGATGATGATGCCGGTGAAAACCAGAACGCCGAGTCCGATTTCAAGAAACATGGGGATCGGTCCTTACAGTTGGATGCCGGAAAAGGCCATGAAGCCGAAGGCCAGCAGGCCGGCGCTGATAAACGTGATGCCCAGGCCCTGCAGGCCGGCCGGCACATCGGAGTACTTGAGCTTCTCGCGAACGCCAGCCAGCAGCACGATCGCCAGTGCCCAGGACGCGCCCGAGGACACGCCGTAGACCGCAGACTCCGCGAGCGTGTAGTCGCGCTCGACCATGAACAGCGTGCCCCCGAGGATCGCGCAGTTGACGGTGATCAGCGGCAGGAACACGCCCAGCGCGTTGTAGAGCGCCGGCACGTACTTGTCGAGCACCATCTCCAGAATTTGCACACTGGCAGCGATCACGCCGATATACAGGATCAGCCCCAGAAAGGTCAGGTCGGTCTCGGGCAGCCCCGCCCAGGCCAGCGCCCCCTCCTTAAGGACGTGCTGGTACAGCAGATTGTTCAGCGGCATCGTCAGCGACTGCACGACGACCACCGCAACGCCCAGGCCAAAGGCGGTCTCGATCTTCTTCGAGATGGCCAGGAAGGTACACATGCCCAGAAAGAACGCCAGCGCCAGGTTCTCGACGAACAGGGCTTTCAGGGCCAGATTGATGTAATGCTCCATGACTAGCTCCGTCGCGCAGCGACACGAACGTCCCTCGCCCGCACCGCGGGAGAGGAGGGGGCCGTTTGCCGGGCAAACGGTGGGGTGAAGGCGGCCGACATTTCAGTGCGCTTCGGCGGCGTGCGAGGCGCCCGCCTGAATCGTGAACCCGGGCTTTTCGACTTGCGCTGGTTTCCAGGTCCGTACCGCCCAGATCACCAGTCCGATCAGAAAGAAAGCCGAAGGCGGCAGCAGCAGCAGGCCGTTGGGTACATACCAGCCGCCTTCCGACACCAGCGGCAGGATCTCAACCCCCAGCAGCTTGCCGGAACCAAACAGCTCGCGG
>JBEIOK010000184.1:0-5190 GCA_040377605.1 Nevskiaceae bacterium | reverse complement strand
CGCGGCATCGGCGGACAGATCCCAGGGGTGATCCAGGGCCAGCTCCGGGAAGTCGCGCGCCATCAGCGCGGCGTCCGCCAGGCCGTTGGCCGGGTCTTCGCCCGTCACCGAGGCAATGGCCAGCGCGGCCTTCACGGCCTCACGGATGCCGTGATCGCTGAGGTCACCGGTGGAGGCGTTTCCCTTGCGCTGACCCACATAGACGGTGATGCCGAGCTCACGGTCCTGCTGGAATTCCAGGCTCTCGACCTCGCCGTTGCGCACGCTCACCGTCAGGCCACGGCTCGCCGACAGGCTGGTCTCGGCCTGCGTGGCGCCGCCGCTGCGCGCGGCATCCAGCGCGAGCTGCACGCGTGATTCGAGATGGGCGGCAGTCGGCAGGGCGTCGTCGGTCATGATCTGGGTCGGTCTCATCGATGAATCGGAACGGCTGTCATTCTGAGCGCAGCGAAGAATCTACCTTCATCGCATACCGAGAGTAGATTCTTCGCGGAGCCTGTCCTGAGCCTGTCGAAGGGCTCAGAATGACGGAGGGTAGAGATCAAAGGTGTGTGCCGGATCCCGGCTTTTCAAGGCGCACGCAGCGCGGCGTCGAGCGCGGCCAGTCGCTCGGGCGTGCCGACATCGGACCAGCGGCCGGCATGGACTTCGCCGCTCACGCGGCCTTGCGTGGCGGCGCGGCGCAGCAGCGGCGCCAGCCCGAAGGCGCCGGGGGCGCAGCCATCGAACAGGCGGGGATGCAGGACCGACAGCCCACTGAAGGTGTGCTGTGGCGGGGCCGGTTCAACGATGCGGCCGTCGGCGTCGAGCGCGAAATCGCCAGTGGGGTGATGCGGCGGATTGGGCACCAGCACCAGATGCGCGAGATCCGCCGCCGGCCAGCGGGCCGCGCGGGCCACCAACGAGGCCAGCGGAAAGTCCGTGTGCACGTCGCCGTTGACGACGACGAAGGCCGCATCGCCGAGCAGCGGCAGCGCGCGATGGATGCCGCCGCCGGTTTCCAGCGCCGGCCAGCCTTCGTCGGAATAGGCGATCGACACGCCGTAGCGTCCGCCGTCGCCCAGGTGCTCGCGCAGCTTCGCGCCGAGCCAGCCGAGATTGACGACGACCTCGCGCACACCGGCCGCGGCCAGTGCGTCGAGGTGATAGTCGATCAGCGGTCGGCCGCCGGCCGCGAGCAGCGGCTTGGGGGTGTGATCGGTCAGCGGGCGCATGCGCTCGCCGCGACCGGCGGCCAGCAGGAAGGCGCACGGTGCGCGGCTCATGCGCCGGGGGCCGTCATGCCGAGCTCGTCGAACAGCGAGATCAGCGGCGCCAGCGCGGCGTACTGGCTGGCTACCTCGCGCACGTAGCCGATGAAGCGCGGCACATCCGCGAGGTAGTGGGGCTTGCCGTCGCGGTAGCAGATGCGCGCGAAGATGCCGATGACCTTGAGATGGCGCTGCAGTCCCATCCAGTCGGCTTCGCGGCGGAACTCGGCCGCGTCGGCGCGCAGCGGCAGGCCGGCAGCCGCGGCGAGGTCGCGGTAGTGCGCGATCCAGCCGTCGATCTGCGGCGCCGGCCAGGACCAGAAGGCGTCCTTGAACAGCGAGATCAGGTCGTAGGTGATCGGACCTTCGACGGCATCCTGGAAGTCGAGGATCCCGGGGTTGGGTGTGGCGCGCATCAGGTTGCGCGGCATGTAGTCACGGTGCACGTAGACGGTCGGCTGTGCCAGCGCCGAGTCGATCAGCTGCTGGCAGACCGTCGCCCAGGTGCGGCGCTGCGCGGGGGTGAGCTCCCGCTGCAGATGCCGCGCGACGTACCAGTCCGGGAACAGGTCGAGTTCACGCTGCAGCAGCGCGCGGTCATACGGCGGCAGCACGCCGCTGCGGCTCGACGCCTGCCAGCGCACCAGCGCGGCAATGGCGTCGCGCATCAAGCGGTCGGTCTCGCCGGCCTCCAGGCCCGCATCGAACAGCTGCAGGTAGGTATGGCGGCCCAGATCGCTGAGCAGCAGGAAGCCGCGCTCCAGATCCTGCGCCAGGATCTCGGGGCCCTGCAGGCCGGCCTCGCGCAGCAGGGCAGCCACCCGCAGGAACGGCTTGCAGTCCTCGCGCTCCGGCGGCGCATCCATCAGCACCCAGCTGCGCTCGCCGAGGCTCAGACGGAAGTAGCGACGGAAACTGGCATCGGCCGAGGCCGGTGCCAGTCGGGCGGTGGGCTCGCGCAAGGCGGCCCGCGCCCACTCGCAGGCGGCCTGGGCACGGGCATCGAGCGGCGTGGCGGAGTCGTTCACGGTGCGCAAGCGGAAGGAAAATCGGGAGGCGCGCAGCATAGACGATCCGACACCGCGCGCGACCCCGTCCGATTGCACCGGGGGGCGGCCGACCCCGATACTGGCAAAAAAAGGAAGGCCCTTGTCCCGTTTTCGACCCCTGCTCCTGGCGGTGCTGGCCACCGCTGCCGCTGCCGCCGCCCCCGGCCTGGCCCGCGCCCAGGCGACGCCGGCCTCCTGCGCGCAGCTCAGCGATACCCTGCCGCCGCCGAAGGTCTCGGCCGATCCCAACGTGGTGTTGACCGCCGATCAGGTTGATCTGAGCCAAGAGGGCCTGTCGAAGCTGCTGGGCTCGGTCACGCTGCGCCAGGGCGACAAGGAGTTCACCGCCGACCGTCTGGATTACGACGAGGCCGAGCAGCGCATCTCGGTGCAGTCCGACTCGCTGTTCCGCAATAACGAGCTGGTGATCCGCTCGCAGGCTGCGACCTTCGATATCGACGACGAGACCGGCACCTTCTCCGGAACCGAGTTCACGCTGCCGCAGCGCCCGGCGCGCGGCACGTCCTCGGCCATGCAGCTGGCCAGCGATGGCACGGCGCGCCTGGAAGATGTGCGCTACACCACCTGCTCGCCGGGTGACGACGCCTGGTACCTGGAAGCCGGCACGATCAAGCTCGACCATGAGGAGGGCCTGGGCACCGCACGCCACGCGCGCCTGCGCTTCATGGGCGTGCCGATCCTGTACTCGCCATGGCTGCAGTTCCCGATCGACGACCGGCGCCGCACCGGCGTGCTGTTTCCGACCATCGGCGAATCCGACCGCACCGGCTGGGACCTGCGCCTGCCGCTGTATCTGAACCTCGCGCCGAACTATGACGCGATGATCACGCCGCGCCTGATGTCGGAGCGCGGCATCCAGACCGCGCTGTCCGGGCGCTACCTGCTGCCGCGCGCCGAGGGCTCGGCCAGCTACGAGATCCTGCCGGAGGATCGCCGCACCGGCGACAAGCGCGATTACGTGCAGGTACTGCACCAGGGGCTGATCAATCGCCGCACCGCCGTGGACCTGCGCTACGCCAACGTCAGCGACCAGGAGTACCTGGAGGATTTCGGCGGCAAGCTGGACCTGAGCTCGATCACGCATCTGGAGCGCAGCGCGCGCCTGACCTACCAGGCGCCGGCCTCGTACACGATCCAGGCGCTGGTGCAGGACTATCAGACCATCGCCAGCAATCTGCAGGCGGTGGACGACCCCTACCGGCGCCTGCCGCAGATCCGGGTCGACAGCCTGACGCGCGGCGCGATCTGGGACACGCGACTGGGCTTTGCCGGCGAATACGTGAACTTCGCGCGGGCCGGGTCGGTGGAGGGCCAGCGGGTGGACCTGCACCCGTTCCTGCGCATGGAGAAGGATCACGTCTCGTGGTTCACCAAGAGCCAGCTGGATTTCCGCTACACCGCCTACGACCTGTCGGGGACCGGGCCGGGCCAGCCGGATCGCATCGACCGCGCGCTGCCGCTGTTCAGCGCCGAGGCGGGGCTGCGCTTCGAGCGCATCACCGACAGCGGCGCAGCGCAGACCCTGGAGCCGCGGCTGTTCTATCTGTATGTGCCCTACGAAAACCAGGACGATGTACCGGTCTTCGATTCGGGCGAGCCGGACTTCGACTTCACCCAGCTGTTTGCGCGCAACCGCTTCTCCGGCGAGGACCGCCTGTCCGACGCCAATCAGTTCGCGGTCGCCTTCACCGGACGCCAGCTCGACAGCGACAGCGGCGCGGTCAAGGCGGCGGTCAGCCTGGGCCAGCTGTTCCGCTTCGAGTCGCCGCGCGTGACCCTGCCCAACGAGCCGGCCCCGGACAGCGGTGCGACCGATTTCATCGGCTCGCTGGATTACTTCCTCGATGCCCACTGGGGCGCGCGGCTGACCACGCAGTGGTCGCCGGAAGACGCCGACTTCACGCGGACCAGCGTGGCGATGCGCTACCTGGACGAGCGCCAGCGCTTCGAGGCGGCCTATCGCTACCGCAGCAACCTGCTGGAGCAGACCGACCTGATCGCGGTCACGCCGCTGTGGGGGCCGTTCAGCTTTGCCGGCCGCTGGCGCTACTCGCTGCGCGACAAGCAGTCCCTGGACGCCTATGCCGGCCTGCAGTACGAGACCTGCTGCTGGACGGTGCGCACCTCGTACCGGCGCTACGTTGCCGACACCAGCGGCGACGTCAATTCCGGCATCTACCTGCAGCTCGAACTCAAGGGCCTGGCCCGCATCGGCTCGGGACTGGAGAACCTGTTCCCGGATCCCGAGGTCTATTGACCGCTGTTCAGGTCCCGTCATGGGCCATAATGCCGGCCCTGGGCCCGTCCGCCCTGCCTTTTCGAACCCGTCGATGAATGCCATGAAGTCCCGCCTGTCCGCCCTCGCGCTCGGCCTCGCCGCGTTGTTGCCGATCCACCCCGCGACGGCTGCTGCCGAATCGCTGGATCGCATCCTGGTCGTCGTCAACGACGGCGTGATCCTGCAGAGCGAGCTCGACCGCGCCATGGAAGAAGCGCGCACGCAGATCCAGAAGCGCGGCATCAGCGCGCCGCCGGAAGATGCGCTGCGCGCCCAGGTGCTGGAGCGCCTGATCCTGACCCGCGTGCAGACCCAGCGCGCACAGCAGGCGGGCATCCGGGTCGACGACCGCGAACTCAACGAAGTTCTCACCGACATCGCCAAGCAGAACAACCTGAGCCTGGCGCAGTTCGCCGAAGCGGTGAAGGCCGACGGCCTCGACTACCTGGCCGTGCGCGACCAGATCCGCGAGGAGGTGCTGATCCAGCGCCTGCGGGCCAAGGAAGTCGAAAGCCGCGTGACCGTCACCGATCAGGACGTCGATCTGCTGCTGTCGGGCGTCGGCATCGACGAGAACACCGAATACCGTCTG
>JBEIOK010000073.1:0-12784 GCA_040377605.1 Nevskiaceae bacterium | reverse complement strand
CGATTGCGCCCGACGGTTTGTGTTTCGGGCGCGATTCCTTTGAAAATGCCGGCCTATGCCGCGCACTGGCTGCGCGGGACCGGAGCCTCATCCATGATTTTTGCCGCCCGCACGTCGCGGCTCAGCGTGTTGTTCCCCCTGCTGCTGGTGCTGGGCGCCTGCGGGCGCGGCGTGCCGGCTACGGGCGGCTATCCTGATTTTGCCGAGCTGGTCGATCAGGTATCACCGTCAGTGGTCAACATCAGCACGGTGCCGGCCGACGCACCGCGCCGGGCGGCGCGCCCAGGCATCGCTGACCCCGACAGCCTGCAGGAGACGCCGGAGTGGTTCCGTCGTTTCTTCGACACCCCGCAAGAAGACGGCGGTGTGCCCGACGAAGGGCTGCAGGATCCGCAGTCGCTGGGCTCCGGCTTTGTGCTGTGGGAAGACGGCTACATCCTGACCAATTACCACGTGGTTCGAGACGCAAAGGAAGTGATCGTGCGTCTGCTTGATCGCCGCCAGTTCACGGCGCAGGTGGTGGGCAGCGATGAGGCCAGCGATCTGGCGCTGCTGAAGATCGACGCCACCGACCTGCCGGTGGTCGAGCTCGGCGACTCCGGCAAGCTGCGCCCGGGGCAGTGGGTGCTGGCCATTGGTTCGCCGTTCGGCTTCGACTACTCGGTGACCGCCGGCATCATCTCGGCAAAGGGGCGCGCCCTGGTGACCGAGCAGTACGTGCCTTTCATCCAGACCGACGTGGCGATCAACCCCGGCAATTCCGGAGGGCCGCTGTTCAACCTCGCGGGACAGGTCGTTGGCGTCAACTCACAGATCTATTCGCAGTCTGGCGGCTACCAGGGCGTGTCGTTCGCGATCCCGATCGACGTCGCCGCCAAGGTTGCCCGCCAGCTCAAGGACACTGGCCGCGTTACCCGCGGCTGGCTTGGTGTGGTCGTGCAGGAGGTTGATCGCGACCTGGCGCAGCAGTTCCGGCTTGAGAAGCCCGAAGGCGCGCTGGTGGCTCGCGTCATTCCGGAAGGACCTGCGGCGCGCGCAGGTGTGCGCGAAGGCGACATCATCCTCAGCTTCAATGGTCAGGAACTGCCCAGTTCCAGCACGCTGCCGCATCTGGTCGGCATTACCGACCCGGGCACCCGCGCGACGCTGGCGATCATCCGCGAGGGCAAGGCGCTGGACCTCAAGGTGCAGGTGGGTGCGCTTGATCCTTCCAGCGAGGAAGTCGCACTGGCCGCCGAGGACCCGGTTCCCGATGTAGGCCCGCTGGGGCTGACGGTGCGTCCGCTGGGTGCCGACGAGCGCCGTCAGGCGCAGGTGGTTTCGGGCGGCGTGCTGATCCTGGGCGTGGCCGAGGGGCCTGCGACGCGTGCCGGCCTGCGTGCCGGCGACATCCTGCTGCAGATTGCCGGGCAGGAAACCGATAGCGTCGCTCGCGTTGCCGAGGTTGCGGCGCGGCTGACGCCGGGCCAGACCATTCCGATCCTGGTGCAGCGCCGCGGCGCCCCGCTGTTCCTGGCGCTGGATGTCCCGGCCAAGACTGCGGATGACTGAGCGGTACCTGCTGCTGGGGCGCCCGGATTGTCATCTCTGCGAAGAGTTCGAGGCGGCGCTGAGAGCACACCTGGGCTCCGCGACGTTCCAGCTCGATCACGCCTGTGTCGACGATCGCGCCGAGTGGCGGTTGCGTTTCGGCCTGCGCATTCCGGTGCTGCTGAATGACGCTGGCGCGGTACTGTCGGAGGGCGTGTTCGATTCCGCGGCGTTCGAGCTCGCGCGGATTGCCTGAACCGGTCGGGACCTAAACGCTATACTGCGCGGCCTTTTTTGCGGCCCTGCGCCGCCTCGTGTCGTTCATGAACCTGGATCACATCCGCAATTTCTGCATCATCGCCCACATCGATCACGGCAAGTCCACACTCGCCGATCGATTTATCCAGCTATGCGGCGGATTGGAACTGCGCGAGATGCAGGCTCAGGTTCTCGACAACAATCCGATCGAGCGCGAGCGCGGCATCACCATCAAGGCGCAGGCCGTGCAGCTGCACTACCGCGCCAAGAACGGTGAGTTGTACCAGTTCAATCTGATCGACACGCCAGGACATGTCGATTTCAGCTACGAGGTCTCGCGCTCGCTGGCCGCCTGCGAGGGCGCGCTGCTGGTGGTCGATGCCTCGCAAGGCGTCGAGGCGCAGTCGGTGGCCAACTGCTACACCGCGCTCGAGCAGAATCTCGAAGTCCTGCCGGTGCTGAACAAGGTCGATCTGCAGAACGCAGAGCCCGATCGGGTCTGCGATGAGATCGAGCAGGTCATCGGCATCCCGGCCATCGATGCCATCCGCATTTCTGCCAAGACGGGCCTCAACGTCCCGGATGTGCTGGAAGCCGTGGTCGAGCGCCTGCCGCCGCCCAGGGGCAATCCGGACGGCAAGCTGCAGGCGCTGATCGTGGATTCCTGGTTCGACAACTACCTCGGCGTGGTGTCGCTTGTGCGCGTCGTCAATGGCTCGGTGAAGAAGAATCAGAAGATCCGCGTGATCTCGACCGGCAAGGATTACGAGATCACGATGATGGGCGTGAATGCGCCCAAGCGCGTGTTCAAGGATCAGCTGGAGTGCGGCGAGGTCGGGTTCATCGTCGCCGGCATCAAGGACATCTTTGGCGCGCCCGTTGGTGACACACTGACCCTGGCCGGCAGCAATGCCAGTGTCGAGCAGCTCCCGGGATTCCGGCAGGTGCAGCCCCGCGTGTTCGCGGGCATGTTTCCGGTGGATGCGGACGATTTCGAGGATTTCCGCGAATCACTGCAGAAGCTGCGCCTGAACGACTCGGCGCTGCAGTTCGAGCCCGAGAATTCCACGGCGCTGGGGTTCGGATTCCGCATCGGCTTCCTTGGCATGCTGCACATGGAAATCGTGCAGGAGCGCCTGGAGCGCGAATACAACCTCAACCTCATCACCACAGCACCCTCGGTGGTCTACGAAGTGCTGATGACCGACGGTGTCGTGCGCAAGGTCGACAATCCTGCGGAACTGCCGGAAGCCGGGTCCTTGCAGGAAATCCGCGAGCCCATCATCAATGCTCGCATCCTGATGCCGCCGGACTATGTCGGCAGCGTCATGCAGCTGTGCATGGAGAAGCGCGGGGTGCAGAAGAATCTGCGCTATCTCGGTTCCCAGGTGCAGATGGAAGTCGAGATGCCTTTGGCGGAGGTCGTACTCGACTTCTTTGATCGCCTGAAGAGCGTGTCGCGCGGATATGCCTCTTTCGAATACGAGTTTGTGCGGTTCCAGGAAGCGGATCTGGTCAAGCTTGATGTGCTGGTCAACGGTGACAAGGTCGATGCACTGGCCACGATCGTGCATCGCGACAGCGCCTATCCACGCGGCCGCGATCTCTGCGAGAAGATGCAGGACGTCATCCATCGGCAGATGTTCGATATCGCGATCCAGGCAGCGATCGGCGCCAAGATCATCGCGCGCAGTACGGTCAAGGCGTTGCGCAAGGACGTGACCGCGAAGTGCTACGGCGGTGACACCTCGCGCAAGAAGAAGCTGCTGGAGAAGCAGAAGGAAGGCAAGAAGCGCATGAAGCAGGTGGGCTCCGTGGAGATTCCGCAGGAAGCCTTCCTCGCCGTGCTCGGCGTCGAAAAGAAGAAGTAGGGCTCAGAGACATGCAGGATTTCCACATCGATTTCGCCGTCCTCCTGACGTTTGCCACCCTGTTCACAGGTCTTTTCTGGCTGCTCGACAAGCTGTGGCTGGGCCCGAAGCGCCGCCGTCTGCTGGCCGACGGCGCGGCTGATCGCCCGAGCAGCTTCATCGACTTTTGCCGCTCGTTCTTCCCGGTGATCCTGGTGGTGCTGGTGTTGCGATCGTTCGTGGCCGAGCCTTTCCGCATTCCGTCCGGGTCGATGATCCCGACGCTGTCGATCGGCGACTTCATCCTGGTCAACAAATACGCCTATGGCGTGCGCGATCCGGTCGTGCACCACAAGTTCATCAAGGTTGGAGAGCCGGCACGCGGCGATATCGTGGTGTTCCGCTGGCCGGTTGATCCCAGCAAGGATTTCATCAAGCGCATCATCGGCCTGCCCGGCGACCGCATCGTCTACCGCGACAAGCAGCTCTTCATCAATGGCGAGCCGGCGCCGCTGGACCCGGCCGGTGTTTATACTGCCAGCGGGCTGACCGCCTCGGGCGTGGTCTACCGGATGCGCGAGAATCTGCTGGGCGTCGAGCACCATATTCTCGTGAACCCGGACCGTCCGGCGGACGACTTCGAGTTCATCGTGCCGCCCGGAGAGTACTTCGCGATGGGCGACAACCGGGATGGTTCGGACGATAGCCGTCGGTGGGGTACGGTGCCGGAAAAGAATCTGGTCGGAAAAGCGTTCTTCATCTGGATGTCGTGGGACGCTCAGAACACCCGGATCGACTTCTCGCGCATCGGCACCTCGATTCAGTGACAGCAGCGAGCAGGGGAGTGAGTCAAATGAAGATGGGTCTGCGTAGCCGTCAACAGGGCATCGGCTGGTTCGGTCTGCTGTTCGTGTTCGCGGTACTGGGTTTCTTCACGGTCGTCGGCATGAAGGTACTGCCGCTGTACTTGAACCAGATGAAGATCACCAGTTCGGTCAGCAAGGTTGCCGGCGATCCGTCGTTGGCCGAGGCCGAGGTGGGCGAGCTGCGCAAGTCGCTGCAGCGCTACTGGGACATCGAGAGCATCGATGCGCTGACGCCGAAGGACATCAAGGTCAAGCGCACCGAGCAGGGCCGCTTCCTCAGCTACGATTACGAAGCGCGCGAGCATCTGTTCTATAACATCTCTGTCGTCATTCACTTCCAGGCCGACGTGCCGCTGCGCAAGCAGAACTCTTGAACGGCGATCTGGAACGCCTGCAACGGCGGATCGGATACCGGTTCGTCGATTCATCGCTGCTGCAGCGGGCGCTCACGCACCGCAGTGTCAGCGGCAACAACAACGAGCGCCTGGAGTTCCTCGGCGACGGCCTGATCAACTTTGTCGTCGCCGCGGCCCTGTACGAGGCCCATGGCCGCGCCGAAGAAGGTGCGCTGTCGCGGCTGCGCGCCAGTCTGGTGCGTGAGGAGTCTCTGGCCCGCCTGGCGCGGGAGCTGGAACTCAGCGAGGTACTGAGCCTCGGCGAGAGCGAACTCAAATCCGGTGGCTTCCGGCGCGATTCGATCCTGGCCGATGCGCTGGAGGCGCTGCTGGGTGCGGTCTATCTCGATGGCGGCTTCGAGGCGGCGCGCCAGGTTTCGCTGGCGCTGTTCGCCGTCATGCTCGCCGAACTGCCGGATGCCGAGTCCCTGAAGGACCCGAAGACGCGGCTGCAGGAGTGGTTGCAGGCGCGAAGCCGGCCGCTGCCGCGCTACGAGATCCTGTCGGAGAGCGGTCCTCCGCACCGGCGCCTGTTCCGGGTGCGCTGCCAGCTTGCCGACGGCGAGCTGGCCACCGAAGCCGATGGCAGCAGTCGTCGCAACGCCGAGCAGCGCGCCGCCGAGAGGTTGCTGCAGGTACTACAATCCCCTCATGCATAGCGGAATCGCCACGATTGTCGGTCGCCCCAACGTTGGGAAGTCCTCACTGCTCAACGCCCTGGTCGGCCGCAAGGTCAGCATCGTGTCGCACAAGCCGCAGACCACGCGGCATCGCATCCAGGGCGTGCTGCACCATGAGCGCGGCCAGATCGTGTTCGTCGACACGCCAGGCCTGCACCGGCAGCAGAAGCGGGCCCTGAACCGCGTCATGAACGAGGCAGCGACCCATGCGCTGCAGGACATCGACATGGCCTTGTTCGTGGTCGAGGCCGGCCGCTGGACCGACGAGGATCAGGCCGTGCTTCAGCGTCTCAAGGGCAGCCGCACGCCGGTAGCGCTGGTGATCAACAAGATCGACTTGATTCGCGATCGCGAGAAGCTGCTGCCGGAGTTGCAGCGTCTCGCGGGACTCCATGACTTCGCCTTCATCGTCCCGCTATCGGCGCTGCGCAACGAGAACCTGAAGTCGCTGACCAATGAGATTCTCACGCGACTGCCGGAAGGTCCACCGCTGTACCCGGAAGACATGGTCGTCGGTCATGACGAGCGCTTTGCGGCCTCGGAAACCGTACGCGAGAAGTTGATCCGCAGCCTGCATGAGGAGTTGCCCTACGCCTCGGCCGTCGAGATTGAGCAATTCGAGCTGGATGGCGAGATGTATCGCATCGGCGCCATCATCTGGGTCGAGCGCGAGGGGCAGAAGCGCATCGTCATCGGTGAGGATGGCGCCCAGCTCAAGCAGATCGGCACCGCGGCGCGCCGTGATCTGGAGAAGCAGCTTGGGGCCAAGGTGTTCCTGCGGCTCTGGTGCAAGGTGCGTGAGAACTGGAGCGACGATCTGCGCTCGCTCCGCCAGTTCGGATTGACGCAGGACTGATGTCGGCCGCGCTCACGCCCGCCTGGCTGCTCGCCAGCCGGCCGTACGGCGACAGCAGCCTGCTGATCGAAGCCTTTACCCGTGAACATGGCCGCGTCGGACTGATCGCGCGCGGTGCGCGTGGCCCGAAATCGCGTCTGCGCGGGCTGCTGCAGCTGTTCTCGCCGCTGCTGCTGAGCTGGGGCGGGCGCGGCGAGCTCGGGACGCTCAGCGCGGCGGAGGCGCAGGGCATGCCGTTGCGCCTGTCCGGCGAGCGCGTGTTCTTCGGCTGGTATCTCAACGAGCTGCTGGTACAGCTGCTGCAGCGCAATGATGCGCACCCGGCCCTGTTCGAGGTCTACGCCAATCTGCTGCCCGAACTCGAAGGCTCCGAGCAGGATGCCGAGGCGGCGTTGCGCCTCTTTGAAAAATACCTGCTGGCCGAGATCGGCTACGGACTGCGCTTTCCGGAGGATCTGGATCCGGCGGGACGCTACCGCTATGACTGGGAGCTGGGTCCGCAGCCAGCCCGCGACGGCTATGCCGGCAGCAGCCTGATTGCGCTGCGCGACGACCGGCTGGAAGGTGCCGACACCCTGGCGGACGCGCGACGGCTGTTGCGGGGCGCCCTGCATCGTCAGCTGGGGGGGCGTGAACTGGAGACTGCGCGATTGCTGCGCAGCGTGCGCGCCTTCACCGCCGCTGATTGAGACGGTCGCTGGCAGCGGTATCATCGCGCACCGATTTTCGAGGAAACCTCTTCATGCCCCGCACCGTCCGCAGGTCCGCGATCCGCCCCGAGCTGCGTCTGGGCGTCAACGTCGATCACGTCGCCACCGTGCGCCAGGCGCGCGGCACCGACTACCCGGATCCCGTGGAGGCCGGTCTCATTGCGGCGGCCACTGGCGCCGACAGCATCACGATCCATCTGCGCGAGGACCGCCGGCATATCCAGGAGCACGATGTGCGGCGCATGGCTGCCCGTTGTCCGGTGCCGATCAATCTGGAGATGGCGGTCACCGACGAGATGGTCGCCTTTGCCTGCCGCATCAAGCCGCGATTTGTCTGCCTGGTGCCGGAGCGGCGTCAGGAGGTGACCACGGAAGGCGGGCTCGATGTCGCCGGCCATGTCGAGGCGGTGACGGCCGCCTATCGGCGGCTGGCCAAGGCCGGCATCATCGTGGCGCTGTTCGTCGATCCGGATCGACGTCAGTTGCCGGCGATCCTGGCCAGCGGCGCGCCGCAGGTGGAAATCCACACCGGCCGCTACTGTGACCGACGCGGTCGTGCGCGCACGACCGAACTCAAGCGCATCCACGACTTCGCGCGCGCCGCGCACCGCGCGGGCCTGGAGGTCCATGCGGGTCACGGGCTCAGCGTCGACAACGTCGCCCCGGTGGCGCGTATCCCCGAGATCGTCGAGCTCAACATCGGTCATAGCATCGTGGCGCGCGCGCTGTTCGTCGGCCTGCCGGCCGCGGTGGCCGAGATGCGTCGCGCGATGACCGACGCCCGGCGCGGATGATACGCCGCGTGTCCCGTTCGTCACCGGCCGCTGGCGGCATCTTCGGCATTGGTGTCGATCTGGTGCAGATCGTGCGGATGGAGCGTCTGCTGGAGCGTCACGGTACGCGCGCGCTCAACAAGCTGCTGACCGCGGCCGAGCAGCGTGAACTGCGTGCGCGTGCCAATCGTCCACGTTCGCTGGCGATGTGCTGGGCGGCGAAGGAAGCCTGCGTCAAGGCCATGGGCTGCGGATTTGCCGGCATCGCGTACAAGGACATTGCAGTCGTCCGGGATCCGCAGGGCAAGCCTGAACTGCGCTTCAGCCCCGCGCAGAAGAAGCGCTTGCGCGAGCTTGGCGTCGGGGCTGCACATGTCTCTCTCAGCGACGACGGCGGGTTTGCCTGTGCCTATGTGGTGCTGGAGCGCAGCCAGCAATAGGAAGGCCGTTCTGTCGATGCGGTGCCGATTGCCGCGATCCGCCCGTCGCGATAGACCCTAGCGGCGGATCGCGCGCAACGTGTCCTCGACGGCGCGTCGCACGCCATCGAGTTCGCGGCGGATGGCGGGTCCCTGCTGCAGCTGCGTCGTGCGACGCAGCCAGGCTTCGAGCGCCGCCGTGGTCTGGCGCAGGCTCGCGAGGTGATAGAACGCCGCTGTGCCCCGCAACGTATGCGCCGCATCACGCGCCTGTTCCAGATTCTCGGCGGTCAGGGCCTGCTCCAGATCGGAATATTGTTTCGGCAGCTCCTCGCTCAGCAGCGCCAGCAGTTCAGGGTCGGCGACCAGCCTCACCGCCGGAGCAGCGGTGGTTGGCGGTGCCCCGGAGAGGGCGCGCAGCAGCTCGGTCTCGTTGAATGGCTTGATCAGCAGGCCGTCGGCTCCAGCATCGAGAAACGCCTGGCGCTCGTCCGGTTCCAGGTGTGCGGATACGGCGACGATGCGACAGCGCGGGCCGCCCGCGACCGCCTCGGCGTTGCGGATCGCGCGTGCGCACTCGGCTCCACTGATCTCCGGCATGCGGGCGTCGAGCAGCACGACCTGCGGGCGCACGCGTTGCCAGGCTTCCAGCGCCTCGCGGCCATTGGCCGTGGGAGTGACTTCCAGGCCCAGATTGCCGGCCAGCGTCGCCAGCCAGCGGCGGTTGAAGGCATTGTTGTCGGCGACCACCGCCTGCTGGCGGGCCAGCGGGCGTTCGCTGAGAGCGGCATCGCGCGGCAGCAGCAACCGCAGCACCTCGTCGTGCAGGCGCTGGCGGCTCAGGCATTTCGGATGGCAGGCGGCGGCACCAGCGGCGCGCAGGGTCTCGTGCACCGGCAGGGCGGCCGATGCGACCAGCGCCAGCAGGGGCGGCTCCTGGCTGCGGCAAAGCGCCAGCAGATCGCGGATGGCTGGATCGACCGAAGCGCGCGGCTTCATGCCGATCAGCACCAGGTCCGGGCGCTGGGCGCTGCCGGCGTTGCGCAGCGCATCGGCCAACTCGGCGGCCGTGGAGAAGCTGCGGACCCGCAGCCCCCAGAACTCCAGCCAGTGCACCAGCGCCAGGCGCGCAGTGGCGTGCGGCTCGTGCAGCCACAGCGAGTGGTCCGCCAGCCGCTCGTCGTGCGTCCGCGAGGGCGTGGCTTCGGCCGCGAGCTTGAACGGCAGCAGCACGCTGAAGGTCGAGCCCTGACCCGGCGTACTCTGCAACTCGATCTCACCGCCCATCAGCTCGCAGAGTTTGCGCGTGATCGACAGCCCCAGGCCGCTGCCGGCGCTGGCGTTCGGTCGTCCGACCTGCCGGAAAGGCTGGAACAGGCGCGCCTGCTGATCGGCAGAGATACCGACCCCGGTGTCGGTGACCGAGCATCTCAGCCACGTGCGGCCGCTGGCCTCGCGCTCCTGCATCACGCGCAGCACGATTTCGCCGGTTTCCGTGAACTTGATGGCGTTGGACAGCAGATTCGTCAGGATCTGGCGCAGGCGCTGCGGGTCGCCGCGCAGGCGTTGTGGCACATCGTGGTAGATGATGCGGACCAGCTCGAGGTCCTTGTCGTAGGCCAGGGGTGCCAGCAGTGACAAGGTGTCTTCGACCACGTCGTAGAGGTCGAAGCCGTCCTCGTTGAGGCGCAGGCGTCCGGCCTCGATGCGGCTCCAGTCGAGCAGGTCATTGATCATCGCCAGCAATGCGCGCGCCGACTTGTCGAGGATGTCGAGCTGCTGCGCCTGCTCCGGATTCAGGCCCGAGCGCCGCAGCAGCTCGGCATAGCCGAGAATGCCGGTCAGGGGCGTGCGTAGCTCGTGTGACAGGCTGGACCACAGCTCGCTCTGCGCACGGGCCTCGGTCTGCCACTGGCTGGCCGACGCGCGCAGCTGCTGCAGCTGCTCGTTGGCCTGGTCGCGCTCCTGGCGCAGGCGGTGGGTGGCGCGGCCCAGGTTCTCGTCGAAGCGGGTGCGCAGGTCCACCAGCTGCAGCGCGACCCGATTGATTTCCAGGCCCAGGGCGTCGCCAAAGCCGCCGAGCCCTTCGGGAATCCGGGCCTCGGACCGGCCGGAAGCCAGCGCGCGGGTATTGTCGAGCAGGCTGGTGGTGGTCGCGCGCCAGATCTTCAGAACCGTCGTCAGCAGCCCCAGCACGACGATGGCAAGGCCGCCGGCAATCGCGAGCCGCTGCAGCGGCGTCAACGCAGGGGCTGCGGCCAGCAGCGCACAGGCCACCAGCGCGACCGCCGCGAGCCCCCACAGTGACAGGCGCCCTGGCTGTCGAAGGCGCCGTGATCGGGGTTTCAGTGTTCCCACACGTCCGGCCGGTTAGAATTCCGCAAAAGCATCTCGCTCCCCATGACCTATCCCACGCTCGCCGATTTTATCGGCAATACCCCCCTGGCCCAGCTGCGCAGGCTACCCGGTATCGGCAACAACACGCTGCTGGTGAAGCTGGAGGGCAACAACCCGGCCGGTTCGGTCAAGGATCGCCCGGCCTACTCCATGATCCGCCGTGCCGAGGAGCGCGGGGAGATCAAGCCGGGTGACGTGCTGATCGAGGCGACCAGCGGCAACACCGGTATTGCGCTCGCGATGGCGGCTGCGGTCAAGGGCTATCGGATGGTGCTGATCATGCCTGAGCACCTGTCGGTGGAACGCCGCGCGGTCATGAAGGCCTTCGGGGCCGAACTGATCCTGGTGACCCAGAAGCAAGGCATGGAGGGCGCGCGCGATCTGGCGCTGCAGATGCAGGCCGACGGCAAGGGCAAGGTGCTCGACCAGTTTGCCAATCCGGACAATCCGCGGGCGCACTACGAAGGGACCGCCCCCGAGATCTGGAAGGCGACGCAGGGGCGCATCACGCACTTCGTGTCGTCGATGGGCACGACCGGCACGATCATGGGCTGCTCACGCTATTTCAAGGAACAGAATCCGGAATTGCAGATCATTGGCGTGCAGCCCGACGGCGAGTCGTCGATTCCGGGTATCCGCAAATGGCCGGAGGCTTACTTGCCGTCGATCTTCGACGCCCAGCGCGTTGATCGCGTGATCGAGGTGTCGGCCCGGGATGCCGAAGACACGATGCGTCAGGTCGGTCAGCTCGAAGGGTTGTTCTGTGGTCCCTCTTCCGGCGGCGCCCTGTGGGCTGCGCTGCAACTGTGCCGGCAGGTCGAGAATGCGACGATCGTCAGCATCGTCTGCGACCGCGGCGACCGCTATATCTCCACCGGCGTGTTCCCGGCATGAGCCTGCGCGAGCCCCTGCTGGTGTTCGATATCGAGACGATTCCGGATATCGAGGGCAGCCGGCGCATTCTCGGGCTGGAGCAACTGAGCGACACCGAGGTCTGGGCGGCGATCAAGACCAAGCGACTGGCCGAGAAGGGCAGCGACTTCATGCCGGCGCACCTGCAGCGCGTGGTCGCGATTTCCGTGGCGCTGCGCAAGGACGACAGCTTCAAGGTCTGGTCGCTGGGTGACGAGTCCAGCACCGAAGGCGAGCTCGTGCAGCGGTTCTTCGACGGTATCGAGAAGTACCGCCCGGTCATCGTCTCCTGGAACGGCGGCGGCTTCGATCTGCCGGTGCTGCATTACCGCGCGCTGCTCAACGGCTGCATCGCGCCCAAGTACTGGGATACCGGACACTTCGATCGTGAGGCGAAGTGGGACAACTACCTGGGCCGTTACCAGTTTCGGCACACCGATCTGATGGACGTGCTGGCCCTGTACACCGGCCGTCAGAATGCGCCGCTCAACGAGATGGCCCTGCTGCTCGGGTTTCCAGGCAAGCTGGGCATGGACGGTTCCAAGGTCTTCGATGCCTACACGGCAGGAGACCTGGCCGGCATCCGTGCCTACTGCGAGACCGATGTGCTCAACACCTGGCTGGTCTATCTGCGCTTCGAGGTCCTGCGCGGCCGCATGACGCCCGCTGAACACGAGCAGGAAGAGGCACGCGTGCGTCAGTTCCTGGAGACCAGCGAGGCTCCGCACTGGGCCGAGTTCATCGACGGCTGGGCGGGCTGATGCGGCGCCGCAAGCTGCCACCGGCCGGCGAATTCGCCGCCGAGATCATCGACTTCGACCAGGCGGCACGCGGTTTTGCGCGAGTCGAGGGCAAGGCGACCTTCATTGCCGATGCACTGCCCGGCGAACGCGTGCGCTTCCGCTATACCCACGTCACCAAGGATGCCGATGAAGGTCAGTGCATCGCGGTGGACCAGGCCAGCCCGCATCGCGTGGTGCCGGCCTGCGAGCATTTCGGTCTCTGCGGCGGTTGCTCGATGCAGCATCTGGCGCCCGCGCAGCAGATCGAGTTCAAGCAGAAGCAACTGCTCGATCAGCTGGTCCGGATCGGCAAGGTGCAGCCCGAGACCGTGGCCGCGCCGCTGACTGGCGCGGAT
>JBEIOK010000135.1:0-7347 GCA_040377605.1 Nevskiaceae bacterium | reverse complement strand
GAAGGTCGAGCTGACCACCTCGCGACCGGCCTTGGTGAGGTCAGTCAGCGCCATGATCGAGACCAGCGAGGAGTCCTTGATCAAGTTGATGAACTGTCCGGCCAGCGACGGTAGCGACTGCCTGAACGCCTGTGGCAGCACGACATGCCGCATCGCTTGCACGTAGCTCATGCCCAGGCTGCGCGCAGCTTCCATCTGGCCGCGCGGCACGGCCTCAATGCCGGCGCGCACGATTTCGGCCACGTACGCGCCAGTGAAGACACTGAGCGCCGCAACTCCGGCGGTGAAGGCCGACAGATTCAGGACCGTGCCGACGAAGAAATAGAAAATGAAGATCTGCACCAGCAGCGGCGTGCCGCGGATCAGCTCGACGTAGGTCGCGGCGAGGTTGCGCGCGGCCGGGTTCTGCGCCACCCGCCCCAGCCCCGCGATCACGCCCAGCAGCAGCGCGAACACCAGCGCCACCGCCGAGATCTTGAGGGTCAACCACAGCCCCAGTGCCAGCGGGCCGGGCTTGATGCCGGCCTTGCGAGCGAGGATGTCGTTCTGGAAGACCAGATCACCCTCGCCCACCAGCACCTGGGAATAGCCGGAGAAGCGCTCCAGACGGGCACCGTTGAGTTCGGACAGACTCAGTTGCTGGCCATTGGCATCGAGACTGACGAAGCCGTCGAAGGGCGCGCGGACCTCCTCCCCCTCGGTGCTGAGCAGATACTGTGGAATCCGCTCCCAGTGCCAGGTGTAGTCCACGCGCTCCGCCGCCACATAGATACCGGCGGCGAGCAGGGCGAGCACCAGCGCATAGAGCCCATGCCACCAGCCGAGTCGCGATGACGGCCGGGCGCTCACTTCAGGTTCTGCAGCCAGGCGGTGCTCTCGAACCACTTCCGATACAACGCGTCATAGATGCCGTCGCGTTTGATCTGCGCCAGAAAGTGATTCATCCAGTTGAGCATGTCTGGATCGCCCTTGCGCACCGCCCAGGCCAGCGCCTCCTGGGTGAACGGTGCTTTCAGATGCACCAGGCTGCCCGGGTTCTGCGCCACGTAGACGGCGTTGAACGGCAGATCGTAGACAAAGGCATCGGCCCGCCCGCTCCGCACCTCGATCACCGCGTCGGCCTCGGATTCGAACTGCTTGAGTCGCGCCTTGGGCAGATACTTCCGCGCGGCGATATCGCCGGTCGTACCGAGCTTGGCGACGACGACATAGCGCGGATCGTTGAGCTGGTCATAGCGCGTGAGCGTCTGCTCGTGCCTTCGATTCATCAGCACGGTCTGGCCGATGATCACGTAAGGGTCGCAGAAGTTGACCTTCAGGTTGCGCTCCGGGGTGATCGTCATGCCGCCCATCAGCAGGTCGAATTTGTCCGTCAGCAGCGCCGGGATGATGCCGTCCCACTGCGTGTTGACGAGGGTCAGCTTGACCCCCATGTGCCGCGCCATCAGGCGCGCCAGATCCACGTCGAAACCGATGATGTTGCCCTTGCGGTCCAGCATCTCGAAGGGCATGTAGCCGGCCTCCAGGCCGACGCGTAGCTCTCCGCTCTTGACGATGCGGTTCAGGGTGGAGTGCTCCCACAGCGGGCTGTCGGCAGCCACGGCGGGCAGCGCGAACAGCAGGGCCAGCAGCCCCCCCAGGATTTTCCTCATGCGCGAATGCCGGCTCTGCTCAAGAATGAACCCATTACAACAGATTCTATTCACGTCATGCGAGAGCGGATGAGAGCCGATTACCGGCCCTTGCTGGAGTGGGTTCAGGCGCAGTCAGCCGCACTGCGCCCGGAACTGTTGCGCCTGTCGAGCCTGAACTCCGGCAGCTTCAACGCAGCCGGCGTCAGCGCCGTCGCCGGCCGCATGGCGGATCTGTATGCGCCGCTGCAGCCGCAAGCCGAGTGGATCGAGGTCGGACCGCATCGCGTCACCGACGACAGTGGCACGGTGAGCGAGCGGCCCCTGGGGCCGGCGCTGCGACTGCGCAAGCGGCCGGAAGCGCCGCTGCGCATCTTTCTGGGCGGGCACCTCGATACGGTGTACGGCATCGACCATCCGTTCCAGTCCGCGATCGAGGTCGATGCAGACCACATTCGCGGCCCCGGCGTCGCCGATCTGAAGGGCGGACTGCTGGCGATGTGGCTGGCACTGGCTGCACTGGAGCGCAGCCCCTGGCGCGATCGCATCGGCTGGGAAGTGGTGCTGAACCCGGACGAGGAAATCGGCAGTGCGGGCTCCGACCCGCTGCTGCGCGAGGCCGCCACACGCAATCACTTCGGGCTGATCTACGAGCCGGCATTTGCCGACGGCGGCCTGGCCTCGGCGCGCAGAGGCAGCGGCGATTTCGATCTGGTGGTCCATGGTCGCGCGGCGCACGCCGGCCGCAATCCTGAGGAGGGTCGCAATGCGATTGTCGCGGCGGCCCAGGTTGTCGCCGCCGTGCATGCGCTCAACGGTCAGCGCGAGGGGCTGACGCTGAATCCCGGCTATCTGCGGGGCGGCGGCGCGTTGAACGTGGTGCCGGAGTTGTGCGTCTTCAAGTTCAATGTCCGCACCGCCGGCGCGGACGACGAGCACTGGTTGCACGAACAGCTCGACCGGATCGTGCACGCCGCGCAAGGCGAGGGCGTGCGCTGCGAGCTGCGCGGGGGTTTTACTCGGCCGCCCAAGCCGATCAGCGAACCGATGCAGCGTCTGATGCAGTGGGTCGGCGAATGTGGTCGCGAGCTGGAGACGCCGCTGGCGTTCCGGCCGACGGGCGGCTGCTGCGATGGCAACAATCTGGCAGCCTACGGCCTGCCCAATCTCGACACGCTCGGCGTCGTCGGCCGCGACATCCACTCCCATCGCGAAACCATGCGGTGGTCCAGTCTCTCAGAACGTGCCCAGATCTCCGCCCTGCTGCTGCTGCGCCTGGCCAGCGGCGAGTGGAGCTGGACATGAGGCCAGCCCGAAACTGCCCATGACGGCACCGACCTGGCGCTGGTACGCGTGGCCGCAGCTGGACCCGGACACGTTGTACGCCTTCCTGAAGCTGCGCTCCGATATCTTCGTGGTCGAACAGCACTGCGTCTTCCCGGAGATGGACGGGCTCGACCCGCAGTGCCTGCATCTCTGCGGTCGCGACACTGCTGGCGTACTGCAGGCCTATCTGCGGCTGGTCCCGCCGGGGCTGGACCGCCCGGCCCATCAGGTCGAAGGACAACGCCCCTCGCTGCCGCCCGGGCCGGCCCTGGGGCGTCTGGTCGTGGCTGCGACCGCACGCCGCAGCGGGCTCGCACGCGCCGCCATCGAGGAGGGCCTGCGCCTCTGCGCCTTCCGCCATGGCGGGCTGCCGGTCCTGCTGTCGGCCCAGCAGCATCTGGAAGCCTTCTATGCCAGTCTGGGCTTCGAGCGTCGCGGCGCGCCGTATCGGGAGGACGGGATCTGGCACGTCGACATGCTGAGGGCGGAGCCCTGACAGCGAGCGGCTATACTCCTGCGACCTTCTGCTGAGGCCGCACCCGCGTCATGTACACCGAGTTCTTCCAGCTTCGGGAGATGCCGTTTTCGATCACCCCGGATCCGGCCTACCTGTACATGTCGCCGCGCCATCAGGAGGCGCTCGGCCACCTGTTGTACGGCACTGGCCAGTACGGCGGCTTCGTGCAGCTGACCGGCGAAGTCGGCACCGGCAAGACCACGATCGTGCGCACCTTGCTGGAGCAGAAGCTGCCCGAAGTCGATGTGGCCATGATCCACAACCCGCGGCAGAGCGAACAGGAATTCGTGCAGTCGATCTGTGACGAACTGCGGGTCGACTACCCCCGCGAACAACCCACGCTCAAGGTGCTGATCGACGCCCTCAACGAGCACCTGTTGCGTGCACATGCCGCCGGGCGACGGACCGTCGTGATCATCGACGAGGCGCAGAACCTGCAGCCCTCGGTGCTGGAGCAGGTCCGCCTGCTGACCAATCTGGAGACCAGCAAGGAGAAGCTGCTGCGCATCATGCTGATCGGACAGCCGGAGCTTTCGGCGCTGCTGGGCCGGCCGGACCTGCGGCAACTCGCCAGTCGCATCACCGCGCGCTACCACCTCACGCCCTTGTCCGCCGCCGAGACCCGCGAGTACATCGAGCACCGGCTTCGCGTGGCCGGCGCCACCGCCGAGGTCTTCGAACCGGCCGCGACCGAGCGCGTGTTCCGGTATGCGCGCGGCATTCCCCGCCTGATCAACATCATCTGCGACCGGGCGATGCTCGGCGCCTATGCGCAACAGCATCGGCGCGTCACGCCGGAGATTATTGACACCGCCGCACAGGAAGCGATCGGGCATGCACCGATCCGCTTTGAGGGCGGCCCCCGCCGCTGGCGCGGCGCCGAACTGGGCTGGGCCCTGGCGCTGGCCGGCTGCGCCGCGCTGTTCCTGTACAGCTTCCTGCGCGACCGGCCCGACACCGCCGCCCCGACACCGGCGACCACCCGCGCGGCAGCACCCATCGTCACGTCGGTCCTGCCACCGCTCGAGGCACCCGGCGGCAGCGACAATCTGGACACCCTGGCCGCCACCGCGCAGCCATTGGGCACGGCACTCGGGCGGTTGATCCGCCTGTGGGATGCCAACCTGACGATTCCGCGGGGCGAGAACGTCTGCGACGCCCTGAAGCGACGCGGCCTGGAGTGCTATCGCAGCCGCGGCAGCTGGGGCGACCTGACGCAGATGAATCGGCCCGTCATCGTGACGCTGCAGCTTCCCGAGCTCGGCGAACACTACTTTCTGTTGCGGTCTGCCTCGAAGACCGAGGTGGCCGTCGAAACCTCGCTGGGCACGATCACGCTTCCGCTGGACGAGCTGCGCAGCGCCTGGACCGGTGAGTTCCTGCTGCTGTGGCGCCGCGAAACCAGCGACACCTACATCGGCCCCGGCAGCGCTGGCCCGACCATTCCCTGGCTGTGGCAACGTCTGGCGCAGATGCAGGGCCTCACGCCACCATCGCCCTTGCCGACCACCTTCGACCGTCGTCTGCACGCCGCGCTGCAGCAGTTCCAGACCGCACGCGGGCTGGTCACCGACGGCACGGCCGGCATCCGCACCCTGATCGCACTCGGGGAAGGGCAGCCGAACACACCGAGCCTGAACCCGGGGACGGCCGCGCCATGAGCTACATCCTCGACGCCCTGCGCCGCGCCGAACGCGAGCGCCATCTCGGCCAGACGCCAACCGTGCAATCGTTGACGCAGGCCACCGCCTCACAACACCCGATGCAGGTCCGGCGTTGGCTGCGGCCCGCGCTGGCCGTGTTGATGCTCGGACTCGTCGTGGCTTCTGCCTGGATGTTGTGGCTCCGCGCGCCCCGGCCCGAAACGCCGGCCGCCGTCGTCCTGACTGCACCGCCGACGCCTCCGCCGGTCACCGCGACCGTCTCCGCAGCACCGCTGCCCGCCGTGCTGGAATCGGCAGAAGCGGCCAGCGTCATTGACGAGGCTGCTGGCGTGGAGTCGCTGGACGATGTGGCACCTGAGTTCTCGACCCGCGCCGTACCGCCTGCCGACACCGATCTGGAACGCGCCGTGCCCTCGGCCACCGACAGCGGCACCACTGCCGCAGCGACGGAATCCTCCGACGCGCTGCCACGCGCTGCGTCAGCCGACACGGCGACCACCGCCGCACCATCGGGCACGCTGCCCAAGTCACTCCGAGAGATGCCGAGCGCCTATCGCACCGGCTTTCCGGCGATTGCGCTCGACGTCCACGTCTATGACCCGGATCCGGCGCGACGCTGGATCATGACGGGCGGGCGTCGCTACAACGAGGGCGAGACGCTGGCCGCCGGACCGCGCCTGGTGTCGGTGGTGCCCGAGGGCGTGATCATGGAGCACGCCGGGGAGCGGGTGCTGCTGCCGCTCAATCGCTAGCCATCGCCGGATTCGACGACAGCAGCACGTCCCCGACGGCTCAGCCGGCCGCGATCACCTCGGCACAGGCGCGGTCCAGTCGCGCCAGTCCTTCGACGATATCCGCCTCGGTAATGGTCAGCGCCGGTGCAAAGCGCAGCACGTCGGGGCCGGCGACCAGTAGCCACAGGCCCTGACGCAGCGCCGCAGCCACCAGGTCCTTGGCGCGGCCCTTCATCTTCTCGCTCAGCGGCGCACCGACCAGCAACCCCATGCCGCGCGACGCGTCGAACAGACCGTGACGCTGGCCCAGGGCATCCAGACCGGCACGCAACTGCGCGCTGCGCGCGCGGACATTGTCCTGCAGGGCCGGCTTCTCGAGTTCTTCCAGCACCGCAGCGGCAACGGCGCAACCCAACGGGTTGCCGCCATAGGTGGAGCCGTGCGTTCCGAATGCCAGGGCCTCGGCCGCCACCTTCGTCGCCAGCATGGCGCCGATCGGAAAGCCCCCGCCCAAGCCCTTCGCGGTCGTGAGCACGTCCGGCGTGACGCCGTACTGCTGATAGGCGTACATCGTCCCGGAACGTGCGTTGCCGATCTGGACCTCGTCGAAGATGAGCAGTGCCTGGTGCTGATCGCACAGCTCGCGCGCAGCCCGGATGAATTCGGGCGTGGCCGGGGTGACGCCGCCCTCGCCCTGCACCGGCTCCAGCACCACCGCGCAGACGCTGTCGCTCATCGCCGCTTTCAAGGCAGCGACATTGTTGAACGGCAGGTGCCGGATACCACCCGGTAGCGGCTCGAAACCCTGGGTGTACTTGGCCTGGCCACCGACGCAGACCGTGAACAGCGTGCGTCCGTGAAACGCATTGTCGAAGGCGATGATCGTGTTCTTGTGGGGGCCGAACTGCACATTGCCGCGGCGCCGTGCCAGCTTGAACGCCGCCTCGTTGGCTTCGGCGCCGGAGTTGCAGAAGAACACCCGCTCGGCAAAACTCACTTCGGTCAGCCGGCGTGCAAGCTTCAACGCCGGTTCATTGGTCATGACGTTCGAGACATGCCACAGCCGCCCGGCCTGCTCGGTGAGTGCCTTGATCATCGCCGGATGCGCGTGGCCCAGCCCCGTCACGGCGATCCCGCCAGCGAAGTCCACGTATTCGCGGCCCTGCTGATCCCACAGACGCGAGCCCAGACCGCGCACCGGAATGATCTCGGCAGGCTGGTAGTTGGGAACCATGACCTCGTCGAAGGTCTGGCGCGTCAGTGGGGACATGGCACGACTCCTGGCAGAAACGGAAAAAGGCCCGCCGATGGCGAGCCCTGATCTTGAAGCAAGACAACTCGAAAAGAACGTGGTGGAGCGGAAGGGGATCGAACCCTCGACCTCTGCATTGCGAACGCAGCGCTCTCCCAGCTGAGCTACCGCCCCACGCGAGGACGCGTATTCTACGCATCGGCGTCCAAAACGCCAGTCGTTT
>JBEIOK010000107.1:0-9444 GCA_040377605.1 Nevskiaceae bacterium | reverse complement strand
TTGTTCGTGGTCGATGCGGTGACGGATCGCCTGTTCCTGCAGAACCCGCCGAACGATGGGGTGCTCAAGGATCGTGGTCCGCTGGGAGTCGACGTGACGGCCGTCAATGGCTTCGAGATTGTTGGCGCGACGACGGCGTTCGCCGCCCTCACCGTCGGGGGCACCACCGGTCTCTACAGCGTCGATGTCACCAGTGCATTCTCGGCGGCACGCGCGACCCCGATCGGCACCATCGGCGTGGCGGGCACCGTCAAGGGCCTGTCGGCGATGCCGGCGATGGTGGCGCCGGCGGCGCCAACCTTGTTCGCACTGGCCACGGTCGCCGGCGTTGACACGCTGGTGAGCTTCGTCAGCAATGCGCCGGGCGTGGTGACATCGATAGCGCCGGTCACCGGGCTGATGATGGGCGATACGTTGGTGGGGATGGATTTCCGCCCCAACGGTGGCGCGCTGGTGGCGGCGGCGCAGACCGGCCGGCTGTACACGCTCAACACGACCACGGGCGTCGCCACCCTGCTGTCAACGCTCGCAGCTGACGGTGCCGACATGACGCTGCCGTACGCGGGGCTGACGGGCACGGCGTTCGGGGTGGATTTCAATCCCGTCCCGGATCGCCTGCGCGTCGTCAGTGAGGCCGGTCAGAACCTGCGCATCAACGTCGATACCGGGGCGACGATCACCGATGGGGCGTTGACGCGTCCGCCGCAGGCGACCGCGGCGGCCTACACCAACAGCTTCGCCGGGACGACGTCGACCGCGCTGTATGTGCTGGACGCCAACAGTCCGGGTCTGGCGCTGGTCAATCCGCCGAATGATGGCGTGATGATGGCGGTCAACAGCCTGGGGCTCAATCTGGCGGCTGGCAGTGCGCTGTCCTTCGACATCGCCGGCGGTGCCAATGGCTTCGTGCTTGCGGCGCTGGTGGTGGACGGCCAGACGCAGTCCAGTCTGTATCGCGTCAATCTGGCAACAGGCGAGGCGACGCTGGTCGGACCGATCGGCGATGCCGGCACGCTGCTCAACGCGATGGCGCTGCGATTGCAGTAAGGTCGTTGGTTACAGAAAACGGCGCCGCAAGGCGCCGTTTTCATTGGTGGCGCGTCGTCGTGCTCCCGACCTTACTGAACGCGGCGGACGCGTGCACTCGCATTCATGCCGTCCACCTGCAGGAAGTAGCTGCCCAGAAAATTGCGGCGGATCGTCACCGCAACGCCGTCGAGCCGCGTGTACTGCTCGCGCTCGTCGATACACAGCCAGATCTGGCCGTTGTCGAGCGTGAAGCGCGTTCCGCGCTTCCAGCCCTCGACCGTGCCGACCAGACGGGCGCGGATTTCACGAGGCTCGTCAGGCGGGGTGGCTGGCGCCGGCAGTGATTCCGCCCCGAAGTGCTGCTCGATCGTGCCAGGAGCGACGGAGCGCCCGGCCACGCGGTCATAACAGGTCAGGCGTGCGGCATCATCGGCCAGTGCCACGCAGTCGGTCAGCCCCCGCGTCGCCGCCGAGGCGGCGAACGGGGCCAGCAGCATCAGCGCCAGCGCAGCCTGCCGGTTCAAGCGGAACCGGCCTGCGTCAGCACCTCGTGCGCCTGCTGATCGGCGTGATAGCTGGAGCGCACCATCGGTCCGCTGGCGACATGCGAGAAGCCCATCGCCTCGCCGAGCACGCGCAGGCGCTCGAACTCATCGGGGTGAACATAGCGTGCGACCGGCAGATGGCTG
This sequence comes from Nevskiaceae bacterium, assembly GCA_040377605.1. Taxonomy (GTDB): domain Bacteria; phylum Pseudomonadota; class Gammaproteobacteria; order Nevskiales; family Nevskiaceae; genus Solimonas. The sequence continues at coordinate 7,726 of JBEIOK010000107.1, read as the reverse complement.
CGCGAGGGCTGCAGATACTGACCCAGCGTCAGCATGTCCACCTGATGGGCGCGAAGGTCGCGCATCACCTGCTCGATTTCCTCGATCTCCTCGCCGAGCCCCAGCATCAGGCCGGACTTGGTCGGCACGTTCGGGTGCAGACGCTTGAAGCGCTCCAGCAGGTCCAGCGACCAGTCGTAGTCCGAGCCGGGGCGGGCCTGCTTGTAGAGGCGCGGCACGGTTTCGAGATTGTGATTGAACACATCCGGGGGGGTGTCGTTGAAGATCGTCAGCGCCGGATCCATGCGTCCACGGAAATCCGGCACCAGCACTTCGATGGTCAGCGCAGGCGACAGCGCCCGCGACTCGCGGATGCAGGCGGCGAAATGAGCGGCGCCGCCATCGGCCAGATCGTCGCGATCCACCGAGGTGATGACGACATAGCGCAGCCGCATGTCGCGGATCGTGCGCGCGAGATTGACTGGCTCGTCGGCATCCAGCGGATTCGGACGGCCATGCGCCACGTCGCAGAACGGGCAGCGGCGCGTGCAGATGGCGCCCATGATCATGAACGTTGCGGTGCCCTTGCCAAAGCACTCCCCCAGATTCGGGCAGTTGGCTTCCTCACAGACCGTGTGCAGCTTGTTGGCGCGCAAGGCTTCCTTGATGCGCGCCACTTCAGGCGTGCCATGGGTCTTGGCGCGGATCCAGGCCGGTTTGCGCAGTGGCGTGAGCGTCGGCTCGATCTTGATCGGGATGCGCGCCATCTTGTCCGCGCCCCGCAATTTCTCACCCTGGATAATCGGGCGCGGTGCGGGCTTGGGAGGGACGGTCGGGGGCGTGCTCATGGCGGACCTGGGCGTAAGGCAGACCCGCATTGTAGCGAGTCGTGCCGCCGGCCCGGCCCGTGAACGGCGCCGGAATCGGGCTCAGGCAGCCAACGCGGCGGGTGATGTCTCGGCCGCCAGCCCCAGCGCTGCGCAGATCGCTGCGTGCGCGCGCCGTGCGAGTTCGTCGCGCTCGTAGGCGGCGGCCGCAATCGGTGCGCAGTAGGTGACGTCGATCTGCAAGGCCGGTTCGCGCAGCAGGCGCAGAATGTGAGGGAACAGCGCATCGTCGCCGATGAAGGGCGCGACGGCGCGGCCGTCGTGACCGGCGCCGTACCGGATCGCCACGGGCTGCACCCAACTGGACGCCGCCTGCGGTGCCGACAGCAAGCGGGCGTGAAACGGCAGCACCTGCCGGCCGTCGGTGGTGGTCCCTTCGGGGAACACGGTGACGGCACCGCCCGCCTGCAGATGGGGAATCAGATGCTCCAGCAGCGGTCGTGCGCCGCCCTTGCCGCGGCGGATATAGAACGTGCCGGCCGCGTTCGCGAGCCAGCCGGCAATCGGCCAGTGACGGATCTCGGACTTGGCGACGAAGCGGGTGGGCTCGCAAGCGGCGATCAGGGGAATATCGAGCCAGGAGACGTGGTTGGCGACCGTCATGCGACCGCTGGCAGTGGCCGGCTGCCCATGCAGCCGCAGCTGCACGCCGAGAATGCGCAGCAGGCGTCGGTTCCAGGCCTGGGTCAGACGCTCCGGGCCTGCGCGACCGATGAGGCCGAGTAGCACCGCGATCACCAGCGCCTGGCCGTACAGCAGATGCGCGATCAGCCGCGCATGGCGCCAGGCCAGCGCGAGTCTCCGCACCGGCTGATGCGCCTCAGGCCGCCAGGGCCGCGACGGGGTCGGACGACTTGCCGAGGAAGTGACGGGCATAGCGAGGGTGCAGGTCGGTGACGTTGAGCAGCATGAAGACGTCGGCGCAGTTGAAGTCGCGATCCCAGTACGCTTCGCCGCAGGCCTTGGCGCCCAGGCTCAGATAGGCCTTGAGCAGCGGCGGCATGCGCGGTTTCTCGGCGATGCGGCGATCCGCTGCGGGCAGCGGGATGTACGGGCGCACCCGCTGGTAGTCCGGGGCGAGATGCTTGGCGCGGATCTGGTCGAGAATCGCGTGCGCGCTGGCGCCGCCGTCTTCCAGACCGATCGACGCGCAACCGAACAGATAGTCGTAGCCGTTGTTGGTGATGTAGGCGGCGATGCCCTGCCACAGGGTGGCGATCACCGCGCCGTTGCGATACTCGGCATCCACACAGGTGCGGCCGATTTCCATGACGCGGCCCGGCAGCGAGTCGAGCATCGCCAGATCAAATTCGCCGGCCGAGTAGAAGCCTCCGACTGCGGGGGCACGCTCGTCGGTCAGGATGCGGGTGCAGGCGATGATGCGCTGGCCGTCAAGCTCGCGGACCAGCAGGTGCTTGCAGTGTGCGTCGTACTGATCGTGGTCCAGGGCCTGGTCGCCGCCGTCAATCTGGGCGCCGAGCTCTTCGGCGAAAATCCGGTAGCGCAGGCGCTGCGTTTCGCGCACTTCCTCCGGCGTTTCGGCAAAGCGGACTTCGAAACGCGGGCGGCGCGGCAGATCACCATCGATTTGTGCAGACATTCAAACGCTCCTTTTCGGACGCGTTGAACTCTATGAACCCGCTGTTGTGCGAATGTGACGCTGTCGTGTCTGGATTGTGACAGCGTCAGGCTGGCGGCAGCTGCCAATCGTGATGGGGCTGGCGGGCGGACCACAGGCGCAGATGCAGGTGCGACAGCGCGCGCGGATCGGCGAGCAGGGTGTTGCGCTCGATATCGCTCAGATCGGCCGGTCCGCGCGTCACCGCGTCCTCGGCCAGACGCAGATGCTGCGACAGTGTGCGGGCCGAGGGATGCGCACGATGGCGGCCAACGGCGCACAGCAGCGCGTTGGGGCCCGGCTCGACCGCTGCATCGCGGAAGTCTGCATAGCGCGGCGCGCGGCGCAGACCCGCCTTCAGCCAGCGCAGCTCGCGCGGCGTCAGCGACTCCTCGGGAATCAGGAACAGGCGACGCTCGCGCGCCTGCCGGCCAAGCCGCACGCGCGAACTCCAGACCGACAGCGGAATGGCAATCACCAGGGCGCCGGCGACCGGCAGCAGCCAGGGCAGGAACTTGGGGTTGAGCCAGTACACGATGCCCAGCCAGCACAGACCGAGCACCGTGCCGGCACCATGACGACGCAGCGCCTCCGCCCACGGGGTTTCCGCATCATCACGCGGCGGCGACTTCCACTGCACCGCGAAACCGAGCAGGGCGCCGGTCACGTAGCGGGCGTGAAACAGCATGCGGATCGGTGCGAGCAGCGCCGAAAACACGATCTCCAGCGTCAGACTGCCGAGCAGTCGCAACGGGCCGCCATAGGGCTTGGCGCCCTGGGGCTGGAACAGCAGCAGCAGCGCCGACAGCAGTTTCGGCAGGAACAGCAGGGTCATCGTGCCCGCGAACAGGCGCATCGCCCATTCGGGGTGCCATTGCGGCCAGGTCGGAAACAGTTGGTAGGGTTGGGTGAAGTACTGAGGCTCGGTCAGCGTGAACACCGCCAGCAATGCGGTCGACAGCACCAGGAACGTGAACCACAGCGGGGCCGACAGATAGGCCATGACCCCGGTCATGAACACCGCCCGATGCGCCGGGTGCAGGCCTCGGGTCAGGAATAGACGGAAATTCTGCAGGTTGCCCTGGCACCAGCGCTGGTCGCGTTTGAGCTCGTCGAGCAGCGTTGGCGGCATCTCCTCGAAGGAGCCCGGCAGATCGTAGGCGATCCACACGGTCCACCCGGCACGGCGCATCAGCGCCGCTTCCACGAAGTCATGGCTCATGATCGCGCCGGACAGCGCGCCGCTGCCGGGCAGGCTGCCCAGCGCGCAATGCCGCATGAATGGCGCAACGCGCAGGATGGCGTTGTGGCCCCAGTAATGCGATTCGCCGAGCTGCCAGAAGTGCAGGCCAGCGGTGAACAGCGGGCCGTAGACGCGCGTGGCGAACTGCTGGATACGGGCATACAGCGTCTCGCGACCGGCGGCGCGGGGCGCCGTCTGGATAATGCCGGCTGTGGGATTGGCCTCCATCAGCTGTACCAGCCGCTTCAGGCACTCGCCGGACATGACACTGTCGGCATCAAGAATCACCATGTAGCGATAGCGACTGCCCCAGCGCCGGCACCAGTCGGCGATGTTGCCGCTCTTGCGCTTGATGCGGTGCTGACGACGCCGGTAGAAAATGCGGCCGACGCCGTCCACCTCCCGGCACAGACGCAGCCAGGCGTCGACCTCGCCGACACGGGCGTCGGCCTGGTTGGAATCGCTGAGGATGTAGAGGTCGAAGTGCTGGCGCACCCCGGAGCGGCCCAGCGAATCCCAGGTCGCGCGCACGCCGGCAAACACGCGCGCCACATCTTCGTTGCAGATCGGCACCAGGATCGCGGTGCGCGCCGACGCATCGATGGGGGTATCGGCCGCTGCGCTGGCGGAAATCGCATGACGGTCGCGGCCCGACAACAGCAGCCCGAAGCCGAGCAGCGCGGTCCAGAAGCCCGCCGAGATCCAGGCAAACAGCACGGCGTAGATCGCCAGAATCGCGATCTCCAGCCAGTGTCGGCCCTGGAACGGCAACACGGCGGTCATCAGGTAGGTTGCAGCGATGGTCTGCGCCAGGATCAGGATCAGCAGGATCGTGCGGCGGATACGTGCAGCCCAGCGCCATGGCAGCTTCACGGCCGGGGCTTCGATGTGTTCGACGCGGCGCGAGCGCATCTGGACGACATGGCCGTTCCAGCGGCTGCTCAATGCGCGCCACAGTCGCACGACCGGGTTGGGGTCCCAGGGCTGGGCGATCATCGAGGCCCGCTGCAGCGAGGGCGTGCTCAGCAATTGGGTCGTGCCGTCAGCGCCGTCGCGCAGCGCCTCACTCAGACGCGGATCACCCTTGCGGGTCGCGCCCAGCCAGGCCTGCAGACGTGCGCCCACCGAGCCCAGGGCTGGCGGTTCGGTGCTGCGCTGGCCGAGACCGGCGTGCAGCCGCGCGAAGTCGCAGGCGGCGCTGGCCTCCGCCGGGGTCGCGACGTTACCGACGCGCTGCAGGTAATCAGCCTGGCGCGCCGAGGAATCGGGTCGAGAGCAGGGCGCGGACACGAGCGGCTCAGCGGGGATCCGGTGGCAGGATGTAGGCCCAGGTCTCGGAGACGCTGTCGTCGCCGTTGCGCAGCACGGTCCGCATCTCCACCGGCTTGCTGCCGTCCTGCCGCCGGACCCGCAGGCTCACACGCCATCTGCCGCCGGGCATTCGCGTGGTCTGGCGCTCCAGCAACTCGCCGTTGTCATTGATCCAGACGCCGGCAACCAGGCGCGTGTCGGGCAGCAGACGCTCCAGGTTGGCGCCCTGGAAGTCGATCTGGAATCGCAGCGAGCCGTCAGGCTCGCGGGTCCAGCCGCGTCCGCGCCGGGTCTGCATCACGCGCGCCAGCGGCGGCTGGGTCGGAAACTTCATCTCCCAGCGCAGGCTGTACTCGAAATCCAGTTGCTGGCCGGCCTGCGGTTTGGACTCCGGCACCCAGTAGGCAACGATGTTGTCGTTGGTTTCGTCGGGGCTCGGAATCTGGACCAGCTCGATGCGGCCTCGGCCCCAGTCGCCGCGGGGCTCCACCCACGCACTGGGGCGCAGGTCGTAGCGGGCGTCGAGGTCCTCGTAGTTGTTGAAATCGCGATCGCGCTGCATCAATCCGAAACCACTCGGGTTGTTGGCCCCAAATGAGGTGATCAGCAGACGCTGGGGATTGACCAGCGGGCGCCACACCCATTCGCTGCCGGTGTGCAGCATCAGACCGTCCGAGTTGTGCACCTCCGGGCGGTAGTCTTCTTGTTGAGCCGGCTGATTCTCGCCATGCAGGTACATGCTGGTCAGTGGCGCGATGCCGAGCTTGCCGATCGACTCGCGCAGAAACAGGCGCAGCTTGACGTCGGTGACGGTGTTGTCGCCCGGGCGCACGCGGAACTGGTAGGCCCCGGTGACGCGGCGCGAATCCAGCAAGGCATACAGCGTCAGCTGCTGATCCTCGGCTCGCGGCCACTCCAGCCAGAACTCGGTGAAGCCCGGGAACTCCTCGCCGCCCAGCTCACCGGTATCGATCGCCAGGCCGCGCGCCGACAGCCCGTGCGTCTGGCCGCGGCCCAGCGCCCGGAAATAGCTTGCGCCCTGGAACACGATCAGTTCGTCTTTGTCGTCGGCTGCGTTCAGCGGGTAGTGCACGCGCAGACCGGCGTAGCCCAGATCGCGCAGCGTGTTCGGATCGATCGCGTTGCGACCGTAGTCGAAGTGCTGGGGGTTGAACGCCAGCGGACGCACGCCGTCGGCCGTGATCAGGCTGACCTTCACCGACTGGTTGAAGTACAGGCCCGGATGGAAGAACTGCACCTCGAACGGCAGACGACTGTTGCGCCACAGGGCCTGATCGGCCTTGAAGCGGATGTCGTTGTACTGCTCGTAGTTCAGATCGGTGAGGACCTTCGGCAGTCGCGTGTCCGGCCGCTCATAAGGCTTTTCGGCAAGCCGCTTGGCCCGCGTGGCGACGTCCTCGAAGCCGAAGGCTGCTGCCGGGGTGGCCGCCGCCGTCGACAGCAGGGCCAGCAGCAGGCTGGCCAGAACGGGGAGTCGGAGGCGGGGCGGCAGGGGGGCAATCGAAGACATGGGCAAGGCGTTCAATGTCCGGGGACGCCCGGTGTCCCCGGACGGAAACGGAAGATCTGATAGGGCGCGTGTTTCGCGATCGAGGACGGCGGCAGTCCGATCACCTGATGCAGCGCCGAACAGGTAACGTAGAGCCAGCCGTCGGGGCCGAAGCTGAAGCCATCGGGCCAGCGCAGGCGATCGCTCTGCAGCAGGGTTTCCAGGCTGCGATCCGGCCGCAGCGCGACGATGGCCGAGTGCTCGAGGTCTGAAAGATAGATCGTGCCGGCAGCGTCCATGGTCAGGCCATCGGACATGGTTTTCGGCGCATAGGTTTCGACCCGGCCTGCCAGGGTGGCGGCGTCGAGCGTCGTGTCGGTCAGGTCGGCGGCGCGGATGCGATACAGATTGAGGCTGCTGACCGGCGCGTAATAGAGCCACTCGCCGGCGTGATCGAGCACGATGGAATCGACCCCGGGACGGATCGCGACCAGGCCGAAGGCGAGCATGCGCCGGCCCTGCACCACCGGCGTGTAGGGATCGGCCGTCACCGACGGATGCTGGTCCAGCAGGCGGCGGCTCTCGCGGCGCTGCGTGTCGTAGACCACGAGTGCCGGAGTCTTGGCGAAGAAGCTGGCCTCGGCGATGTAGAGATAGCGGCCATCCGGCGAGACCTGGAAATCGTTCAGATGCGAGCCCAGGCCGGCCATCGCGCGGGGGATCTCGTACTCGTGCAGCACGGTGCCACTGTCGAGGTCGAAGGCCAGCAGCCGGCCCGGATGCAGACCGTGCTGGCCGTTGTCGAGGGTCCACAGGCGGTTCTGGCGGTCGATGCGCAGCGACAGCACATCGCGGAAGTAGCGCGGCTCGCCGACGCCGGTCTGGAACGTCAGGCTCGGCCAGGGTCGCGCCGTCCCGTCAACGATTTCCACGACCTTCCAGGCCGGGCGCGCCTCCGGATGCAGCGTCGCAAACACGCGTCCCCCGCCGGAGACCGCGATGTTGCCGGGCGGCGAGGGCAGGTCGGCGACCGTTTCCAGCACCGTTTCCGGCAATTGCGGCGGGCCGGGCAAGCGGTCGGGGAAGTCGCCCCCGCCGCCGTAGCGCCATTGCAGCAGGCCGGCGGTGGCACCGAAGACCAGCGACAGCCCCAGCAGCAGCTTCAGCAGCAGGCGCAT
>JBEIOK010000164.1:0-5823 GCA_040377605.1 Nevskiaceae bacterium | reverse complement strand
GCGAGCCACTGCTGTATGAGGCGCTCAAGAACCGCAACACCACCAAGCTGCTGATGGGGCCGTGGACGCATCTGGATCTGATCAACACCGGCCTGCCGGCCGATGGCGTACCGACGCTGGATGAGATCGCGCTGCGCTGGTTTGATCAGTACGTGAAGGGCGAGCCCAACGGCGCGGACCGCCTGCCCAATGTCACGCAGTTTGTGCTCGGCCACGGGCATTTCGTCTCGACCACGGATTGGCCGCATCCGCAGGCCAGCGCGCAGCGTCTGTATCTGCGCGGCGACAAGTCGCTGTCAGCGGATGCGCCCGCCGCGGGCGAGAACAGCAACCTCGTGTTGCAGCAGCCGCTCACCGGCCTGTGCTCGGCCAGTGCCTCGCAGTGGACGGCCGGCGCGCTGGGGCTGATCCCGATCCTGCCGTGCGTGCAGGACGACAACGTCGCCACCTTGCTCGACGCGCGCTATGAGACGCCGGTGCTGGCGCAGGACCTGTATCTCAGCGGGCCGATCCAGGCGGATCTCTGGATCACCACCACGGCGCTCAACGCCGGCCTGTCGGTCCGCGTCAGTGATGTGGATGGGGCGGGCAACGCCGCGCCGCTCACCAACGGCCTGCTCACCGCCTCGCTGCGCGCGGTGGACGAGTCCCGCTCGCGCTATCTGGACGGCCAGATGATCCAGCCCTGGCACCCGTTCACGCCGGAGTTGGAACAGGCGGTGGTGAGCGGCGAGCCGATGCTGCTGCAGGTGGAAGTGTTCCCGACCAGCGCGATGATTGCGGCCGGCCACAAGCTGCGCATTTCCGTCGGTCCCAGCGACATCCCGCACGGTCTGCCGCCGCTGCCGGATCTGGTGCCGGGGGTGTTGGGTGTGATCACCGTGCTCAGCGATGCCGAGCATCCGTCGAGTGTGGTGCTGCCGGTGGTGCCGGCGGGCGTGCTGGCGCGCTAGCACGCGGCCCCTCACCCCAGCCCTCTCCCCGCGAGCGGGGAGAGGGAGTGGAGGGTGGTCGCGACGCGCCGAAGCACCTGAAATCCACCTGAGGATTCCCCTCTCCCCGCATGCGGGGAGAGGGCCAGGGTGAGGGGCGGCGGGTTTTACCCCCCCACCTCATCCGTCCACACCTTGAAGCTCTGCAGCGTGTTGGCGCCGAAGGCGGTGCTGATGGCGACGTCAGCGGCGTCGCGGCCGCGGGCGATCAGGATGCGGCCGATGCGCGGCTGGTTGTTGCGCGCGTCGAAGGTGTACCAGGTGTTGCCGAGGTAGGCCTCAAACCAGCCGGCAAAGTCCATCGGACCGTACGGTGGCGGGGTGCCCATATCGCCGAGATAGCCGGTGCAGTAGCGCGCCGGGATGTTCATGCTGCGGCAGAAGGTGATCGCCAGATGGGCGTAATCGCGGCAGACGCCGGTGCGGCTGTTGTAGGCCTGCAGCGCGGTCTTGCTGGCGCTGGCGTGCTCGTAGCCGAAGGTGATGTGCTGATGCACGAAGTCGCAGATTGCCTGCACGCGGGCCCAGCCGGGCGGCGTGCCGGAAAACAGTTTCCAGGCGATCTCCGAGAGCTGATCGGTTTCGCAGTAGCGGCTGCCCAGCAGGAACAGCAGCGTCTCTTCCGGCAGGTTCTGCACCTGATGCTGCGGCGCGTCCGGCATGACCGGCTCCAATCTGCCGGAGTCGCGCACCAGCGCATCCGCGGTCAGGCGCAGGCGCCCCTGTGGCGCGACCAGGCGTGTGCACCAGTTGCCGAAGCTGTCACGGTAGGCGGCCACCGGCACGGAGGGTTCCGTCACCAGGTGATCGTGCCGCACCAGATCGGAGGCGCGGCTGTAGTGGATGTTGAGCGTCAGGATCATCGGCGTCGCGCCGGGGAAGTCGTAGATCAGCTCGTAGCCGGCTCGGATCAGCATGCTCAGACTCCCGCCAGCTGTGCGCTGGCCTGCTTGAACAGGCTGGCGAGTCGCCCCGCCCAGTTTTTTTGTCCGGCTTCGTCGGCGATCAGGTCCTGACGAATCTCGATGCCAACATGCGCCAGCCCCCGCGCCTGCCCGTGGTGCGGCAGCGTGTGGTCGGTGTCGTCGGTTACGGAGTACGGTTCGTTGTCGCCGATCACCAGCCGCTCGTCGCGGCGCAGCAGCGGCAGCAGCACGTCGGCCATGCGCTTGTCGTGCTGGTACATCACGCTAATGTGCCAGGGGCGCGTGTCGCCGCGGTAGGTTGGCGTGAAGCTGTGGATCGCCACCAGCAGCGTCTGCCGGCGCGCGCGCTGGCGTTCGTCCAGCAGCGTACGCAGCGTGTCGTGGTAGGGCGTGAAGATTTCGGCGGTGCGCGCGGCAACATCGTCTTCGCTCAGATTCTCATTGCCGCTGATCTGCACCCACTCGCTGCGCTGCGCGATCGAGTCTGCCGCGTGCAGCGGGCGGTTGCAGTCGATCACCAGTCGCGAGTACGGCTGCAGCACCAACGTGGCGTCGAGGCGTGATGCCAGCAGGCGTGCGACACCGGCTGCGCCGATATCCCAGGCAATGTGGCTGGCGAGCTGGGTGTCGGACAGGCCGAGCGTGCCGAGTCGCTGCGGGATCAGCGCGTCCGCGTGATCGCAGGCAAACAGGAAGTCGGACGCGCCGTCCGGCTGCTCGATGCAGACCGCTGCCGGCTCCTGCAGGGACAGCAGTCGTGAAGCGGTGGAGGATGAAGCAATGGTGGACTTGGGCATCACGCGACCTCTCGCGGTTGGCGGCGCGAAACGCGCGGATTCGGGGTCAGGGGGCTGGCTGCTGCGCGCAGGCCTGCTGCGCGAGGGTTGGTGAGATCTGCTGCGATTACAGCGGCTTGCCGAGAAACCATGAGGACTGTGCCAGCGACGCGCCAACGCTGACGCCGGACAGCATGCGCCTATTGGTGCGATCGTGCTGGCTTGCCGTTCGGGAGGCCGCCCGCTGTGCTGCTCGATCGGACAGCCCCTCACTTCGGCCCTCTCCCCACACGTGGGGAGAGGGGGAGAAACGAGGTGGCGTCCTGATCCTGCTTTCAGTCCCCTCTCCCCGCTTGCGCGGAGAGGGTCAGGGTGAGGAGCAGCGTTTCGCCATGCTCAGGTTCGCCACCAGGTCGGCAGCAGCTGCCGCACCTGCGCGGAGCCAAAGCGATCGTCAATCAGAAAAACCACACCGCGATCGTCCTTGCCGCGGATCACGCGGCCCGCGGCCTGCACCACTTTCTGCAGGCCCGGATACAGGTAGGTGTAGTCGTAGCCCGCGCCGTCGCCAAACAGCACTTCCAGGCGCTGGCGCATTTCCTCGTTGACCGGATTGATCTGCGGCAGCCCGAGCGTGGCGATGAACGCGCCGATCAGACGACGGCCCGGCAGATCGATGCCTTCGGCAAACGCGCCGCCCAGCACCGCAAAGCCGATGCCGCGGCTCTCCGGCGTGAAGCGATCGAGGAAGGCCGCGCGGTCGGCTTCGGTCATGCGCGCGGTCTGTTGCCAGGTCGGGATATCCGGCTGCGTCTGCGCAAAGGTTTCCGCTACCTGTTGCAGATAGTCGTAGCTGCTGAAGAAGGCCAGATAGTTGCCCGGCGTCTCGCGGTACTGCCGTGCCATCAACTCGGCGATCGGTTTCAGCGAGCGTGCACGCTGTGTGTAGCGCGTGGAGATGCGCTCGATGATCTGCACATCGAGTTGCGCCGCCGAGAATGGCGACGGCACGTCCACCCAGCGGGTCTTTTGCTCCGGGAATCCGAGCAGGTCGCGGTAGTAGTCCGGCGGATTCAGCGTCGCGGAAAACGCGACCGTCGTTGCCGCCGTGGCGAAGCGTCGCGCCAGAAAGGGGGCGGGCACCAGGTTGCGCAGGCACATCACGGACAGCGGGGTCGAGGTGCGGGCGCTGCGCGAGGGCAGCAGCTGGATGTCGAAGATCGAGTGCTCGGCAAACTCCTCGGCGCGGGCCATGAAGTTCAGGGCATCGAAGTAGAAGCGCTGCAGCTCGGTGAACACCCCGGTGGCGTTGGCGGTGAAGTACTCGCCGATTGTCACCACGGCCTTGTGCAGCGCCTCGATGAAGGCGTGTGGCGGCGTCGGGTAGGTCTGATAGGCGGGCGCCTGGTCGCGGGTCGTGCGGTTCCAGGCACGCTGCACGCGGTCCAGTGCGGTTCGCAGCGACGGCGGGGCGATCTTCTTCAGCGCCACGAGTTGACGCTGATCCATCTCGGCCGTGTACATCGCACGGCCGCGCTCGACCAGGTTGTGTGCCTCATCCACCAGCACGCCGACGCGCCAGTCGTTGAGTTGCGTCAGGCCGTGCAGCAGGGCGGTCTGGTCAAAGTAGTAGTTGTAATCGCCGATGACCACATCCACCCAGCGCGTCAGGTCCTGACTCAGATAGTACGGACACACCTGGTGCTGCAGCGCGACCTCGCGCACCGTCGCTTGATCCAGCGTCTGCGCGCCGGCCACTGCCGCCGCGCGCGCCGCCGGCAGACGGTCGTAGAAGCCCTGCGCCAGCGGGCAGGACTCCCCGTGGCAGGCCTTGTCCGGGTGCTCGCAGGTCTTGTCGCGCGCCACCAGCTCCAGCGCCCGCAGCGGCAGCGGCGCGTTTCGGGCCTGCAGGGCGGCGACGGCGTCCAGCGCCAGTTTGCGTCCGGGCGTCTTGGCGGTGAGAAAGAACAGCTTGTCGAGATGCTGGTGCGCGACCGCTTTCAGTGCCGGGTACACGGTGCCGATCGACTTGCCGATACCGGTCGGGGCCTGGATCAGCAGGTCGTGCTGGTCGCGCGCGGCGCGAAACACGGCCTCGGCCAGGGTGCGCTGGCCGGCATGGAAGGTTTCGTGAGGGAAGGCGGCCTGCGCCAGAGCGGCGTCGCGCGCCTGACGGTGCGCGAGCTGCTGATCGGCCCAGGCGATGAAGCATTCGCACTGCGCTTCGAAGAAGGCGATCAGCGAAGCGGCGCTGTGGGTTTCCAGCAGCGGGGTTTCGTCCTCGTCATCCACGTTGAAGTAGACCAGTTGCAAGCGCAGGTCCGGCAGCTCCTGGTCCAGGCACAGCAGCGCACCGTAGAGCTTGAGCTGCGCCCAGTGCAGCGCGCGGTGGTTGTCCGGGATGCGCGCAAAGTCGCCGCGATAGGTCTTGATCTCCTCCAGCAGCCGCGCGCCGGCGTCGTAGCCGTCAGCCCGGCCGCGCAGGTGCAGGGTCTTGTAGCGCGCGTCCAGCGCGAGTTCGCGCCGATAGCCGCGCCCACGCCGGCCGGCGACGGTGGCGTGGCCGGCGATGCCTTCCTGTGCGCTCGGGGCCGGCGTGAAGCGCAGATCCAGATCGCCGCGCTTGGCCGTGAACTCGCACAGCTCACGCACGGAAATGGCGTACACCGCCGCTGCGGCTTCGGGCGGATTCAGGACCTCGGGCATGCGGGAATTGTGCGCTGATCGCGCCCGTGCGTCATGCCATCCCTCGTCTTACGGAGGATGACTGAAGGCAGCGTTTCCCCCGGCTTCGCGTTCACGCCCGTGCGCCGCGCTAAAAAACAAACCCCGGTGCGCCTGAGGCGCCCGGGGCATTTTTTGGTGGAGTTGTTGCTGACGAAATCCGAATGCTCGCGCCGGCGGATTTCTGAATCCCGAGGGGTTCTGTCTGGTCTCCGGCCCTGCGGTGGTCCTGCACTCCTGTCGCCATCGCTTGCGTGTGGCCGCGGGGCGCATGCTCGGGGTTTGGCCGTGTCTCGTCAAGCTTGTGTCAACAAGACCGATCGGTTAGGCCAATGTGACGGGTGCGTCACGTCCCTTGTGTCGACTCGCCATCGCGCGGCTGCGGATCGCGCACGAAGCCGAAGT
>JBEIOK010000226.1:0-4014 GCA_040377605.1 Nevskiaceae bacterium | reverse complement strand
TGCCTCCACTGCCAGTGCGACGAGCGGCAGCAGGACCAGCGCAGCGATAGTCAGCGCCGCGAATTGCCAGGCGCGTCCAGGGCGAATCACGGGGAAGTTCCGCTCCTGCTCCCCGCACGCGGGGAGAAGGGCAATAAGGACGAGCGCTCCCGACTCACGTCTTCAGTTGTCGAAGCCGATGCGCTCGGCGAGCAGGCTCGCGGTCTTGCGGTGCTTGGCAATCTCGGTCAGCGGCATCGTGTCCGGCACCAGCGTGCCGTAGGCCTGCGTGATCGGATCAGGCGCGACCTTGGGGTTGATCGGGTACTCGTAGTCCACGGTGGCATAGAGCTTCTGCGCCGCTTCGGAGGCCAGGTACTCGATCAGCCGGACGGCGTTGGCGCGGTTCGGTGCGTGCCTGGCGACGGCGGCGCCGGAGACATTGACGTGCGTGCCGCCCTTTTCGAAGCGCGGCAGCACCACCTGGATCGCGTCTCCCCACTGCTGCTGCTCGGGACCGCCGCGACCGCTGCGCATGCGACCGACGTAGTAGGAATTGCCGATGCCGATCTCGCACAGCTGGCCGAGAATGTCGCGCGCCACCTCGCGGTCGCCGCCGCCGGCCTTGCGCGCGAGATTGGCCTTGACGCCCTTGAGCCAGGCCTCCGTCCGAGCCTCGCCGTGATGTGCGATATACGCGGCGATCAGTGCAGTGCTGTACGGGTGCAGGCCCGAGCGCATACAGACCTTACCCTTCCACTTCGGATCGGCAAGGTCCTCGTAGCGCAAGGCGCTGAGATCGAGATCCTTGGCCGCATAGACGAGGCGCGCGCGCATCGACAGCGCAAACCAGCGGCCGTCGGCATCCCGCAGCGGTGCCGGAATGGCGTCGGCCAGCGCGTCCGACTTCACCGGCTGTACGAGGTCCTTGGCGACGAGGTCGGTGAGGTTGCCGAAGTCCACCGTCATCAGCACGTCGGCCGGAGAACGCCTGCCTTCGGCCGCGACGCGTTCGGCGAGTCCGTCCTTGACGAAAATGGTGTTGACCTTGATCCCGCTGCTGTCAGTGAACGCGGTCAGCAGCGGCTGAATCAGGCCGGGCTCGCGCGTCGTATATAGGTTCACTTCAGCGGCCGTCGCGGCGGTGGTGGACAGCAGCGCGGTGGCGAGCGCGACGGCGCGCAGGGGCTTGTGCAGGAAGAGGCTCATGGTTGGAGTCGTCCAGGTAGAGGCATCAGGTGGGGAAAACCAGCGCGTTATCGCGCTGCAGCTCGAGATGTACGGTCTGGCCGATGCCAATGGGGGGCAATGTGCGTTGGCGCAGGATCAGCACGGAATCCAGACCCTCGACACGCAGGCGCAGTTCATCGGCATCGCCCAGAAAATGCCGTTCGAAGACGGTTGCCGCGGGCCCCGCCTCGGCGAGTTCCATGTCCTGAGGACGCAGGCAGACGGTTGCGGCCATGCCATCGGCCAGCTGCGGTGCCGCAAAGCGGCCCAGCGGCGTCTCCACCGCGCCGTCTCGGCTGGTGCCGGGTATCTCGTTCAGTTCGCTGAAGAAGCGTGCTGCAAACAAGGTTGCGGGGCGGTGGTACAGAGCCTGCGGGCGTCCGTCCTGCTCAACACGGCCGCGGTGCATCAGCACGATGCGGTCGGCGATACGCAGCGCTTCTTCGGGATCATGGGTGACGATCACAGCCGTCGTGCCGGATTCGCGCAGCAGCGCCATCGTGTCGTCACGCACGCGATCCCGCAGGCGGCGGTCGAGATTCGAGAACGGTTCATCCATCAGTAGCAGCCGCGGCTGCGGCGCCAGCGCACGCGCCAACGCTACGCGCTGTTGTTCGCCGCCGGACAGCGTGTGCGGAAAACTCGCGGCCTGCGCATCAAGTCCGACGCGGCGCAGCAGGCGATGCGCGATCGCCTCGCGGTCGGCGCGGGGGCTGTCGCGCAGGCCGAAGGTGACGTTGTCCAGCACGCTGAGGTTGGGAAATAGCGCGTAGTCCTGGAACACCAGCCCGACGCGCCGCCGCTCGGCCGGGACGAAGCCCTTGGGGCCGCTCACGTCCTGGCCGTCGAGCAGGATGCGGCCGGCAGCCGGTGCCTCGATGCCGGCAATCAGGCGCAGCAACGTGGTCTTGCCGCAGCCGGAGTGGCCGAGCAGGCAGACGATCTCGCCGGGCGCGGCGCTCCAGCTCACATCATCGACGGCGACACGCGCGCCGTAGGCGTGCCGCAACTGCTCGACACCCAGCGCAGCCGCGCGCGCGGGCGTGCGCGGGATCGCGGTGATCGACGTAGCGGCAGCGGTCATGCGGACCTTTCGGTGGAGGGCCCCGGCTCCCGGCGGCAGCGACGGCGCGGGAGGCAACGGCAGCCTAGATAAGAAACATTCTCATCATACCGGCTGAGGCCGCCGATCGCACGCCGGCAAGGGGCGGATCAGGCGCGCTCGAACGCCAGCGCGCCGTCCTTGATGTCCACCTTCACGGTGTCGCCGTTGGCGAACTGGCCGTCGAGCATCATCCGCGCGAGCGGGTTCTCCACCTGCGACTGCACCGCGCGCTTCAGCGGGCGCGCGCCGTAGACCGGATCGAAGCCAACCTCGGCAAGCTTGTCGAGCGCCGCGTCGCTGAAGCTCAGCGTGATACCGCGTTCGGTCAGGCGCTGGATCAGGCCCTGGGTCTGGATGCGCGCGATCTGGCGGATCTGCGCCGATCCCAGCGGGTGGAAGACCACGGCCTCGTCGAGACGATTGATGAACTCCGGCCGGAAGTGGCGGCCGACCACGCCCATCACCGCCTCCTTGATCGCCCCATATTCCGAACGACGCTCGTCCTGCGCCGCGCCCTTGCCGCTCTCGGTGCCGAGCATCTCCTGGATCAGCTGCGAACCGAGATTGGAGGTCATCACGATCACGGTATTGCGGAAGTCTACGGTGCGGCCCTGGCCGTCGGTCAGGCGACCATCGTCCAGCACCTGCAGCAGCACATTGAACACTTCTGGGTGGGCCTTCTCGACCTCGTCCATCAGGATCACGGAGTAGGGGCGCCGCCGCACGGCCTCGGTCAACTGGCCGCCCTCCTCGTAACCGACATAGCCCGGTGGCGCGCCGATCAGGCGAGCCACGCTGTGGCGCTCGCCGTACTCGGACATGTCGATGCGCACCATGGCATCGGTGGTGTCGAACAGGAACGAGGCCAGCGCCTTGCACAACTCGGTCTTGCCAACGCCGGTGGGGCCGAGGAATAGGAACGAGCCGATCGGCCGGTTCGGATCGGACAGGCCGGCGCGTGAGCGGCGGATCGCGTTGGACACGGCAGTGATCGCCTCATCCTGCGAGATCACGCGTTGGTGCAGCGCGTCTTCCATGCGCAGCAGCTTTTCACGCTCGCCTTCGAGCAGCTTGGAGACCGGAATGCCGGTCCAGCGCGCCACGATCTCCGCAATCTCGTCCTCTGTCACGCTGTTGCGCAGCAGCTCGAACTTCTTGGGTGCGCCTTCGGTTGCGGTCGAGGCCTGGGCAAGCTTGCGCTCCAAGTCCGGGATGCGGCCGTAGCGGATTTCCGAAGCCCGGGCGTGGTCGCCGGCGCGCAGCGCCACCTCGAAGTCCTGCTTCGCGCGTTCCAGCTCCTCCTTGACGCCGGCGCTGCCGGCGACGGAGGCCTTTTCCGCCTTCCACTTCTCGTCGAGGTCCGCGTACTCGCGTTCCAGACTGGTGATCGTCTTCTGCAGCTCGGCGAGCGAGCGCTTGGCGCCCTCGTCGTCTTCCTTCTTCAGGGCCTCGCGCTCGATCTGCAGCTGGATCAGACGGCGGTGCAGGCGGTCCAGCGCTTCCGGTTTCGAGTCGATCTCGATGCGGATGCGCGACGCGGCCTCGTCCATCAGGTCGATTGCCTTGTCCGGCAGATTGCGATCCGTGATGTAACGGTGGCTGAGCTTGGCCGCCGCAATCAGCGCGCCATCGGTGATGTCGACGCCGTGATGGACTTCGTAGCGTTCCTTGAGGCCACGCAGGATCGCGATGCTGTCCTC
>JBEIOK010000207.1:0-4423 GCA_040377605.1 Nevskiaceae bacterium | reverse complement strand
TTTTGGTGGCGTCGGCGGGGCTGCTGGGGTTGCTCGTCGGCAGCTTTCTGAATGTGGTGGCGCTGCGGCTGCCGCGCATGATGGAGCGCAGCTGGCAGCGCGAGGCCCGCGAGATCCTCGGCCTGGAGGCGGAGGCCGGTTCGGAGGCCCGCTTCTCGCTGGTCTATCCGCCGTCGCGGTGCCCCAGTTGCGGAGCCGGCATCAAGCCCTGGCAGAACATCCCGGTGATCAGCTGGCTCGCCTTGCGCGGGCGCTGCGCCGGCTGCGGCACCGGCATCTCGGTGCAGTACCCGCTGGTCGAGCTGGCAACGGGCGTGCTGTCTGCCGTCTGTGCCTGGCAGCTCGGTTGGGGCGCCCCGCTGGCCGCCGGGCTGGTGCTGACGTGGGTGCTGGTGGCGCTGTCGGTGATCGATCTGCGCACGCAGTTGCTGCCGGATGATCTGACGCTGCCGCTGCTGTGGCTGGGGCTGGGGCTCAGCCTGGTTCCGGTATTTGCCGATCCGGTGTCGGCCATCGTCGGTGCGATGGCCGGTTATCTGAGTCTGTGGAGCGTGTATTGGTTGTTCAAACTGACCACCGGCAAGGAGGGCATGGGCTATGGCGACTTCAAGTTGCTGGCCGCGCTCGGGGCCTGGCTGGGCTGGCAGGCGCTGCCGATGATCCTGCTGCTGTCGTCGCTGGTCGGGGCGATGGTGGGGATCGCGCTGATCGTCGCGCGCCGCGCCGGGCGCAGTGAGCCGCTGCCATTCGGGCCGTATCTGGCCGCTGCGGGCTGGGTCGCGCTGCTGTTTGGTGACGCGCTGACCCGCGCGTATCTGGGTCAGTTCGGAGGCTGAGCGCCGTGCCCGCGCAGTTCACGGTGGGTCTGACCGGCGGCATCGCCAGTGGCAAGTCACTGATTCAAAGTGCTTTTGAGGCGCTGCACGTGCCGGTGCTGGATGCCGATCGCGTGGCGCGGGAGGTGGTGGCGGTCGGCGAGCCGGCGCTCGCGGAGATCGCAGCGGCCTTTGGGGCCGACCTGCTGCAGGCGGACGGCTCGCTGGACCGTCGTCGCATGCGCGAGCACGTTTTTGCCGATCCGGCCGCACGCAAGCGTCTGGAGGGCATCACCCACCCGCATATCCGCCGTCGCATCCGTGCGTGGCTGGCGGCCCAGAGCGGGCCGTATTGCATCCTCAGTGTCGCGATCCTGATCGAGGCGCGCATGACCGATCTGGTCGACCGGGTGCTGGTGGTGGACTGCCCGGTGGAGCATCAGCTGCAGCGCTTGATGCAGCGGGATGGCATCGACGAAACCCTGGCCCGCGCCATGCTCACCGCTCAGGCCAGCCGCGAGCAGCGCCTCGCGATCGCCGATGACGTGTTAGAAAATTGCAAGAATCCCGAGGTGGCGATCGCCGCCGTGGCGCAGATGCATGCGCACTATCTGTCAATCGCACGTCAGAATTCTCCGAAAGCGCCCGGACTTCGTTTGCCGCACTCCGTGATCTAAGTCACAATCTTTTTCTTCCGTCTCACCGAGGGTTGGGTGCGCGTGGCGCAGGCACCGGAGTGCATCGTGTTCGAGCAACCGCTCACAGAGCGGGTTCGCACGTTCCTGCGTCTTGAGTTGCTGTTTGCGCAGCACCGCCATCATCGCGCGGACAAGACCGCCTTCGGTGCGCGCGACACGCTCTCCAGCCTGCTCGACATTCTTGTCGTCATTTCGCGTTCGGACCTGAAGTCCGATATCTACAAGGAGCTGCAGGATCAGCACGCGCTTCTGACCAAGATGATCGCGCGGCCCGATGTGGATGCCGAGCGTCTGCGCGCGGTGCTCGCCGAGATCACCGTGGCCCTCAACGGTCTGCAGCAGCTCGCCACGCAGTTCGCTGGCTCGCTGCTGCGCGGAAGTGATTTTCTCAACGCGCTGCTCAATCGCTCCGGCATCCCCGGCGGCACCTGCGGGTTTGACCTGCCGCATTACCACTTCTGGCTGTCGCAGCCGCACGAGCGGGTGTTACGCGATCTGGATGCATGGTTTGCGGATCTGCGTCCGTTCGAGCAGGCCATCAATCTGTATCTGCGTCTGCTGCGCGAGAGCGTGCCGGGTGAGGACGCCATGGCGCGCGGTGGCATCTGCATCTACACGCCCACCGGCCCGAGCACGCTGGTGCGCGTGCATGTCGCGTCCAGCGCGGCGGTCTATCCGGAGATCAGTGCCGGCCGTCATCGCTTCACGGTGCGCTTCATGAGCGTGCGCGATGCCAACTCGCGAGCCCAGCAGGCGCAGCAGGACATCCCCTTCAAGCTGCAGTGCTGCCTGTTGTGACGTCGGAACCCGAATCCCCTTCCGCTCCCCGCCTTCGCATCGCCCGCTGCGCGCAGTGCGGCCAATCCACGCGGCTGGACCCTTCCAACCTTTGGCGCCCGTTCTGTTCGGAGCGCTGCAAGCTGGTGGATCTCGGGGCGTGGTTCGGCGAACGCTACCGCGTTGCGGCCGAAGCGCCGCAGGATTTCGACAAGGGCGAGTAGCGGCGCGCAGTGCGCGGGCCTCGGTTGCCGGTCACGCGAGCATACGAGTCGCCCGCGCGTCGGCCTGATTCAGACTGTCCAATCTTCGATCCGAAGACCGGCCACTCGCTGAAACTCCTTTGTGTTGTTGGTCACGACCACCAATCCGCGCGACCGTGCGTGGCCGGCAATCATCTGATCGTAGGGGCCAATCTGCGCGCCTGCCTTTTTCAGTTCCGCTCGGATCTGCGCTGTGTGCGCCGCCGCAGCCGCGTCGTAATCCAGCACGTCCAGTCGCGCAATGAAACCCTCCACGTCTGCCAGGTTGCGCTGCGGTTGTGCTGACAACTCCACGCCGTAAAGCAGTTCCATCACGGTGACAGAGCTGATGCTCATCTGCGCGTGATGGCGGTTAAACGCGGCGCGAACCACTGCCGGCTTGTGCCGGATGGTGGCAATGCAGAGGTTGGTATCCAAGAGGTAGCGCAACATCAGAATGGCTCGCGCTCCTGCTCTACGGGCTGTTCACGCTCAATCATGAAGTCAGGGCTGACACCGGCTCCATCAAACCAGCTGTCCCATGACTCTCCGGCGGGGGCAATGATGCGAGTGCGGCCGACGGCCACCACATCTACGCGTTTGACGTCATCCGGCAAAGCCACCGCTTTGGGCAACCGAATGGCCTGACTACGATTGCTCTTGAAGATTGCGCCCTGTTCCATCGGTATTGCCTGCTCCGGATGCACGCAGCAATGATAGGAAATCCAAGGGATATGTCAATGGGATATACGCATTGACTTGATGGCCAAGTCACTCCGGCCAGTAGGCCGAGATCCCACAGATGCCTTGCGCGTAAGCGGCCGTTGCCGCCGCGCTGTCCTGCGGCCCCAGCCCCCCCAGCGCATAGACGGGGATCGCCAGGTGGCGCGCACGCGCGGCGAAGCCGTCCCAGCCAAGCGGCGCCTGTCCGGGGTGCGTGGCGGTGGCCTGCACCGGCCCCAGCACGGCGCCGTCAAAGCCCAGGCTCGCGGCGCGGGTCAGCGCTTCTGCGGTGTGGGCGGAGGCCAGACGCAGCGGCGGCGCGGCTGGCAGCAGCGTCTGCAACTGATTCAGAACCGCACTGGTGGCATGCCAGGCGCTGGCGCCCAGCGCCCGTGCCTGCTGCGGATCGCGATCCAGCACGAGCTGGAGGCCGGCCGCGCGGATCGCGGGCGCGAGCGCAGCGGCGCGGGCGTGATAGGCCGCCTCGTCGAGCGCGGGAAAGCGCAGGCGCAGCAGCGCGCCCGCCGGCAGGCCCGGCAGTCCGCGCAGGAGTTGCGCGTCGGTGGCCTGCGGCGGCGTGAAGACGTAATGCGCCGGCAGGCATAGCGCGCGGGCGATGGGCGCCACGGTCGGCAGCGCCTGCGGCCACGCGGCGAGCTGCTGTGGCCGCACCCAGGTGAAAGCCTGCGCCTCGCGCGATTCCACCTCGCCGTCAAACGCATCGACGCGCCAGGTATCGAGGATCACGCTGCGGTTGCTGTACTCGTGCCGGAAGCGGATCAGCGGACGTGCGGCGCGCACGGTCACACCCAGCTCTTCCTGAAGCTCGCGCGTCAGCGCGGCCAGCGGCGTTTCGCCGGGCTCGATCTTGCCGCCCGGGAACTCCCAGTAACCGGCGGCGACCTTGCCTTCGGGTCGCTGCGCAAACAGCACTTCACCGGAGGGCCGGCACAGCACGCCAGCCGCCACGCGGATCAGCGGCTTGCCGGGCAGTGCCTGATCCGACGGCAACGGCTCGCTCACGCAGGCCTCACGTGCGGTACTCGGCGTTGATCTTCACGTAGTCGTAGCTGAAGTCGCAGGTCCAGATGCGCGCGGCGGCCGCGCCGCGGCCCAGGCCGATGCGGATCGTGAACTCGGCTTGCGCGACCACGGCAGCGCCACGTTC
>JBEIOK010000252.1:0-2622 GCA_040377605.1 Nevskiaceae bacterium | reverse complement strand
CGGCGTTGATCGGACCGGCAACGGACTGACCCTCGCGGGTGACGCGTCCGGCAATGATCTTCACGGTGCCGCCGTTGGGCAGCGCAGCCACCGGGATCTCGCTCGACGGGATGTCGCGGTAGGCCGCCGGTTGCATCTTCACCTTGCCCGGCAGATTGATCCACAACTGGAACCCGCGCATGCGGCCGCGGTCCTGCTGCGGCATTTCCGAGTGAATGATGCCACGGCCGGCCGTCATCCACTGCACGCCACCGCTCTTGAGCTCGCCGACGTTGCCGAGATGATCCTGATGGCGCATGTGGCCGTCGATCATGTAGGTCACGGTTTCGAAGCCGCGATGCGGATGCGGCGGGAAGCCGGCGATGTAGTCGTCCGGATTCTCGGTGCCGAATTCGTCGAGCATCAGAAAGGGATCGAGACGCAGCGCCGGTGCGGCGCCGATCGAGCGGCGCAGCTTCACGCCGGCGCCGTCCGAGGTCTCCATGCCCGGAATGATCTGCTGGAGGGTGCGGGATGACATGAGAACGCTCCGATGGGGGGTGCGGCCGCCGCCGTTGGCGACCGCCGCCGTGCGCGCGTCAGGATTGCTGGAACAGCTTGGCGTCGACGCTCAGCGGACCGGCGCCGTTGCCGACCAGGAACAGGAAGCCGCCGGCCATCGCCAGGTTCTTCATGAACATGATCTGCTGCACCTGATCCGCAAAGTTGGCGTGGAACAGGAAGGCCGAGACGATGCTGAAGATCGCCAGCCCCAGGGCTGCAAAGCGCGTCATGAAGCCCAGCACGATCGCCAGACCGCCGCCCAGCTCCACCAGAATCACCAGCGGCAGCAGCGCCCCGGGTACGTTCATCGCTTCCATGTACTGCTGCGTGCCGGCGTAGCCACCGATCTTGCTGTAGCCGGCGCCGACGAAGATCAGCGCGATCAGCAGGCGGCCGACGAGGTCGGTATACGGTTTCAGCAGGGCGAATGTCGTATTCATGTTGGGACTCCTGTCGGGATATGAGGTTACGCGGCCAGACGGTCAATCTGCGCCGCGGCCTCGCGCAGCGCAACCGCCTTGGGTTCGTCGCCGAGGTTCAGCCCCTCGGCGTAGACGAACTCGATATCGTCGATGCCGATGAAATTGAAGAAGCTCGTGATGAAGCCGGTCTGCGTGTCGGCGGGCGTGCCCTGGTACTGGCCGCCGCGCGTGGCAAACACCACCAGCTTGCGGCCGCCGACCAGCCCCTGAGGACCGGTTGCCGTGTAGCGGAAGGTGACGCCGGCGCGGGCGATGTGGTCGATCCAGGCCTTGAGCTGCGAGGGCACGCCGAAGTTGTACAGCGGCAGGCCGAGCACGATGACCTCCGCGCTCTTGAGTTCGGCAATCAGCGCGTCGCTTTCGGCAACCACGGCGCGCTGTTCGGCCGTGCGCGCCTCGGGCGGGGCAATGAACGCGCCGAAGCGGGCGGCGTCCAGGTGGGGCAGGGGCTGCGTCGCCAGATCCCGTACGACGACACGGCCATCGGCGTGACGCGCCTTCCAGGATGCGACGAAGTCGCGGGCGAGCTTGGAGGACTGGCCGTTCTCGGCAAACAGGCTGGTGTTGATCTGCAGTAGCGTGGTCATGTGCGGCTCCGTTTCGGGGTTCCGGGCAAGCGGGGCGCTTGCGATGCCGCTAGTTAAGTATTGCCTTGATCGATAAAAAAGCGGAATTTATAGGCCATATTCATCGAACAGATCGATAATGTCGGCTCCCCGAATCTCGCTGGACCAATGGCGTGCCCTGGCTTCCGTCGTCGAATCAGGCGGTTATGCGCAGGCAGCGGCGCAGTTGCACAAGACCCAGTCGACGATCACCTATGCCGTGCAGAAGATCGAACGGCTGCTGGGCCTCAAGGTGTTTGTGGTGCAGGGGCGCAAGGCGCGGCTGACACAGGAAGGGCAGGTGCTCTATCGGCGCGCCCGCAGCCTGCTGGAGGAAGCCGAGAAGCTGGAACGCGGCGCCTCGCAGATGGCGGCCGGTTGGGAGCCGGAGGTGCGGCTGGCGGTCGAGATCATCTTCCCGACCTGGCTGCTGCTGCAATGCTTCGGACGCTTCTCGCTGGAGCGACCGGACACGCGCCTGCAGCTGCACGAGACCGTGCTGGGCGGCACCGTCGAGGCGCTGCTCGAAAAACGTGTCGACTTCGCCATCGCCAGCATCGTGCCGCAAGGCTTTGTGGCCGATCCGCTGATGCGCGTGCGCTTTCTCGCCTGTGCCCATCCGGATCATCCGCTGCACCGGCTAGGCCGGGAGCTGACGCACGAGGATCTGCGCCCGCATCGCCAACTCGTGATTCGCGACTCCTCGCAACAGCGCCCGGTGGACAGCGGCTCCTGGCTCGGCGCGGAGCAGCGCTGGACGGTCAGCCACAAGGCGACATCGATTGCCGCAGCTAGCGGGGGGCTGGGCTTCGCGTGGTATCCGGAAGACACGATCCAGGGCGAACTGGAACGCGGCACGCTCAAGCCGCTACCGCTGCGCGAAGGCGGTGAGCGCCACGCCGAGCTGTTCCTGATCTTCGCCGACCGCGACTATCCGGGCCGTGGCGCGCAGCGGCTGGCGGAGATCATTCGCGAGGCGGTGGGGACCTTGT
>JBEIOK010000243.1:0-2936 GCA_040377605.1 Nevskiaceae bacterium | reverse complement strand
GACGCCAGCGGCCTCCTTCCAGATCAGGCGCTTGCTGGGCACCCCCATGGTGTTGACCACCGGCAGTTCACTGTCCCACGCGTAGGTGTCGAGCAGTTCGATGCAGTAGTCGAGAATCGCAATCGGGCCATCGCCCTGCGGGCCGTTGGCGGTGATCGCCATCGGTGCACCGACTTCGGCGACCACCTGTTCACGCAGCTGCGGTGCCAGCTCGCGCAGACCGTCGCGCAACTGGATCAGACAGCGCTTGCGCAGCGCCACATTGGTGGACCAGTCCGTGGTGTCGAAAGCACGACGGGCGGCGGCAATCGCCGCCTCCGCATCCTCGACGCCGGCATCGGCGACTTCGCCAATCGGCGCTTCGGTGGCCGGATTGAGATTGGGATAGCGCTTGCCTGATCGCGCTTCGACGAGCTTGCCGTCGATCAGCAGGCGGTTTTCGCCGTTGAGGGAAGTCATGTCGGTATCGCTCCGGAAATCGTCGGGTCAGGAAGTGCGCGGCCGCAGCACGTGAAGGCGCAGCATCAGCAGGCCGAACACCAGCAGCCAGATGCCGTTGAGGGCGATGACGCTGCCGAGCGCTGCGCCGCTGTGCGGGTAGCTGGCGATCTGCCAGCCGATATACAGCGTCATCGCGTAGGTCATCATGCCGGCCATGAACGTGGCCAGCGCCCGGTACCAGGCGCGATCCTGGCGGCCGGTCGCAAACAGGATCAGCGACAGCAGGTAGAA
The DNA here is from genome assembly GCA_040377605.1 of Nevskiaceae bacterium. Classification (GTDB taxonomy): domain Bacteria; phylum Pseudomonadota; class Gammaproteobacteria; order Nevskiales; family Nevskiaceae; genus Solimonas. The sequence goes on along the minus strand of JBEIOK010000243.1, from coordinate 2,204 downwards.
CCAGCCGAACAGCCAGCTATCCAGCTCGTTCATCATCCGCAGCCACAGCGGCGCGTCGGCATAGATCGGTTCCAGTTCCAGATAGCCGAGCCAAGCGCGGCCGATCCAGTCCTGGCCGCAGGGACCGGCGAGGCCCTGGCCCAGGCCGTCCCAGCCACAGCCCAGGTAGAAGGACGGCGCATAGAACAGCGCCACGAACGAGGTCAGCGCGAACAGCAGCATCAGCAGGCGATCCAGCCAGCGCGTCGACATCGCGATCTCTCTCCTCCTTGTCATTCCCGGACTCTGGGGCCCGGGTTGCCAAACATTGTGGATGAAATGTTTTTGACTGCCAACCGAAGCCTAAGCATCTGCGGGACACCAGCCATCCCTTATCCGGACGAGTCGTGGCGAGCGACGATCTACCTCGTATGCAGCATGCGCCCGGCCTCCGATTAAAACATTTTGACGTCAATGTTTTTCAAATCTAGGATGCCCGACACATTACGGGCCGGAGGAACCCGATGAACCAGGACAATCGCAAGGGTGGTGAGCTCAATGCGCAGGCCGAGACGCTGCGGCGCAGCTCGGCGGCCACGGCGCAGCGCAACATGATGACGATTCCGCGGCATGCCGATGGTTCGCCGCGCTATGCACGGGGCTGGCACATGGTCGGGTGGAGTGACGAGTTCCCCCAGGGCGAGGCGGTGCCGCGCGATTACTTCGGCATGCGTCTGGCGTTCTTTCGGGGGCAGGATGGCAAGGTGCGCTGTCTCGACGCGTTCTGCCCGCATCTGGGCGCGGACCTGTCGGCGGGCAAGGTGTTCGGCAACGAGTTGCAATGCCCGTTCCACAACTGGCAGTACCACGGCGATACCGGTCAGTGCGTGAAGATTCCGTACTGCGACAAGATCCCGGCCAAGGCCCGCACGCGCGCCTTCGAGGTGCGCGAGATGAACGATACCGTGCTGATCTGGTTCGATCCGGAGGGCGGTGCGCCGGATTACGAGATTCCGGTCCTGGAAGACTACAACGCCAAGGGCTGGACGCAGGGCTGGCGGCGTTTCCGCATCACCATCAAGACGCATCCGCGCGAGGTCATCGAGAACACGGTCGACAAGGGACATCTGCTGCCGATCCACGGCTTCGATGTCGACGAATGGCTGCCGGTCTGGAATGGCCACATCACCGGCGAGCTGATGTGGGGCAAGCACACGCGTCTGGCCGCGGACGCGCAAGACGACAAGCTCTACGTGCGCTCGGTGACCTACGGCCCCGCCTATCAGTACACCTGGCAGACCCAGGATTCGAAGATGTTCGACTCGGCGATTCTCACCGCCTGGTGCCCGATCGACGAGACCACCATCGAGTACTGGTTTGGCGTCATCGTCAAGGCCAACTCCGACCAATTTCCGGCCGAGCATCTGGAGGCGGCAGCCAAGGGCTATTGCGAGGCGTCCTACGATGCCTTCATGGAAGACGTCTACATTTGGGAGCGCAAGCTGTTCCGCCCCGAGCCCCTGCTGTGCGCCAATGACGGGCCGATTGCCAAGCTGCGCCGCTGGTACTCGCAGTTCTACATGGACCGCGCGCAGGTGGATCACTCGCTGTTCCCGCATCGAAACCTGAACTGGTCAATCCACGACCTGCGGGACCGCAATCAGGACGTGATGAAATCGCAGGCCGAGCCGGCCTGACGCGACACGGGGGAGACATGACGAAGAAGAAGCGCGACTACAGCCGCGCCAGGGGCGTCGAGCTGTTCAACGAGGTGTATTGCGGCGACGTGGCACTACCGGCGGGCGAGGGGCAGAGCGCGTTTCTCGACTTCATGCTGGAGACGCTGTTCGGCGAACTGTGGGCGGATGGCACCTTGCCGATCCGTGACCGCCGCCTGCTGCTGATCGGCGCCATCGCCGCGCAGGGCGACCCGACCACGCTGACCATCCAGATGCGCGCCGCGCTCAAGCGCGGCGAGCTGACGCTGGAGCAACTGGAGGCCGTGGCCATGTTCATGACGCAGTACGTGGGGTATCCGCGCGGCTCGCAGGTGTTCCGGGTCATCAGCGAACTGCGTGCTGAAGCGCAGAAGAAAGAGGGGGGGATGCGATGAAGATTCCCGGGTACTGGTTCTCGAAGAATCCGGACAAGGCATGGGGCGAGAAGTTCTTCCTGCTGTATCTGCCGGTGTTCGTGATCTACAACACCGTGATGCAGCAGATGGG
>JBEIOK010000106.1:0-9462 GCA_040377605.1 Nevskiaceae bacterium | reverse complement strand
TGTATTCGCAGCTGCTGGGTCTCGGCCAGGCCTGGATCGCCAAGGGCAAACTGCCGCCGGCGATCGGACTGTGGTGGGTGCACGCGCTGATGCTGGCCGCGGCGCTGCTGCTGATTGCGCGGCGTCAGAACTGGCTGCGGTTTAGGCGAGCAACATGAGCCTGATCACCCGCTACCTGGTCGTCAATATCCTCGGGTTCACTGCCATCGTCGGTCTGGCACTGGTGGCGATCTACACCTTCATCAGCTTCGTGGCCGAGATCGACAGCGCCGGGCAGGGCGGCTTCGGGGTGGCGCAGCTGCTGGCCTACAGCCTGTTGATGCTGCCGGCCGGGCTCTACACGCTGATGCCGATCATCGCTCTGCTCGGCACGCTGATGGGTCTGGGTGCGCTGGCCAATCAGAATGAGATCACGGCGATGCGCGCCGGGGGCGTCACGGTGGTGCGGATCGGCAAGGCGGCAGTGCTGGCGGGGGGGCTGCTGGGGCTGCTGGCCATTGTGCTCGGCGACTGGCTGGCCCCCCTGGGGACACAGGCGGCCCGCAACTACAAGACCGAGGCCCGCAGCGGCGTGGCCGTGGGCGTCGCAGCCAAGCCGGTATGGCTGCGCGACGGGGATCACATTCTCCATATCCAGCGGCTGCTGTCGGAGGACCATATCGCCGACGTCGAGATCTACACGCTGCGACCGGATCTTTCGCTGGCCGAGTCGATGCAGGTGCGCGAGGCGCACTACGTCGATGGGCGCTGGCGCTTGATGGAGGTGCGCGCCACCCGCTTTGAAGAGGGGCGCACGGTGGCGAGTGCGTTGCCGACGCTGGACTGGAGTGGCAGCGTCGAGCCGGATGTCCTGCGTCTGTTCGTGCTGGAGGCCAACAGCCTGTCGACACCCGGGCTCATGCGACTGATCTCCTACCTGGAGGACAACGGCCTCGATACCGCCGACTACCGGTTATCGCTGTGGCGCAAGCTGGTGGCCCCGTTGACGGTGGTTGCGATGATGCTGTTCGCCGTGCCGTTCGTGCTCGGCTCTCAGCGTGGCAGTGGTGCAGGTCAGCGCCTGCTGATCGGCATCCTGATCGGGCTGGCCTTCTACGTGATCAACGAGGTGTCGGCGAGCCTGGGCCAACTCTATGCCTGGCCGCCGGTGCTGGCGGCCGGCCTGCCGACCGCGCTGCTGGCGGCGCTGGCGTTGCGTCGGCTGCAGCGCGCGCGTTAGGGCGCCGGCTCGCGCGGCACCTGTGGCTTGGGGATCTGCACCATGTCGCTGCCGCCGATCCAGTCCTGCGGCAGACGCCGACGGGCATCCAGCCAGAAGACCACCACCATCAGCACGGTCAATCCCAGGGCGCCGAGGCCTAGCGACGAAGACGGTGGCCAGGCCTTGAAACGCGGCAGCTGCATCAGGGCGGGGGTCAGGCATACCCCCCAGACCAGCAACATCGTCGCGTAGCGCGCCAGCGCCGAGATCCAGTGAGGATCACTGCCGTCAGGTCGCTGCAGTCGCAGGTGCCAGGCCCTCATGCCGAGCGTCTGCCCGCCGTGGGTCCAGAACCAGCCAAAGAACACGAAGCCGACCAGGAATATGTAAGCACGCAGCGCGTGCCATTCACGTTCGAGGCTCAGCAGGTCGCGCAGGATGATGTCGACCAGCAGCGCGACCATCCAGAGCGCGATCAGCAGCAGACCATCGTAGATGGCGGCGGCAAGGCGACGAAGGAGCGAGGCGGGTTGCACGCAGTCGATCAGGGTCCGAACGAAAATGACCCCGTGGAATCGGGGTCATGTCCTGTTGCTTGGCGCTCCTACCGGGATTCGAACCCGGGTTTAAGCCTTGAGAGGGCTCCGTCCTAGGCCTCTAGACGATAGGAGCAAAACTGGTGAGGGCTACCGGTTGGGCAGCGGCCGCGTATTATACGCGGCCAATGAATTGGCTCAAGGCATTTCTTCCGCGCGGTCGTGCAGCCGCACCCGCGCCCCGGCGCGTTCCCCGCGCCGAACATCCGATCTCCCGCACCCAGATCCCGCAGGGGACGCTGCGAGTCCTGTATGGGCTCAAGGACGCTGGCTATGAGGGCTACCTGGTCGGCGGCGGTGTGCGCGATCTGCTGGCGGGCATCGAGCCCAAGGATTTCGATATCGCGACCAACGCCACGCCGGAGCAGGTGCGCCAGGTGTTCCGCTCCTGCCGCATGATCGGCCGCCGTTTCGTGATCTGCCACGTCCGCTTCGGCGACACGATCAGTGAAGTCACGACTTTCCGGGGCGTCATTACCGACAGCCACGAGCGCGACGAGACTGGACGCATCCTGTCCGACAACGAATACGGCACGCTTGAGACGGATGCCTTCCGTCGCGATTTCACGATCAATGCGTTGTATTACGACATCCGTGACTACGCGATTGTCGATCTGGTCGGCGGGCTGGAGGACATGCAGCGTCGCGTGATCCGGGTCATCGGGGATCCCGAGCTGCGCTATCGCGAAGACCCGGTGCGCATGCTGCGGGCGATCCGTATCGCCAACAAGCTGGGCTTCGAGCTCGAGAAGAAGACTGCCGAGCCGATCCGCAAGCTGGCGCCGCTGCTGCGCGAGATCCCGCCGGCGCGGCTGTTCGACGAAGTGATCAAGCTGCTGCAGTCGCGTGAGGCCGTCGCCAATTTCGAAGGACTGCGTCAGTACGGACTGCTGTCGCACCTGTTGCCGAAGACCGAGCAGGCCCTCGAGCCGCCGGGCATGCGTGCGTTCGTGACGCAGGCGCTTGCCAATACCGCGGAACGCATCGCCGGCGAACAGTCGGTCAGCCCCGCATTCCTGTACGCCGCGTTGCTGTGGCCGGTTGTGGCACGCGAGTACCGGCGTCTGATGGACGCAGAAGGCCAGCATCCCAATGTGGCGATCGTCCAGGCCAGCGAGAAGGCACTGTCCAGCGCGCTGCAGCGGATCGCGATCCCCAAGCGCTTCTCGATGCCGATGCGAGAGATCTGGTTGATGCAGCCGCGCTTGGAGGCCAATCGTGGCGGACGCGCGCAGCGACTGATCACGCATCCCCGCTTCCGCGCCGCCTATGATTTTCTGCTGGTGCGCGCGCACGCCGGCGAAGTGTCTCAGGCGCTGGCTGACTGGTGGACAACCGCGCAGCAGGGCAGCCACCCTCTCCCTGAGGTCTCGCTGGAGGAGGAGGGCGATATCGATCCGTCCGGTGCTGGCGATGCGCCCGCCAAGCGCCGCCGGCGCCGCCGGCGCGGCGGCAGCCGCAATCGTCAGCCGGGTCCGTCGGCCAGCGAGTGAGCCGGCGGGCCTACATCGGTCTTGGGGCCAATCTCGGCGAGCCGGCGCTTCAGCTGCAGCAGGCGCTGGAGCGCATGCAGACCCTCGGAACCATGGTGGCGGTGTCACCGCTCTATCGCTCGGCGCCGATGGGCCCCTCCGATCAGCCTGACTACTGCAATGCCGCCTGCGTGCTCGACAGCATGCTGGAACCGATGGCCTTGCTGCAGTCGCTGCTGTCGATCGAGCGGGCCTGCGGCCGGGTTCGCGACGGTCGTCGCTGGGGGCCCAGGCGTCTGGATCTTGATCTTCTGCATGTCGAGGGGGTCACGTGCGATGTGCCCGGACTGACGTTGCCGCATCCGGGCATCGCGCAGCGCAATTGGGTGCTGTGGCCTCTGGCGGATATCGCGCCACAGCTGGTCGTACCGGGTGTCGGCCGTATCGCCGCCGCCGCCGCCGCGATCGGCCGCGAGGGGCTTTCTCCGTGGCATTGCGGTTGACCCCGAAAGCGGATGGGCTACACTGCGCCGCGCTTCGCGCTGGCGATTGACCAACGTCCGCCACTGCTCGCGTTTTCGGGTGTCTGCCTTGGTGGGCCGCCCTCGATCTTCGCCCCTGAATGCCGCGCGTATGTCTTGGTGGGCCGCCGGCATTCTCCATCGGAAGCGTCCGAGCCGCCTAAGTTTCCGGGGAGCCTGATATGGATACTGTGAAGCCGGTCAATGTGGCCGAACTGCATCGCATGCGTGCGGCTGGCGAGAAGATTGCCTGTCTGACCTGCTACGACGCCTCTTTTGCGCTGATTGAAGATCGTGCGGGTGTCGATCTGATTCTGGTGGGCGATTCCCTCGGCATGGTCATCCACGGCGGCAAGACGACGACGCCGGTGACAGTGGAGGACATCGTCTATCACGCGCGCTGCGTCTCGCCGCATCTGGCCCGCGCTTTCCTGGTGGCCGATCTGCCGTTCCTGTCCTACGCCACGCTGGAGCGTGCGCTGGACTCCAGTCAGCGCCTGATGCAGCAGGGCGGGGCCAAGATGGTCAAACTGGAGGGCGGCCGCGAACAGGCGAGCATCGTCGAATACCTGGCGATCCGCGGTGTGCCGGTCTGCGCGCATCTCGGATTACAGCCGCAGTTCGTGCACAAGATGGGCGCATTCAAGGTGCAGGGCCGTGATGCGGCAGCTGCCGAGGCCATGCTGCAGGACGCTCGCGTGCTGGCAGAGGCTGGTGCCGATCTGCTGCTGCTGGAGTGCATTCCCGCCGAGCTCGGCCGGCGCATCGCTGCCGAATCGCCGGTGCCGGTGATCGGCATCGGGGCGGGTCACGATGTCGACGGCCAGATTCTGGTTCTGCACGACATCCTCAACATCTCGCCGATGGTGACGCTGGGTCGTACGCCGCGCTTTGTGAAGAACTACATGGCGCCGACCGCCACCGGTGCCCCGGATATCGAGACGGCGATCCGCGCCTATGTGAGTGAGGTCAAGTCTGGCGCCTACCCTGCTCCCGAGCACTGCTTCGCCGCATGACCCGCGTCGTTCATACCGTCGCCGACCTGCGGGTTGCAGTGGCCCAGCTGCGCAGTCGTGGCCGGCGTATCGCGTTCGTGCCCACGATGGGCAACCTTCATGCGGGTCATCTGCATCTCGTGGAGACTGCGAGGTCACGCGCCGAAGCGGTGGTAGCCAGCATCTTCGTCAATCCGCTGCAGTTCGGACCCAACGAGGACTTCGAGCGGTATCCGCGAACCCTGCAGCAAGATCGCGACAAGCTTGAGTCGGTGGGCTGTGACTTGCTGTTCGCGCCGTCGGCCGAGGAGATGTATCCGCGCGGTCGCGGCCAGCTGACGACCGTCGCCGTGCCAGAGCTTTCGGGCATTCTCTGTGGCCGTTATCGACCGGGGCATTTCGATGGTGTCACCACCGTCGTCAATATCCTGTTCAATCAGGTCCAGCCGGACCTGGCGATCTTCGGCGACAAGGACTATCAGCAGCTGTTTCTGATCCGCCGCATGGTTGCCGACCTGCACCTGCAGATCGAGATTGTCGGCGTGCCGACGCAACGCGAGTCCGACGGCCTCGCACTGTCGTCGCGCAATCAGTACCTTTCGGCGCAGGAGCGTCCGCGTGCTGCAGCGATCGCCACTGTGCTGGAGGCGGTTGCGCAGGCGTTGGCCGCGGGGCGTCGCGACTACGCGACGCTGTGTGCCGAGCAGCTCAAGTCCCTGGAATTGCAGGGATTCAAGCCCCAGTATTTGGAAGTGCGCCGGCCTGATCTGGGGCTGCCGGACGAGCAGGATCAGGCGTGGGTCGTGCTGGTGGCGGCCTACCTCGGGACGACCCGCCTGATCGACAACCGCTCCGTCTCGGTTCAGGTGGTTTGATGCACCGCAAAAATGGGCTAGACTCGCCCCCCGTCGGTGACGTGGTCGTCATCGACGAACGGGCGTATGTCTTAGTGGGCCGCCCGCCATCTTGATGACCCTTAGCGCCGCGTGCATGTCTTTGTGGGCCACCGTCGCTAAACCCTGAAGAGGACATACGCCATGCAATTGCACATGCTGAAATGCAAGCTGCACCGTGCCCGCGTGACACACGCCGAGCTCGATTACGACGGCTCCTGTGCCATCGACTCGAAGTTGCTCGAACTCGCCAATATTCTGGAATTCGAACAGATCCAGATCTACAACATCACCAACGGCGAGCGTTTCACCACGTACGCCATCAAGGCGGAGCCGGGCTCCGGCATCATCTCTGTCAACGGTGCTGCGGCTCATAAGGCGCGGGTCGGTGATCGTGTGATCATCTGCGCGTATACGTCCATGGATGCCGCCGCCGCACGCACCTACTCACCGCGTCTGGTGTATTGCGACGAGCACAACCGTGTCGTGCGCACCGCGAATACGATCCCGGTCCAGGCTGTCTCCAACGGCTGAGTGACGGTCCCGGCGTGAAGCGCCTGCAGGCGTGGTTTCCCACGCTGATCTACTGCGAACGCCTGCAGCCGCAGGGTCTGCCGCGCCTCAATCGCGAGTTACTGGCCGATAGCTTGCGCATCCGCGAGCATGATGCGCCCGGGCGCAAATGGTCGGCGTCGAACTATCCGCTGGGCTATACCAGCTACGGTTCGATGGATCAGTTGCATCGATTCACTTCCACCTTCGATGAGTTGCGTCGCCGGATCGATGGCCATGTGCGTCGCTATGCCCGCGCGCTGGACTGGGATCTGCGGGGTGGGCGCCTGGAGATGAGCGACAGCTGGCTCAACATCATGCCGCGTGGTTGCGCGCACAGCTTCCACCTGCATCCGCAGGCCGTGATCAGTGGCACCTACTACGTCCGTACTCCGCGCGGCAGCGCCGGGCTGCGTTTCGAGGATCCGCGCCTGTCCCGGCTGATGGCCGCTCCGGCACGCAAGGGTCGCAAGCCGGACCAGGCGGCGCATATCGTCTACCCCGCGCGCGCAGGGCAGGTCATCCTGTTCGAGAGCTGGTTGCGCCATGAAGTCCCGGCGCATCCGGTCGATGAAGAGCGCGTCAGCATCAGCTTCAACTACCACTGGCGCTGATTTTGCAGCCGTGGCGGTGCGGTCGGACTTTTCCACCGTGCTCCTGAACCGGTAGGCTTGCAGTCTCCCATGACACGCCCGACCGAAAGCGCCCTGTGGCAGCCGTTGCTGGAGCATGCCCAGGCCATGCGCACCACGCGCATGCTCGACCTGTTTGCCGCCGACGCCCGTCGTGTCGCCGATTTCAGCGTCGAGGCTGCGGGCCTCTACCTGGACTACTCCAAGCAGCGCATCAGTCGTCAGACACTGGGCATGCTGTTTGAACTGGCGCGGCAGCAGGATGTCGAGGGCTGGCGCGACCGGATGTTCGCGGGTGAGCGCATCAATCACACGGAAAGCCGTGCTGCCCTGCATGTCGCGCTACGGGCGCCGCGCGAGGCCGAGATCGAAGTCGACGGTGTGGATGTCGTGCCCGAGATTCATGCCGTGCTGGGTCGCATGGCGGACTTCGCCGAGCGCGTGCGCGATGGTCGCTGGACCGGCTACAGCGGTCGCCGCATAACCGACGTCGTCAACATCGGCATCGGCGGTTCCGACCTGGGCCCTCGCATGGTCTGTGAGGCGCTGGCGGCGGAGGCCGACGGGCCCCGCTTTCACTTCATCGCCAACGTGGATGCGGCGCCGATCGAGGCGCTGCTGGCCACACTCGATCCGCAGACCACCCTCTGGATCGTGGTGTCGAAGACCTTCACGACCATCGAGACCATGAGCAACGCGCGTCTGATGCGCGACTGGTTTCTGAAGACCGCCAGTGCTGCCGATATTCCGCGGCATTTTGTGGCGGTTTCGACCAATGCGGGCGAGGTCGCCCGCTTCGGTATCGCGCCGGAGAACATGTTCCAGTTCTGGGACTGGGTCGGCGGGCGCTACTCGCTGTGGTCGGCGGTCGGCCTGTCGATCATGGTCGCCCTCGGCAGCCGTCGCTTCCACGCGATGCTTGAAGGCGCGCGCGCGATGGATCGTCACTTCATCGAGGCGCCGCTGGAGCGCAACATGCCGGTGCTGCTGGCGGTACTGGCGGTCTGGAACTCCAATTTCCTGGGGCGCGGGTCACAGATTCTCGCGGCCTATGCCGAGAGCCTCGCGCGGTTCGTGGCCTGGGCGCAGCAGCTCGAGCTGGAATCCAACGGCAAGGGCGTTACGCGTGAGGGCCAGGCGGTCGACTACAGCACCACGCCGGCCTTGTGGGGTGATGTCGGCACCAACTCCCAGCACGCGTTCTTCCAGATGCTCCATCAGGGACCGACGGTGCATCCAGTTGATTTCATCGTGGTCGTGCAGGCCGCGCATCCCTGGCCTCAGCAGCATCGTCTGCTGGTGGCCAACGCGCTGGCCCAGGGATGGGCTCTGATGCGTGGCAAGTCGGAAACCGAGGTGCGCGCCGAGCTGATGGCGGCCGGATTTGGCGGAGACGCCTTGGAGGCGGCGGTGCCGCATCGCACTTTCCCCGGCAATCGTCCAAGCAACACCCTGCTGATGCCGCGACTCGACGCCTATCACCTCGGCGCGCTGCTGGCGCTGTACGAGCACCGCACCTTTGTGCAGAGCGTGCTGTGGAACGTGAACGCGTTCGATCAGTGGGGTGTGGAACTGGGCAAGCGGCTGTCGCTGCGCCTGCTCGGGCAGGGGGGCGAGGATCCGGATCCGTCGACCGCCGAACTGATGCGACGCACGGGACTTGGTATGGCCTAAGACAGCGCCTGCTGACGTTGCAGCGCCCAGATCACATGCTCGCGCACGACCTCGTCGGCGGACGAAGCGCGGGCCTGCAGTGCCGCCACGATGTGCCCATCGGCCGGCGCGTTGCCCATCGCCACGGCCAGATTGCGTAACCAGCGCTGATAGCCCACGCGGCGCAGGGCCATGCCCTCCGTGCGACGCAGCCACTCGGCCTCTTCCCAGGCGAACAGGCTGGTCAGCGTCGCGGCATCCAGCGCATGACGCGTGGCAAAGTCCGGCTCAGTACTCACCTGCGCATAACGGTTCCACGGGCATGCCAGCTGGCAGTCGTCGCAGCCGAAGATCCGGTTGCCGATCAGCGGGCGCAGATCTTCCGGAATGCTGCCGTGATGCTCGATCGTCAGGTAGGAGATGCAGCGGCGCGCATCGAGCTGGTACGGAGCGACGATGGCCCCGGTCGGGCAGGCGCTGATGCAGGCGCGGCACCGGCCGCAGGCGTCCGCCACCGTCGTGGTCGGATCGCCCGTCAGCGGCAGATCGGTATAGATCTCACCCAGAAAGAACCAGGATCCCGCCTCGCGGTGGAGCAGCAGCGTGTGCTTGCCGATCCAGCCGAGGCCGGCGTTGCGCGCCAGCGCCTTTTCCAGCGCGGGAGCGCTGTCGGTGAGCACGCGGTAGCCAAACTCACCGATGGCCGCCTCGATGCGGCGCCCGAGCTTGAGCAGGCGCGCGCGCATCACGCGGTGATAGTCGCGGCCAAGGGCATAGCGCGAGATGTAGGCGAGGCGACCGTTCCCCAGCACCTGCAGCGCATCGGCCGCCACCGGACGGTAGTCCATGCGTACGGAGATCACGCTCAAGGTGCCCGGCCGCAGCCGTGCAGGGTCACTGCGCAGCCCTGGATCGCGGGCCATGAACGCCATGCCGCCGTGATGGCC
>JBEIOK010000250.1:0-2666 GCA_040377605.1 Nevskiaceae bacterium | reverse complement strand
GAGCGCTGCAGCATCGTCACGTGTGCGGCAGTGCGCGCCATCGACGGCACCAGCGTCACCGCCGTTGCGCCGCTGCCGATGACGACCACGCGCTTGCCGGCGTAGTCGATGTCCGGTGTCCATTGCTGGGGATGCACGATGCGGCCCTGAAAGCGCTCGGCACCGGCAAACGTCGGCGTGTAGCCGCCCTCGTAGCTGTAGTAGCCGCTGCACATGTAGAGAAAGTGGCAGCTCAGCTGCTGCGGTTCACGCCCGGGGCCGCGCTCGATCTGCACGGTCCACTTCGCTTCGTCGGACGACCACGCCGCCGACACGACGCGATGCTGATAGCGGATCTTGCGATCGATCCCGTAGTCGCTGGCAGTGCGGCGCACGTACTCCAGAATCGACGGGCCATCGGCAATCGCCTGGGCGTTGGTCCACGGCCGGAACGAATAGCCCAGCGTGTACATGTCGGAATCCGACCGGATGCCCGGATACTGGAACAGGTCCCAGGTGCCGCCGCTGCGCTCGCGCGCTTCGAGAATCGCATACGTCTTGCCGGGGCAGCGCGCCTGCAAGTGATAGCCGGCGCCGATACCGGACAGACCGGCACCGACGATCAGGACATCGAAATGTTCAAGGACCACGCACAACTCCGGCAGACGCCAAGGCAACGAAGGGCGGCACTGTACCGGATCAACCCCCGGCTTCCGCAACGAAGCGGTGGAGTCGCGAGTCATTCGCGTTCGCGACAAGCGTAGACGCACGCCGCACGCTGTTGATCTGTGTTTTCCCGTGGCACGCGACGATACTGCCGGCGCGCGCAATCCCGTTGCGCGCGTTCCGCCAGCCCGTTGTCCGCCACCGGAGTCCACTCGATGAAGACCGTCCCCACCCGCCGCCAGTTTCTCGGCCTGTGCGGTGCTGCTGCACTCGCTGCCATTCCCGTGCGCGTGATCGCCCAGGCTGCGCCCGCCAAGCTCGACCTCAAGGATCCGACCGCTGTTGCGCTCGGCTACATCGAGAATGTCGCCAAGATCGACGCCAAGAAGGAAGCCGCCTTCAAGCCCGGCTCCAACTGCGGCAACTGCACGCTGTACGTGAAGGCCAAGGAAGCGGGCGGCTATGCGCCCTGCGGCGCGGTCGGCGGCAAGCTCGTGGCCAAGGCCGGCTGGTGCCGCGCCTGGGTGGCGTAAGGCGCCGTCCGCGATCGACGGATAAGACATTCGTCTAGACCGCGGTGCAGCAGCCCTCCCGGTGGACGGCCTCCGGCATGCGCCGCGTGCTGGATCGGACACCCCGGTCAGGCACGGTCATTGCATCGCGACGGAATAGTTACTTCGCTATCGTCGCGCCGCCCCGCGCAGGGCCACCGGGAGAGTCTGCTTGAGTCACGCAACACCGCCATCCAGCGCGCCCTTCTGGTGGCGCTTCGGTCTGATCGTGGTCGTTCTGGCGATCGCCATCGCGGCGGGCCACGACCGGGTCCGCGCAGTCCAGCTTTTCGCGCTGGCACTGCCGGCGCTGATCTGGCTGAGCTGGCCCCTGCAGTCGACAACCTGGCGAACGGCTCGCGCCGTGTTCGCCGTGCTGTGGTGCGCGCTGTTCATCCTGGACGGCGCTGTACGGTTCTTCCTGTCAGCCACCTATCAGGCCACGCCCGACAGCAGTCTGGTGATGACGGCCGTCGCCAACACGCACGCCACCGAATCGGTCGAATACCTGCGCATGTATGTGCGGCCGCTGCTGACCAGCCTGATCACCGCCCTGCTCGCGCTCGGCCTGACCGGCTGGGCCGCCTGGACCCTGCGCCGCCATGACAGCCCGGGCCTGCCGGCCGAGCGCGGCCGCCAGTGGGTCGTGGCCAGCCTGTGCGTCGCCCTCCTCGTCGGGCTGGCCGGCTATGTCAGCAAGCCCTGGCGGCGCTGGCACCCGGCCCTGTTCTGGCCGCGCTGGACCGTGTCGGTCGACGCGCTGCGCGAGTCCTGGCGCAACCAGGCCGGTTGGCGCGAGCAGATGCTGGAGCGCGCCCGCGCGGTCAAACCGGTCTGCCGCGACCCGGCACCCGCCACCGTGGTGCTGGTGCTCGGCGAGAGCGTGAACCGCGACAACATGGGGCTGTACGGCTATGCACGCGACACGACGCCGGCGCTCGCGGCGATGGAACGCGAGATGGGCAGCACGCTGCAGATCATCCGCGAGGCCTGGTCCACCGAAGCCGGCACCCAGCTCGCGCTGGGCCGCCTGTTCCAGTTCAGCGACAGCGAACAGCAAGACCCGCAGCACCTGATTGCGATGGCCCGCGCCGCCGGCTACGAAACCTGGTGGATCACCAACCACAACGATCTGGCGATCGAGCAGGTCCACGGCCGCTTTGCCGACGAACTGCGCGTGCTCAACCGCATTCCCGGTCGCTCCACCACGCAGCTCGACGCCGCCGCGCTGCCGCAGTTGGAGGAAGCCCTCGCCGACCCAACCCCGCGCAAGCTGATCGTGCTGCACCTGCTCGGCGCGCACCCGCACTACCAGCACCGCTACCCCGCCGACTGGCATCAGTTCGGACAGGTGGAGGATGAAGTCACCCGCGAGATGCAGCGCGAAGACCGGCCGTGGTGGCTGCAGCGCAAGCGCGCGGAATACGACGCGGCCATCCGCTATCACGACTGGGTGGTGGCCAAGACCCT
>JBEIOK010000154.1:0-6393 GCA_040377605.1 Nevskiaceae bacterium | reverse complement strand
GTACTTCTTGCAGATGGCCTTCACCTTGGGGGCGATTTCCGGATAGCGATGCGCCGGCAGGTCCGGGAACAGGTGATGCTCGATCTGATGGCTGAGGTGTCCGCTCATGACATGCAGCGTACGGCCGCCCTCGAAGTTGCAAGAGCCCTGCAGCTGGCGCAGATACCACTGGCCCCGCGTCTCGTTGCGGGCCTGCTCTTCGGTGTAGACCTGCGAGCCCTCGGGGAAGTGACCGCAGAAGATCACGACATTGGACCAGACGTTGCGGATCAGGTTGGCGGCCAGGTTGCCGGCAAATACGCGCGGCGCGTTCCACAGCGCGATCGCCGGGAAGAACACATAGTCCTTGCCCCACTGCTTGCCGATCTTCTTCAGGAAGGGACCGAATTGCGCCTTGTACTCGGCGCGCGTCATCTGCAGCTTCAGTGCCTTGCTCCACTCGATATCGTGCACGCCGACGCCGTACTGGAACAGCATCGACAGCGCAACGTTGGAGACCGGCTGCATCAGGTGCTTGGGCTTCCAGCGCTGCTGCTCGTCGACGCGCAGCAGACCGTATCCGACGTCCTTGTCCTTGCCCAGGATGTTCGTGTACGTGTGATGCATCACGTTGTGCGAATGGCGCCACTGGTCGGCGTCGGCGACATTGTCCCACTCGTAGGTCTGGCCATCGAGCGTGGGGTCGTTCATCCAGTCGTACTGACCGTGCATGACGTTGTGGCCGATCTCCATGTTCTCCAGGATCTTGGCGGTCGACAGCGCGGCAACCCCGAGGGCCCAGGAGATCGGCGTGAAGCCGAACATCAGCAGCGAGCGACCGGCGATGGCCGAGCCGCGCGCGATGCGCACCATGCGGCGGATGTGTTGGGCATCGCGCTCGCCCAGATCCTTGAGGACGTCCTGGCGGACCTGGTCGAGCTCGCGCTGAAAGCCTTCGAGCTGCGTGGCGGTGAGAGTGATGGCGGGCATGAGCGGTTCTCCTTACAGGTCCAGCACAAGATCGGAACGGGCAGCGGAGATGCACAGCTGGATCGCCTCATCGGGCGCGTCCGAGATCTCGCCGGTCAACAGGTTTTGCACGGTGCCGCTGCGCTTGACGCACTTGCAGGCGTGGCAGATGCCGATGCGGCAGCCATGACGCGGTGACAGGCCTGCGGTCTCGGCTTCCGACAGCAGCGGCTGGCCGGGCTGGGCGGTGAACACTTGTTCTGCGCGATGGCAGCGCACTTCGGCTGCGACGCCGTCGGCGATGACGGTCGGCAGCGCCAGGCTGAAGGCTTCGGTCTTCAGCCGATAGCCGAGCCGCTGCGACTCCCAGGCCTGACGCACGTCATTCATGAACGCGGCCGGGCCGCAGAGCATGACCTGGTGCTCGGCATAATCCGGCACCTGCGCCATCAGCGCCGCCGGGGTCATGCGGCCGCGCTCGGCGGTGGGATGGAACTCCAGCGTCAGCGCCGGCCAGGTGGCGGCGATGGCTTCGAGTTCGGCGCGGAAGATGGCGTCCTCCGGCGTGCGGCAGATCTGGATGAAACGCACCTCGCCGGCGTACTGCGCCGCACGCAACTGCAGCAGCTGGGACATTAGCGGCGTCACACCGCTGCCCGCGCCGATCAGCAGTGTCTTGGGCGCTGCATCCAGCGGCAGCGTGAAGTCGCCCTCCGGGGCGCCGAGTGTCAGCACGTCGCCGACCTGCAGGCGGTCATGCAAAGCGTTGGAGACGCGGCCCTGCGCCTGCCGCTTGACGGTGATGCGCAGCTGCGCGGCCCCGGGCTCGCCGGACAGGCTGTAACAGCGTTGCAGGCGACGGCCATCAAGCTCGAAGAACACCGGCACGTACTGCCCGGCAATGAAGCCCGGCCAGTGGCGGTTGGGTTCCAGCACGAAGCTGCGGGTGTCTTCGGTCTCTTCGACGATCGCCACGACGCGGGCGCGAATCTCGCCGACCGACCACAGCGGATTCACCAGGCTGAGCAGGTCATCGATCGCCGCCGGGTCATTGAGCGGACGCAACCAGCCGGCATTGAGCCAGGACCGCGTGGCGCGCTTGCCGCCGGTGGGGGTCTGCATCGTCGTCTGCATCGTCCATCTCCTCGTTTGAGTGCACACATGTTCACAATCGTGGCGAGGTTTGTCAACACTTGTTCACTGAAATGTCGTTTCCAAGGAAATAGACCCTTATGAATCAATCAGTAAGAAGTGGATATACTCACGACTTTCCAGCCGCTTCCGGAGCGCGCAACGGTGTCCGAATCGGGTAAACGGGGCAGTCCAACCGCCGCCCAGGCGAACGAAGGGACACTGATCACGCGTGGCGAACGCAAGCAGCGCACGCGCACCACCCTGCTCGACGCGGCACTGAAGCTGATGAGCGAAGGCCGCAGCTTCACGAGCCTGGGACTGCGCGAGATCACGCGGGAGGCGGGCCTGGTGCCGACGGCGTTCTACCGTCACTTCCGCGACATGGACGAGCTGGGGCTGGCGCTGGTCGAGGAAGGCGGCATCACGCTGAGACGCTTGCTGCGCGAGGCGCGCAAGGCCGGCGTTCCGGCCGAGGACATCATCCGCAGCTCGGTACGGATCTACCTGATGTATGTCCGTGAGCACCACCTGCACTTCGGCTTCATCGTCGGTGAGCGCATGGGCGGTTCCCCGGCGATCCGCCGCGCGATCCGGCTAGAGGTCACGCACTTCACCAACGAGATGGCGCAGGACATCCAGCAGTTGCGGCTGCTGAGCCGCGAGCTGTCGACCGCAACCCTGCAGATGATCTGCGGGCTGGTGGTGAGCACGATGCTCAATGCCGCCGGCGATATCCTCGACCTCCCGCCCAAGCAGCCGAAGCTGGAGAACGAGCTGGTCGAGGGGTATGTGCAGCAGCTGCGCCTAGTATTCCTCGGCGCGATGCAGTGGAAGGAGCGCGGCTGAGGGCGTGGCCGTCACGGAAGCGGTCTGTTGCGCCCGCATCGGCAGTTCGAAGGTGCGCTCGATCAACGCAGGATCGTCCAGGTGCAGGCCTGACGAGAAGGACACCAGGTGATGCCCCCACTGGCGCATCGCTCCCGGCTTGGGAAACCCGCGAGGCCAGCTGCTGGCGCCATGGGCCCGCTCACTGCCCGGCACCACGCCGTCAGGACCGAACAGGCTGCGGGTGCCACCCCCCGCCTTCGGCAGCGTCAACAGTTCCTCATAGGGCAGCAACGCATAGGTGCCTGCCGGCTGGTCAGCCTGCCGCGCGAGAACCCCGCTGACGGCATGAGTGCCGGACGTGACGCGCACCACGGGCTGTGCGGGCGCGCGCTCACTGGCCACCCGGACACGCCCCTGCATCGAAGCCCGCAGCGGCAGCGACTGCACGGGATACCACTGGTGATGGGCGCCGCTGACCGAGACACTCTCGTACACCAGCGGCTGACCCGCATCATCCAGCGTGACGCGCCAGATCAATCCGTCGACGGCGCCCGCCTCCGGATCTCCCGGGCGCTGCGCTGGACGCGCCGAGAACCAGATCACGTAGCTAAGTTGCACCAGTGTGCGACCGTGCACCCGGGCAAATCCCGGCAGGTAGTAGACGACGGGCTGATCCGTGCGCACCTGCGGCCGTGCGCCATCAAACGACATCGCGCCCGGACGATCGTGAGCGCCGCCGGTATCGATGATCCACTCCGGCGCATGTTTCTCGACCAGCGCACGCCAGGCGCTGGTGTACAGCCCGACCCGGCCCAGCGTGTCGCGATGCACGCTCGCGAAGTCCTGAGGAGCCTCGCCCGCATCAACCGTCAGCTGTGGCCGCCAGCGCTGCGGCGGCGCAAGCACCGCGCGACCCTTGGACGGTGAAGGCTCGATGGACACGGCATCCGTCGCGGCCGAGAACTCGGGCGGCACGACCACGGCATCGATCAGACGGCGGAATGTCTCCGGACGCGCCAGCTCGACATTGGTCAGCCACACCGAGCACAGGCGCAGGTCGCTGAGCACCTGGGCGCGCTCCTGGCGCGGAAGCCCTAGATTGCTCAACTCGACATCACGCCCGAGCGAGTCGTTTTCACGCAGTTGTGCGGTCCAGTCGCCCATGCGCTCGAAGGTATCGACGCTGTCGCGGTATGCGGCGATCAGACGATCACTGCGCAGATAGGGAAAGCCGGGGATGCGATGAAAGCCGGCATCGCGCACGCCAGCGGCCTCGACGCGCGCATCGATTGCCGCGAACCGCTCGCGGCAAGCCGTCACCCAGCCGTCGAAATCCGCCTCCGCCTGCGAACGTGCATCGGGCTCCTGCGTCACCGCGAGCTGCGGCAGCAGGAGCAGCAGGAGCAGCCCCGCACGTCGCATCATTCTGCTACCCCTCATTGCCCGCTCCCGTGAATGCCCCTCGGCCGCTTGCGCGGAACGCGATTCCATTGAACCAGTCCGCCGCACAAAAGAAAAACCCCGGCAGCGCCGGGGTCTCAATTGAATCGAATTCTTGCGATCAGAGCGGGCGGATCGCAGCGGCCTGCAGCCCCTTGGGACCGCGGCGGACTTCAAACTGCACCTTCTGGCCTTCCTTGAGCGTCTTGAAACCCGTGCCCTGGATTTCGCGGAAGTGCGCGAAAAGATCTTCGCCGCCGCTTTCCGGTGTGATGAAGCCAAATCCCTTCGCGTCGTTGAACCACTTGACGGTGCCATTCACAACATTCGACATGAAACATTCCTTCTGACGATGAATGAAACGGGCAATGCGCCCGTGGCCTGCAAGCGATCAAGCCCCGTGCCGGATCCCCCGGTCATCCGGCTTGAAGCCGTTGCAAAAATGACTCTACACATTCATCACAACCCTGTCGAACCTCTGAAACTGACTGAATGAAAAGGATTTTCCGGAGAACCGGCCGAGCCGCTTCGGTTGCCGCGAACCGCCGGACTCCGACCTGAATCCCCTCAGCGCGCGCGAAACTGCGGTGGGATCGTCAGCTCGTAGGTCACGCCCGTGCCCGTGCGCAGGCCCGGCAGGTTCGGCCCGCGCTGCGAACTGAAGTACAGGCGGCTGCCGTCCGGCGTGAACGCCGGGCCGGTCAGTTCCGAGCCGCCCAGCGTGATCTGCAACAATGTCTTCGCCGGTTGGTTGGGCACTACGACGATCAGGCGCATGGCGTCTCCGTCTTCGGCCACGATGACATCACCTGCCGGACTGACAACAAGGTTGTCGACGTCATCCATCGGCAGTTCGATCGAGTCGTTGTCGAAGACGATCTCGATCAACTCGTTGTCGATGTAGTAGGCGAGCACCCGGTTATCGCCCTTGCAGGCGAAGAAGATCAGCGCGCGCGTGGGTCGCGTGCCGCCCGGCGGCATGCTGCGCATCGCAGCCGGCAGTTCGTAGTGCCAGATGCCTTCGCCGCCGCGGAACACGGTGCCCGGCACCGGCTGGCCGGCCGCGGTCAGGCGGTTGCGCACACCGGCCTGCGCCTGATCGGCGTCGACGAGATCGACCCACTGCGTGCGCTGCAGGGTGTGCAGCGCCGTGCCCTCGGCGTAGCCGCCGTTCTCGTAGCCCACGACGTTCATCGCCTGCAGGCGGCCGCGTTCGAGATTCAGGCGCTTGCCGTCGGCGGAAAGATCGTCGGCGTCGGCGACGAAGCGGTAGAAGCGGCCGTCACCCGCGTCCTCGGTGAGAAACACGGTGCGCGTCGCCAGGTCCACGGCCGCCGCTTCATGGTTGAACAGGCCGAGTGCGGACTTGGCCTGCGCGCTGGCCGGCGTGCCGAAGGGCTCGCACTCGTAGACGAGGCCGTCGCCGGTTTCCTCGCAGGACAGCCAGGTCTGCCACGGCGTCTGGCCGCCGGCGCAGTTGCGACGCGTGTTGTCGAGGATGCGGTAGGCATCACTGAGCGTGCCGTCTGCCGCAAACCGCAGCGCGCCGACGCCGCCACGCGGGCTGGTCTCGCTGTTGGAGACGTAGACCCAGCCGCCGTCGTCGGCCGGATAGACGGCACCGCCGTCGGGCGCACTGTGCCAGGGGTATCCGGTGAGGCCCAGCGGATCGGCGAGACCGGTCAGCGGATTGAACAGGTGGCGCGCGACCGCGCGCACGGTGAAGCCCTCCGGCGCAAGAATGCCGTCGACCCCGGTCTCGACCAGCGGACCGACAGTGGCCAGTGGGCCGGGCGCGATCATGAATTCCTTGCCGACAAACGAACCGCCACCGCCAGCACCCGGCGCGCTGGAGCTGCCGCAGGCGGCCAGCCATGCCGGCATCCCCACAGCGCCGGCGGTGAGAAAGACATGACGCAGGAAATCGCGGCGGCTGTGGCCGCTCGCGGACGTGACTGACATGGGCATACGAACTCCCCTGGCGGAATGCTGCTTTCACAAAACGGTAACGCCAGACTGTGAAAGCCCGATGAAACTGCCCGC
>JBEIOK010000101.1:0-9766 GCA_040377605.1 Nevskiaceae bacterium | reverse complement strand
GTCGAGTATTCGGTCTATGCGTCACCGGGCGAGGAGCTGTTTCCGGCGCCGCGCACGGACACCTTCAATGAAGCCTATGGCGGGCATGTGAAGTTCTCGCCGTTGCCGCATACGCAGATCGGGTTGTCGTTTGTGGATTTCGAGCTGACACAGAGCGCCAACAATCGCCGCAAGCTGTATGGCGTGGACTTTGTCTGGGCCTGGCGTCGCTTCGAGCTCAGCGGCGAGTTCGCCTATCGTTCCACCCGCCTGAAGCAGGGCAGTGGCGACGAGCGAGGCAGCTATGTGCAGATGGTCGTGCCGCTGGGCCCCAAGCTGTTCGGCATCGGTCGCTATGAAAGTTTTCATGAGTCGGGCGCCCAGCGCGATTTGAATCTGTACCTCGGCGGCTTCAACTATCGGCTGAATCCGGCGGTGTCGCTGAAGGCCGAGTACGGTCGCGCGTCGGATAACGATATCGGCATTGTCGATGGCTTCAAGGCTTCGATCGCGGTGCTGTTCTGACATGCGCACGCCCCTGGTCCTGTTGATGCTGTCGGCGTTGCTACTCGCGGCTGCAGCGCGCGCGGCGCCGCCGGCTGAGCCGTTGGCGATCGTGGTGGCCGCCGATGCGACGGTGCTGATGATCGATGCCGAGACGCTGTCGCTGATCTTCAAGCGCAAGAAGCAGCTGTGGCCGGACGGGCGCCGCATCCTGCCGGTCAACCTGCCGGCCGATCACGCGCTGCGACAGCGGTTTTCGCGCGCGGTGCTCCAGCTGTCGCCGGCGGCGCTGGAGGACTACTGGAATGAGCAGTACTTCCACGGGGTGACGCCGCCGCATGTGGTGGCGTCCGAGACAGCGGTGGCTCGCTTTGTTGCCGAGACGCGAGGCGCCATTGGCTACCTGTCGCCCTGCCGGGTGGATGCGCATCTGCGCGTCCTGCTGCTGATCGACGCCGAGGGTCGCCCACAGCCGCCGACCGAGACGCCCCTGTGTTCGTCGGGGTCGGCGGATATCCCGTAGTTCGCTCCCCGGCGCGCGCCGGGGCTGCAAGCCCTGTCGACAATTTTTGCGCGATGGCCCAATCGTGCGGCCTGCCCCAGGTCCGCGCGTGCCGCATCGCCACGGGCGTAACTCAAGAAGCATCAACGACTTGAGCGTTGTGATGGCCGGTGCCCGGAGCCTGGCATCGTCTCTGCACGGCCAGGACGAATCATCTGATTCGACCGCAACCGACACCGCCTGCCATGAGTACGCTCGATTTTGCTGTTCTGCCGTCGCGTGAAACCTCCCGTTCCGCGCTGGGCCGCTTCGACTGGTTGATACCGCTGCTGGCGGTGGGAGGGCTGTATCTGGCGATGTCGGCCGTGGTGCGCGTGGGCCTGTGGGCAGTGTTCGGCATGCCGAGCCATGTCGCCGCAAGTGAGCTGCCGGGCATTCTGGGTCTAGGCGCCGTCAATGATCTGTGCGCGATTGCGTTCGGTCTGATTCCACTGCTGCTGCTTCTGCTGTTGTCGCCGCGACAGCGCGGCCTGCGGGCGCGTCGCCTGCTGGCCGTGGGGCTGTGGGCGATGATCCTGGGCATGCTGTTCATCGCCGCCAGCGAGTACTTCTTTTTTGAGGAGTTCGATTCGCGATTCAATCTGGTGGCGGTCGACTACCTGATCTATCCCACCGAGGTGGTCGGCGGCATTCGCGATGAGTATCCGGTCGGGCCGTTGCTGACCCTGTTTGCCATCGTGGCACTGGTCGGCACGCGCCTGCTGCTGGCGCGGTTACAAACGCTGCGCCTGCGGGCGCTGCCCTCACATCGCCAGCGCACGGGGGTGGCGGTCGGATTCATCGCTGCGCTGGTCGCGATCGCGGCCAGCTGGCATGCCGAGGCGCTGGTGCCGTTTTCCAATCGCATCGCCAACGAACTGGCCGCCAATGGCCCGGCGCGATTCGTCGCCGCCTTCCGCAACAACCATATCGACTACGAGGCCTTCTATCGCACCGGCGATCCTGCACGTCTGGCGGCACGTCTACGCGATGATCTGGCGCCGGGCGGCGGCGAGTTCCTGCAGCCTGCTGGCGACGACCTGACCCGCCGCTTTGCGGCCAACCCGAACGGCCTGGGCCGGCTGAACGTGGTGATGATCGTGCAGGAGTCGCTGGGGGCCGAGTTCGTCGGCGCCTACGGCTCCGATCGCGGCCTGACGCCGAACATTGACCGGCTGGCGACACAGAGCCTGATGTTCACGCGCGCGTTTGCCACCGGCACGCGGACGGTGCGCGGGCTCGAGGCGTTGACGGCATCGCTGCCGCCGATCCCGAGCGAGTCGATCGTCAAGCGCAAGGGCAATCAGGACATTGCCACCTGGGGTGCGGTGATGAACCGAGCGGGCTATCGCTCCAGCTTCCTGTACGGCGGTTACGGTGCCTTCGACAACATGAATCCGTACTTCGCCGGCAATGGGTATGCGATTTCGGATCGCAGCGAGATCGAACAGCCGCGCTTTGCCAATGTGTGGGGCGTGTCGGATGAAGATCTCTACGATCATGCGCTGACGTACTTTGACCGCCATTCGGCCGATCAGCAGCCGTTCTTCTCGGTAGTGATGACCACCTCCAACCACAAGCCCTTCACGTTTCCGGAAGGCGTGCCGGGCGTGAAGCCGCGCGGCGGCGGCCGCAGCGCGGGGGCCCGGTATGCGGATCACGCGCTGGGTCGCTTCATCGAGGCCGCACGCTCGCATGCCTGGTTTGACAACACCCTGTTCGTAATCGTCGCGGACCATGATGCGCGCGTTTACGGCAAGGCGGACATTCCACTCAACACCTACGAGATTCCGCTGCTGATGTATGCACCGCGTCATCTGAAGCCCGGACGCATCGATACGCCAACCAGCCAGATCGACGTGGCGCCAACGGTGCTGGGCCTGCTGGGACTCGAGTACGAGGCTCCGTTCTTCGGACAGAACGTACTGAACTGGCCGCAGGACCAGCCTCGCACGCTGCTGTTCAACCACAATCACGAGGTGGCGGCGTTGTCCGGGGATCGCCTGTGCATCCTCGGTCTGCGCAAGGCCGCGCACTGCCAGCAGTACACGCGGCTGCCGGGCCCGCCGACGGCGGAGACCACGCGCTTCGAACCACGGGCCGACGATCCGGCGGTGATTGAACTGGCGATGGCCTACTACCAGACCGCCTACACCCTGTTCACGCAGCATCGCTACCGCTGAGCGCGGAGGTTCCCATGCGATCCAGGACGATGCCGCGCAGCCACCCGCGCTACGGGCGTCTGGCGCTGCTGCTGGCGGGTGCGGCGCTGCTGTGGGTGCTGACGCCTCTGGATCATGCCGTGGCGAGTCTGTTCCACGACCCGGCGTTCGGCGGCTTTCCGCTGCGCCGGGCCGCCTGGGCGGAGGGCGCCCACCGCGGTGGCATCTGGCTGGTGGTCGCTGTTGCTGCAATGGCCTTGATCGTGGCGGTGGCCGGGCTGCGCCTGCCGCGCCTGCGTCCGTATCGACGCGAAGCGCTCTACGTGCTGATCAGCATCGCGTTGACGACCGGCGCGGCGGGATGGCTCAAGGAGAACAGTGCGGCAAACTGTCCGTGGGATCAGGTGGCTTACGGTGGCACACAGGCGGAGTCGAGCTGGATCCGGATGCAGCCGGTCGGTGATCAGCGGCCCGGTCGCTGCTTCCCCGGCGGGCATTCATCCGGCGGGTTTTCCCTGCTGGCGCTGGCCTTTGTCTATGGGCGCCGGCGGCCCGCGCGGGCGCGTCGCGCCGTCGGTGCCGCGCTGACGCTCGGCTTCGGATACGCCGCGACGCAGTGGATGCGCGGCGCGCATTTCCCGTCGCATGATCTGGTCAGCGCCTGGATCGCATGGAGCGTTTGCTGGCTGTGTGTGCCGGTGCTCGGCCGCAGCGCGCCGCCGCGGGCGGTCGCGCCGGGGCCCGCTGTGATGCCGGCGGTGCTGGTGGCGATGCTGGCGCTGGTGATGCTGACCGTCCCCACGCCGTCGGCCTGGGCCGACGAGCCGCCCGACCCGGTGATCCGCGCAATCGAGTTTCGCGGAAACGACACCACGAAGCCGGAGGTGATGCAGCGCGAAATCGTGATGGCTATCGGCGATACCGCACATCCGGCCCTGCTCGAGCACAGCCGCCAGGCCATCCAGGATCTGGGCCTGTTCCGCAAGGTGAGGGTCGTGCAGGAGCCGGTGGAGGGCGGTGTGCGCGTGGTCTTCGTGGTGGAAGAGAAGTGGTACGTGCTGCCATATCCGCGGCTGACCGCCAACAGCGATGGCCAGAATTCGATCGGTGCCGAACTGCGCTGGAACAACATCGGCGGTCTCAATCACAGTCTGCGCACCGTGGTCAGCAGCGCGGATCGCCAGGAAGAAGGACGCGGTCGCGAATTCAGCGTGCAGGCTAGCTATAAGGCGCCGTTCGTATTCGATTCGCCGTACACGCTGAACCTGTCCGGCACGCATGCGACGACGCCGATCGAGGAGTCGGGCTTCGTATACGACGAGACACTGGACGAGTTCCAGGTGCTGGGCAGCCGCAAGATCAGTTTCGGCGGTGCCGCCAGCCAGGGCTGGAGTGCTGGCGCCGGTGGGCTGTGGCGACGCCAGCAGGTGGCAGGCGAGAATGCGCCGGCACCCAATGGCAGTGCGATCGCGGGCGTGATGGAGCTCGTCTATCGCAACGTACACGACCGCATCTACAGCGAAGTCGGCTCGCGCTTCGATTCCCGCTTCGAGTTCGCCGATCAGCACGCCTTGTCCGACTACAGCTACTACCGGCTCACGGCAGACTACCGACGCTCGATCCCGCTGGGCCTGACGCCGCATCAGACGCTGGAATGGGGCTTCGAAGGTGGAGTCGCCAACAATGGCCCGCCGCGGCGCGAAGACACATTCTCGCTGGGCGGTACCAATGGCTTGCGCGGCTATGCCCGCAACAGCTTCCAGGGCGACTTCTATTACCTGATGAGCGTCAACTACCTGCGGCCGCTGATCTGGGACTGGATGCGACTGGTGGTCGGGGTCGAGGGCGGCAACGTCTACCGCGAGGCCGACATGATCAACACCAACGTGCGCTGGAGTGCGCATCTCGGGCTGAGGGTGCGTGCGCCTCGGCTGGTGAATTTCGAGTTCGAGCTGGGGCTGGCCCTGCCGCTGGACAACGACAGTGGCCGTATCTACGGCAGCCGCAACGGCTTTTGAGGGCCGGTTCCCTGTGGTGGTCGCATCGGCGTCGCTTCTGCGGCGCTTTTGCGTTGGGAGCCCCGGCAGCCAGGGCGGCGAGGCCGCAAAAATTGTCGGCAGGCTTTGCGGGGTGTCGGATTCCTGCGGGCGATCTGGCCGACGACCGTCCGTAAATAGTCATGTAAATCATAGACATAAGGAAACGGCAAGCCGTCCGGCACGTTGGCACCGCGGTTGCTCCATCTCTGACAGCCCTGATCGCAGGGCCTGCATCTTCGGAGTCAACCATGGACTGTTCTGCTGCCGCTGCAAGTGTCGAAATCGGATGCCGCGACGAGATCGTGACAGGCGCGCCGCGCCGCACGAGCCGGATCGTGCCATCGCTGTGCGTGCACGAGGCGGACGCCGAAATCCGCCCGATCTACGAGCGCTTCGTGAGCGAGCGCTTTGCAGAGGTCTATGGCGCGCAGCTCTACAGCTTTATGCCGCGCCTGTTCGGTCTGCATGAGGGCAGCGGCCGTCTGAACGCAGTGTTCGGCATGCGCGAGGCTGCGCGCGAGCCGCTATTCCTGGAGCAGTATCTCGATGCGCCGGTACAGTCGATGGTTGGTGCGCGGGTCGGCCATCGAGTGGCGCGTGAGCGCATCGTCGAGATCGGCAATCTGGCCGGTGCCACACCGGGCGCGCTGCGCCAGCTCATTCCGGTGCTGACCGCGATGCTGCACAGCTGCGGGTATCACTGGGTCGTGTTCACCGGCTCGGCGCGTCTGGTCAATGGCTTCACGCGCCTGGGCCTGCCGCTGCAGGTCATCTCGCAGGCCCCGGTCGATCGTCTGCCGGCGCTGGAGCGTCAGCGCTGGGGGACCTACTACGATCATCAACCGTCGGTGATGCTCGGCGACATCCGTAGCGCCAGCCTCCGCCTGCAGCAGCTGGCGCAGCACCCGCAGGGTCTCGATGCCGCACTGGCGTCGGTCGCGACCGTGGGGGCACCATGAGCGCGGATGCGTCGTTCCTGCTGCGTAGCCGCGTGCTGGAGTCGCTGGCGCGTCATGCGCGCGAGCGAGGTGATGCGCCGGCACTGGAGTCGCCGCAGCTGTGCCTCAGCTATGCAGAACTGCAGCGGGCGGTCAGCGAACTCGCCCGCGAGATCTCGCATCACGGCGTGCGCACGATCGGGCTGCTGACGGACAACGGTCCGGCCTGGGCTCTGGCGGATCTCGCGGCGCTGGCGGCCGAGGTACGACTGGTGCCGCTGCCGCCATTCTTCTCGCCGCAGCAGATCGCGCATGCGCTCGACAGCGCTGGCGTCGAAGCCGTGATCGCCGATCCGCGTCTGGCGACGGCCCTGCGGGTCACGGCGGTGCGCAGCATGCCGCTGGCGGCGCTGCCGCCGGATAGCGAGCCGCTGGTCTGGCTGGCGCGTGCGATGCCCGAGACGGCAGCGCGGGTGCCCGCCGGGACCCAGAAGATCACCTACACCTCCGGCACCACAGGTGCGCCCAAGGGCGTGTGTCTGAGCCAGCTGTCGATGGAGGCGGTCGCGGCGTCGCTGCGCGAGGCCAGCGGCGCAGCGCCTGGCGATCGCCATCTGGCGGTGCTGCCGCTGGCCACGCTGCTAGAAAACATCGGCGGTCTGTATGCCCCGCTTATGGCGGGTGCAACGGCCTGCCTGTGGCCGATGCAGGCGGTTGGCTTCAATGGCGCTTCGGGACTGGATCCCCGGCAGCTGCTGCAGGCCCTCAGCCGTAGCCGCGCGCAGACCACCATCCTGGTGCCGCAGATGCTGCAGGCCCTGGTCGAGACGCTGGAAGCCGGTCCATCGGTCCCGCTGTCGCTGCGCTTCATTGCCGTTGGTGGTGCCACGGTGGCGCCGCGTCTGCTGGCCCGCGCGCAGGCATTGGGCCTGCCGGTCTATGAGGGATACGGTCTGTCCGAATGTGCATCGGTCGTCGCGCTCAACCGGTTGCAGGCTCACCGTGCGGGAAGCGTCGGCCAGCCGCTGCCGCATCTGCAGGTGCGCATCGCCGAAGACGGCGAGATCGAAGTCGCGGGCAACCGCTTTCTCGGTTACGTCGGTGAGCCAGCCTTGGCGGTTGATGTCTGGCTGGGCACCGGGGACCTCGGCTATCTCGACCGCGATGGCTATTTGCACCTCGCGGGCCGCAAGAAAAACATGTTCGTCACCGCCTTCGGTCGCAACGTCGCGCCGGAATGGGTGGAGCGGGAGCTGTGCCTGCATCCGGCGATTGCCCAGGCCGCCATGTTCGGCGAAGCACGTCCCTGGAATGCGGCGCTGATCGTGCCGCGTCCCGGGGCCGACGCGGCGCAGATCGATGCGGCGGTCGAGGCCGCCAACCGCGAACTGCCGGACTACGCGCGTGTGCGCCGCTGGCTGCTGGCCCGCGAGGCGTTCACGCCCGCCAACGATCAACTCACTGCCAATGGCCGCCTGCGCCGCGCACAGATCCGCGCGCAGTACGGCTCCGCTATTGATGCTCTCTACCTGGAAGGAACCCTGACATGAGCTTTTACGAGGAACTGTTGAGTGCCACCGCGCCCGATCGCGCACGTCTGCTGTCGGTCCCCCTGTTCACAGAGGTCATGGCCGGCCGCGCGACGCGCGCGTTATACATCGCATTCCTCACCGAGGCCTATCACCACGTCAAGCACACCGTACCTCTGATGATGGCCTGCGGCGCTCGTCTGACCGACGAGCACGAGTGGCTGCGCGAGCGCATCACGCATTACATCGATGAGGAGTACGGACACCACGAGTGGATTCTCAATGACATCGGTGCTGCCGGTGGCGACGCCGAAGCCGTGCGCCACAGTCGCCCGTCGGCCGAGACCGAGCTGATGGTCAGCTACGCCTACGACACGATCCATCGCGGCAACCCCGTGGGCTTCTTTGGCATGGTGCATGTTCTGGAGGGCACCAGCATCGAGTTGGCAACCGCCGCAGCCGGACAGATTGCCGGTGCGCTGCAGCTGCCGAAGAAGGCCTTCACGTATCTCAACAGTCACGGCGCGCTTGATCTGGAGCACGTCGATTTCTTCCGCGATCTGGTCAACCGGCTGGACCGCCCGGCCGACCGCGATGCCGTCGTCCACGGCGCACGCATGTTCTTCCGTCTTTACGGCGACATCTTCCGTCGCCTTCACCTGGAGTATTTCGCATGCAACTCGAAGGCAGCCGTATCCTGCTGACCGGTGCCAGCGGCGGGATCGGGCGCGCTGTTGCGCTCGAACTGGCCGGCCGCGGCGCCAAGCTGTGTCTGTCGGGGCGCCGCGCGGCGGCGCTGCAGGCCGTCGTCGACGATCTAGCCGGTCGCGGCATGCTCGCCGCGATCGCGCCCGCCGATCTGGATCAGCCGGGCGCTGCCGAGGCGCTGGTGGATAACGCGGTCGCGCAACTTGGCGGTCTTGATCTGGTGATCAACTGCGCCGGTGTGTCGCACTTCGGCCTGTTCGAGCAGGGCGCTCCGGACATCGCTGACCGCCTGTGGCGCACCAATGTGCTGGCACCGATGCGGTTGATCCACGCCGCGCTGCCGCATCTGCGGCATGCACCGCGCGGATTGATCGTCAACGTTGGCTCCATTTTTGGCTCGATCGCGTTTCCGTGCTTTGCCGCCTATTCGACCACCAAGTTCGCGTTGCGCGGCTTCTCCGAGGCCCTGCGCCGTGAGCTGGATGGCAGCACGGTGGGCGTGCTCTATGTGGCGCCGCGCTATACGCGCACGGCGCTGAATGACGGCGCAATCAGCGAGATGGCGCAGGCCGTGGCGAAGAAGCAGGACGAGCCCGTGGTGGTGGCACGCCAGTTGGTCGAGGCCATCGTGCGCGACCAGCGCGAACGCTACCTGGGCTGGCCGGAAAAGTTGTTTGTGCGCATCAACGCCTGGTTTCCGCGGCTGGTCGACAAGTCGCTGCGCGCGCAGACCGAGCAGATGCGGCCGTTTGCGCTGCGCCAGCTCGCCTGAGCGTCCTTCCCATCCTTTCTTTCAGGAGTTCACACATGACGTTCCGATTCGCTTCATGGCTGGCCGTAACCGTGGTGGCGTTTGCCGGTCTGGCCCAGGCCGCCTCGCTGGACGAGGACATCGCTGCGCTGCAGCACGGATGGGCGCAGGTCTATTACCAGACGCCAGCCGCGCAGCAGGATGCGCGCATCCAGGCGCTGGCCGCGCAATCGGCGGCGGTGATGGCCCGCAACCCCGGCCGCGCCGAGCCCATGATCTGGCGCGCGATCGTGCTTAGTTCGCAGGCCAAGATCTCCGGCGGCCTCGGCGCATTGGGGCAGATCAAGGAGGCACGCAAGCTGCTGGAGACTTCGATCAAGCTGGATCCGCAGGCCCTGGAGGGTTCGGCCTATACCTCGCTCGGCAGCCTGTATGCCAAGGCGCCGGGCTGGCCGATTGCGTTCGGGGACAAGGATCAGGCGAAGGGCTACCTGCAGAAGGCCCTGGCGATCAATCCGACCGGCATCGACCCGAATTTCTTCTACGGCGATCTGCTGCTGGAACAGGGCGATCGTGCCGCCGCCGCGACCTATCTGCGCAAGGCGCTGGCCGCTC